>CAZSTP010000329.1:0-2893 GCA_964609325.1 uncultured Novosphingobium sp. | reverse complement strand
CCGGACAGACGCGGTGTTTTCAGGGTCAATCATGCAGGCGACACGGGGTTGCTGCTGCGTTCCGTCAAACCAATCCAGCACGGCGGTCATCGCTTCGAATGCGTAGCCTTTGCCCCAATGCTTTTGCGCGAACATCCACCCCGCTTCGGGTACGTCATCCAGACCTTTGCCAAAGCCGCGCAGACTATGGAAAACGCCCGCCTGGCCGATGAATTCGCCGCTCCCCTTTTCCCGCACCA
This sequence comes from uncultured Novosphingobium sp., assembly GCA_964609325.1. Classification (GTDB taxonomy): domain Bacteria; phylum Pseudomonadota; class Alphaproteobacteria; order Sphingomonadales; family Sphingomonadaceae; genus Novosphingobium. The sequence goes on along the minus strand of CAZSTP010000329.1, from coordinate 2,654 downwards.
GGAACATGCCATAGCCGTAAAGCTGCCATGATCCGGCTGCGCGCAAAGTCCGCGAGAACATGTCCGCCGTCGGATTTTCGGGCGCTGGCCCGAGAAAGCGCTGCACTTGCGGATCGGCGACCAGATCGCGCAGCCGGATATAATCCTCACGCCCCGCAAGGCCGAGCACCAACCGGTCGGTCTCCAACTGCAGCGGCGCGATCACAAGGCGAGATCCAGGGCGTGCAGCGCGAGGCCGACCAGTCCGCCCACAAGTGTGCCGTTGATACGGATGAACTGGAGATCGCGTCCCACCGCGCCCTCGATCCGGTCGGTCACCGTGCGCGCGTCCCAGCGTTTCACGGTTTCGGACACGAGCCGCACAATCTGCGCGCCATAGCGTGTGGCAACGCCCACCATGGTGCGCCGGGCAAAGCGATTGACCACGCGTTGCAAGGCGGTATCGCGCTGCAAGGCATGGCCCAATTCGGCAAGGCTGGCGCCAAACTGGCCGCCCAGCGCGCCTTGGGGATGGCGCACCATTTGCAACATCCGCGCACGTCCGCGCTCCCACAAGCCATCAAGCCAGCGCGCGAAGGCAGGATTGGCGAGCACTTCGCGCTTCATCTGTTCCACTTTATCGCGCATCGCCGCGTCATGCACCAGATCATGCGCCAGCGTGCGCAGACCGTCCTCGATCCTGGTGCGGACGGGGTGATCGGGCACCACCAGTGTTTCGGCCAGCAGCTTGTAAATGCCATCAAGCACGGCATTGGCGAGCTTTTCGTCAAGTCCGGTCCAGCGCAAGATCGTGTTGGCGCGTTCGTGGATCATCGTCTTGATCAGGGGCTCGTTGGCTTCGATCGTATCCGCCGTCTTGCGGATCAGGCTTTCGATCACCGCCATGTGCCGCCCGTCAGCAATCGCGGCACCGATCAACTGGCCCAGCAATGGCGCAAGATCGATCTTTTCCAACTGATGACGCAAAGCGCCTTTGGCCAGACCACCCAGCTCTTCCGGGTCGAGCGATTCGAGAATATCGGCGAGCAGCCCCGCCGCGCCATCGCGCAAGCGGCTTTCGCCGGTGCGCGGATCGGCCAGAAAGCCGCCCATGGCAGCCGCAGTATTGACCGCCCCCATGCGCCGCGCGACGACTTGCGGGGTGAGGAAGTTGCTTTGCAGGAACGCAGCCATCGTATCGGCAATACGGTCCTTGTTTTCAGGAATAATTGCGGTGTGCGGAATCGGCAGGCCTAGCGGATGGCGGAACAGCGCGGTGACGGCGAACCAATCGGCCAGTCCGCCGACCATCGCCGCCTCGGCAAAGGCGCGCACATAGCCGAGTACGGGGCCCAATCCCGGATGGATATGCTCCACTTGCCGCGTGCCGAAATGGATCGCCGCCATCACAACCAGCAAGCACGTGGCCACAATCCGCATGCGCCGCGCGCGGTCTATTGGCCCTGCTGCTCGCAATCCGAAGGAGCGGCGCGCTTTGGATTGCGCTGCCGATGCGGGGCCATCGGCGGAACGGGGGAAAGGAGCGGTCACTCCGCCGGGAATGCCTCGGGCGCCTTTTCGTTCCATGCACCCGGCTCCTGGCCCAGGACATTGCGCGACAACCACGGCCCTATGCGCTTTTCAAGACCATCGGCCAGACTGAAGCCCGCCGGAACGATGAGCAGCGTCAGCAGGGTCGAGAGCGTCAACCCGCCGATCACGACGATGCCCATCGGGGCGCGCCAGCCGGAATCGGAACCCAGCGTCACTGCGGTCGGGATCATGCCCGCCACCATCGCCACGGTTGTCATGACAATGGGCTGCGCACGCTTGTGGCCCGCCTCGGTTATCGCGGCGAGCTTGTCCTTGCCCGCCGCCATTTCCTCGATCGCAAAATCGATCAGCAGGATCGAGTTTTTGGCGACAATCCCGAACAACATGAGGATGCCGATGAACACCGGCATGGATAGCGATTGCCCGGTGGCAGCGATGGCGATCAGACCGCCAAGCGGCGCAAGGAACAGCGAGCCCATGTTCACCAATGGCGAGATGAAGCGGTGATACAACAGGACAAGCACCGAGAACACGAGCAAGATGCCGGCACCCAAGGCGATGCCGAAGTTCCGCAGCATTTCAGCTTCAAACTTGTCCTCGCCTGCCGCCGTGTTCGAAACGCCTTGCGGCAGGTTCTTCATGATCGGCAACTTCATGATCGCCGTCATGGCCTCGCCCTTGATAATGCCCGGCGGCAAATCCGCGCCGACATAAACCCGGCGGTTCTGGTTATAGCGCTGGATCTGGGTTGGCCCGGAACCAAAGGTGATTTCGGCAACGCGCGAGAGCGGCACGGAACCACCCGAGATGGTCGGCACCGGCAGGTTTTCCAGCGTCGACAAATCGCGGCGCGAATTGACTGGCAACTTCACCCGGATTGGAACCTGACGATCAGACAGCGAGAACTTCGCGCTATTCTGGTCAATCTCGCCCTGGGTGGCGATACGGATCACCTGGCTAAGTGCTTGCGTGGTGACGCCAAGGTCGGCGGCAAGGTTGAGCCGCGGTTTGATGATCACTTCGGGCCGGCGCAAATCGGCGCTGATTCGGGGCGAAACGACTTGCGGCAGCTTGCTCATCTGCTCGACCAGCGTCTGCGCGGCTTTTTGCAGCGCATCGGG
>CAZSTP010000328.1:0-2895 GCA_964609325.1 uncultured Novosphingobium sp. | reverse complement strand
CATCGGCCCAGCCCATCACCCGCACCGTCACCAGATCAGCCCGCCCTTGCGCCAGTTTTTCGTGCGAAAGAAAACCCTCTGCGGGAAAATTGGTGATGAACTGGCCGGTCGCGCGCACCAGCGCTTGCAGCAATTCGCGGCCCTCGGCTTTGCCCAGATCCAGCGCCACAGACTTTTTCGCGCGGTTGAGGTTTTCCCAATAAAGCGAGTCATTCTGCGCCGTCACCGGCCAGCGCCGGAAGTCCGGCCCGCCGCCGATCTGGTCCACCCGGATCACCTCGGCCCCCATCTGCGCGCAATAAAGGCCAGCGGTGGGCGATGCGACGAACGATGACGCTTCGATAATCGTGAGATTGCCCAGCAAATCGTACATTATGCCGTTCCCGTCCCACGGTAGAATGCCGCCCGAGAGCCGACTAAGCTATCGGATTATGTCTGGCAACCAGACCGAAGGGAATAGCCCACCCGGCCACGCTGTCCATAATCTGGAGTGAGGTTCATGAGCTTGCGTGGAAAATGGAGCGGGTGAGGGGAATCGCGTATATTGCAATTTTTACCAGTTTTACGTCACTTCTGTTTTCATGCTTTAGAGAGATACTTCCAAACATACCCCCAGATGCCATGGCTGGGGGGTAGTTTTCGTCACCCGATCTGCTGATATGCAGGGACGGCGAAATCGCGGGTCCTACCCACGCCATTTTGAAGCCGTATGCGCATGGAAACCGCATATTTCACGTGCCACTCATGATTTTGAACTGGTTAGAGTTAGTCGTTTGAGTCCAATGGTGCTTTCCTGCCCTTGGCGCGGACACCTGCGCACGGTAAGCGATGGGCGTGAACGATCCTACTCTCTTCGCCGCTGGCGCTCTTTTTACGCAGGACTACCTTTTCGAAGGTATCACCGGCACCCCGCAATACATGGGCGTGGACGTGGCCGCGATGCGCGCCGCCTTGGCCGCGATACTTGCCGGTTTCCCCCATGCCAGCCGCCCGAATGAGGCGACGACCGAAAGCGATCTGGTTTGGCCGGTGCTCAAGGCGCTCGGCTGGGACGATTACCTGACCCAGCAAAACCTTTCGGCCACCGGACGCACCGATGTTCCCGATGGCCTGTTGTTCATCAGCGCCGATGCCAAGGCCCGCGCCAACGCGCACCCCGAAGAGTGGAAGCGGTATCAATGCGGCGCGGCGATTGTGGAAAGCAAACGCTGGGGTCGTGCGCTTGACCGTGCCGAAGGCCGCAAGGGCGATGACAAGGACACGCCTTCCACGCAACTCTTGCGCTACCTGCGGCGCATTGATGATCTGACCAATGGCGATCTGCGCTGGGGCCTGCTGACCAACGGTGCGAAGTGGCGGCTCTATTTCGCGGGCGCGCGTTCCACCATCGATGATTATCTGGAAATCGATCTGGCGCGGATCATGGGTCTTGATCCCGATCTGCTCGATAGCGGGATAACCGATGCTGACCGCGACCACTGGCTGGCCGTGTTCGTGGCGATGTTCAGCCGCACCGCGTTTGAACGCGCGACGGACAAGGCCCCCAGTTTCCACGACACCGCGCGCCGGGAAGCCAGCTTCTATGAAGAGCGCGTGGCCAAGAGCCTTTCGGACCTTGTGTTCACCCGGCTCTATCCTGCTCTGGGCAAGGCGGTGGCAAAGTCCGCGCCGGCTGATACCCCGCTGGAAGACGTGCGCCAGGCAACGCTGATCCTGCTCTACCGGCTGCTGTTTGTGCTTTATGCCGAAGACCGTGGCCTGTTGCCGGTGAAGGACACTCGCTTTGATGATTACGCCTTGCGCGTGGCGCGGCTGGACGTGGGCCGGCGCATGGATGCGGGCGATACCTTTTCCGGCGTGGCCAAGAACTACTGGAACCGCTTTGCCGATCTGGCAGAGATGATCGACAAGGGCGACCCATCGGTGGGCCTGCCGCCCTATAACGGCGGGTTGTTCAGCGCCGTGCAAACCCCGCTGCTGAAAACCATCACCCTTCCCGATGATGTGATGGCGCAGGCGATTGATATTCTTTCGTTCGAACAGCGCGATGGCCAGCGCCGCTATATCAACTACCGCGATTTGTCGGTGCAGCAACTGGGTTCGATTTACGAACGCCTGCTGGAATTCGAACTGACCCGTGACGATAGCGGCGCGGTTGATGTGCGGCCCAATATCTTCGCGCGCAAGAATTCGGGCAGCTATTACACGCCCGACGATCTGGTGCTGCTGATTCTGGACGAAACGCTGGAACCGCTGATCACCGATGCGATGGAAGCGTTCAAGACCGCTCTTGCCGCGCGCGACAGGAAACATGACGAAGAACGCCAGCTGTTCGAACTGCAAAAGGCTGATCCCGCCCGCGCCATCACCCGCCTGCGCATTTGCGATCCGGCGATGGGTTCCGGGCACTTCCTTGTCAGTCTGGTTGACCGGCTGACCAACCACACATTGGATGCCATTGCCGAAGCGCAAGCCTTGGCGCGCGATGTGGCGGGGCTGGATTATGAAAGCCCGGTGGCCGAAGAAGTGCGGCGCGTGCGCGGCACCATCCGCAGCAACGCGCAGGAAGCCAACTGGGCGGTGAACGACGAACAGTTGGACGATCCCCAACTGGTCAAACGCATGGTGCTCAAACGCTGCGTCTATGGCGCGGACAAGAACCCGATGGCGGTGGAACTGGCCAAGGTGGCGCTGTGGCTGCACACCTTCACCGTGGGGGCACCGCTCAGCTTTATCGACCACCACCTTGCGGCCGGAGACAGCCTGTTCGGGCTGTGGGTGCGCGATGCGATAGACAAGGCGGCCAAGGGCGGCGAACTGCTCTATTTCGAAGCGCTGTCCAATGCGCAGCGCCAGGCCGTGGTCATGCGCACGATTGAATCGCTGACCGATGCC
>CAZSTP010000327.1:0-2897 GCA_964609325.1 uncultured Novosphingobium sp. | reverse complement strand
CGATAACGGCAAATTAAGCGGTTTCCCCTATGTCGCTCTGGCAAGCACGCCCGAGGGACCTGAACCGATGACCCTGCATTTCCGCGCTATCGCCGCGCAAGCCGCTGAAGACAGTGCCATTTCCGCCGATGAAATTCTGGCTTTGCGCCGTGCGGCATGGCCCGATGGCAAGATTGATCCCGAAGAAGCCGAGGCGATCTTCATCCTCAACGACCAGATTGCCACGCCGACGCTGGAGTGGAGCGATTTCTTCGTTGAAGCGCTGGTGGAATTCATCGTCAATTCGACAGAGCCCAAGGGCTATGTTTCGGAAGAGAACGCGCGCTGGCTGATCGAGCGGATCGGGCACGATTCCAAAGTGTGCAGCCTGACCGAACTGGAACTGGTGGTCAGCGTGCTGGGCAAAGCGCAGTCAACGCCCGAATCCTTGCGCGTTTTCGCACTGGAAATGCTGGAGCAGGCCGTCCTGACCGGCCGGGGACCAACGCGGGCGGGTGGCCAGCTCGACCCGGGCTGCATCAATGCGATGGAATGCGCGCTGATCCGTCGCGCGATCTTCGCTTCGGGCAGCGACCGCCCCGCCGCTGTCAGCCAGCGCGAGGCCGAATTGCTGTTCCGCCTGAAAGACGCGACACTGGGCGCGGCCAATGCGCCCGAATGGGAGCGCCTGTTCGTCCAGGGTGTGGGCAATTATCTGCAAGGCTGGCAAGGGGCCAAGGGTCTGACGCACGAACGCGCGGGCGAGCTGGAAGCGTTCATGAACGACCGCACGAGCAATCTTGCCCGGTTTTTCAAGCGTATGGCCACGACCAACGTCAACGGATTTGCCCAGGCAGTGCGGGGTGCGGGCTTTGGCCGCCGCCAACCCGAACGGGATTTTGCCGCAGAGGTTGCGCGCGAACACGCGGTTACCGATGCCGAAAGCTTGTGGCTCAACGCGCGGATCGATGCTGATGGCCAGATCGATGCGCTGGAGGAAGCGCTGCTGCGCTTCCTTGACGAAGATTAAACCGTAAAGCTTTCACCGCAGCCGCAACTGCCCTTGGCGTTGGGATTCTGGAACACGAATCCGGCGGTGAAATCGTCCTCCTGCCACTCCATCGTGCTGCCGATCAGGTAGAGCACCGATCCGCCATCAATGAAGAACAACCCGCCCGGCGTCTCGATCCGCTCGTCCATTGGGTTTGCTTCGGTGACATAATCAACCGAATAGGCAAGGCCCGAACAGCCCCGGCGCGGGGTGGACAGCTTTACGCCGATAGCGCCTTCGGGCGCGGTTTCCATCAGGTGCGCAATTCGCGCTTGCGCAGATGGCGTGAGGATGACAGCGGCGGGGCGCTGGCGGACTTTGGTCGTCACTTCGGTCATCGCACTATCTCCCCCCTCCCAAGCAAAAACGAATTTTGGCGGGAGGGGACGGGGGTGGGCCTTGCTTTGGCTAACATAGGGATGCGCTTGGCCTCTGCCCACCCCCAACCCCTCCCGCAGGCGGGAGGGGAGCTTTTACAACATCCCAAGCTCAAGCTTGGCATCATCGCTCATCTTTTGCGGGTCCCATGCGGGGTCCCACACCAGATTGACTTCGGCATCGCGCACGCCGGGCACCGCACAGACGCGCAATTCCACTTCGGCGGGCATCGATTCCGCCACCGGACAATGCGGCGTCGTCAGTGTCATGGTGACAATGACGTGGCCATTGTCCTCTACTTCCACGCCATAGATCAGGCCGAGGTCGTAGATGTTGACCGGGATTTCGGGATCGAAAATCTCTTTCAGCGCGCTGATAACGCCTTCGTAGATATCCCCGCCGGGTTCGCTCGGGCTAACGCCTTCGGGCTTGGCCGCAAGGAAGCCTTCGAGGTAATCGCGTTTGCGCTCCAGCTTTTCAGCGGGCGTCTCGACCGGTTCGGGAATGTCATCCACCCGCGCACGACGCGGGGCGTTTACGGCTTCCACTTCCTCGACGACGAATTTGGGATCCTCTACGCTCATCCGAAAATCCTCTTGGTCCTTTCGATACCGCGTACCAATGCGGCGATATCGCTTTCATCGCTATAAATGCCAAAACTGGCGCGGGCCGTGGCGGGTACGCCAAGGTGATCCATCAGGGGCTGCGCGCAATGATGGCCTGCGCGGATGGCCACGCCTTCTTCATCAAGGATCGTGCCGAGATCATGGGGGTGGACCCCCTCCATCGCAAAGCTGACGATCCCGGCGCTTTCCTCAGGCCCGAACAGGCGGATCGAGTTCATCGCTTGCAGGGCTTCGCGCGCTTTGGCGACCAGCGCGGTTTCATGCGCGTGGATCACATCAAGGCCGACGCCGGTGACGTAGTCCGCCGCCGCACCAAAGCCGATGGCTTCGACAATCGCAGGCGTTCCGGCCTCGAACCGCTGGGGCGCGGGGGCATAAGTCGTCTTTTCAAACGTCACGCGATCAATCATCGCGCCGCCGCCGTGCCATGGCGGCATGGCATCAAGCACTTCGGGCTTGGCCCAGAGCGCGCCGATACCGGTGGGGCCGTAGAGCTTGTGTGCTGAAAACACATAGAAATCAGCGTCCAGCGTGTGAACATCTACCGCGATCCGCGCGACCGACTGGCAGCCATCGAGCAGGATCTTTGCGCCCACATTGCGCGCCAGCTTCACCGCATGTTCCACGTGGAGCACCGAGCCGAGCACGTTGGAAACATGCGCGAACGACACCAGCTTGTGCGCGCCCGTCAGCATCCGTTCGGCGGCGGCAAGATCGATCTGGCCGTCGTCGGTGATCGGGCAGACATCGATCTCCACGCCTGTCCGGTCGTGCAGCAATTGCCAGGGCACGATGTTGGAATGGTGTTCAAGCTGCGAGAGCAGGATGCGGTCCCCTGCCTTGAGATTGGCCACGCCCCATGT
>CAZSTP010000326.1:0-2900 GCA_964609325.1 uncultured Novosphingobium sp. | reverse complement strand
ATCGAGGCCAATATCGCCAAGATCGATGTGGGGGCCAAGGGCGCGCTGGTCAGCTTCCACAAGGACACTTTCCCCGATCCGATGGGGCTGATCGCTTATGTGGAGCGGTTGAACGGCATCGCCAAGCTGCGGCCCGATAACAAGCTGGTCATCACCCGCGCATGGGGCACCCCGGAAGGACGCCTCAACGGCCTTGTGCAGATGACCAAAGGTCTTTCCGCCATTGCACGCCGCGCACGCAAAGCGGCCTAACGCAGCAGCGCCGCAATCTCTTCTGCGGGCATGGGTCCTGCCCGCAGGAAGCCTTGGAACGTGTCGCAGCCTTCGTCGCCAAGAACCGCAAGCTGTGTTTCGCGTTCAATCCCTTCGACCACAACCTTCTGCCCCAGTGCCCGTGCCATTGCGATAATCGCCCGCAAGATCGCCCGGTCGCGCGGGTCTTGATCGATGTCGCGCGCCAGTGATCCATCCAGCTTGAGCGTATCGATCGGCAAGGCCTTCAGGGTTTGAAAATTGGCGTAACCGGTGCCGAAATCATCAAGCGCAATCCGTACGCCCAATTCGGCCAGTTCGCCCAGAACCTGCGCGGAACGGGCAAAGTCGGCCACCAGAGCATGTTCGGTGACTTCCAACGTCAGCAGCTTGGGCGCAAAGCCTGTACGGGCAAGGATCACGCGGAAGTTTTGGGCAAATTCCTCGTCCCCCAAATCCTCGGCGGTGACGTTCAGCGAGAGCGCCAGGGGCGGCTGCCAGTCCGCCGCAATCGCCAAGGCGCGCTTGGCAATGTGGTGCGATAGCTGCGCAACGTGATCGCCCCGCTCGGCGATGGCAAACAGGGTTTCCGCGCCGATCCGGCCAAGCTGGGGATGATCCCACCGCGCCAATGCCTCAACCCCCGCCAGAGTGCCGGTGGAGACCGTGTACTGCGGTTGAAACACGAGACCGATCTCGTCGCGCGCCATCGCGCCGATCAGATCGGCCTCAAGCCGCGCCGCACTGCGCCCGCGCGCGCGATGCGATCCATCGGCCCAAGCCAAGCGCTTTGCCGTCTGCTGCTGCAAAGACGACAGCGCCTGATCCAGCCTGTCAAGCATGGCCGCCCCGCCCTCACCTGGCTGCGCGCGCAACAGCGCTGTACGCGGAGCCAGATGCAGCACATCGCCGCGCATCGGCAAGGCCCGCGCAACTGTGCGCGCCACGGCCTCGGCAAGCCACTGCCAACGCTCGCGGCTTAATGATCCGGCGCTTGCGACCAGAAAATCGCCACCACTGATGCGCGCCACAAGCGCATCCGGCCCTAGTTCTTCGGCAACGCAATCCCTGATCCGGCGTGCAATTTCTGCCAGCGCCAGATCGCCGCCAGCTTGTCCATAGGCCAGATTGACCGACCGGAAGCGGTGCAACCCGATCAGCATGGCATGGACAAAACCGGACTGCCCGGCATTTTCCAACCAGCCCAAGGCTTCCGCCACCCCGGGAAGGCCGGTCAGGCGATCCCGGCTTTGGGTGTGGTGCGGCAATGGTTTCGGAAGTTCGGCCATCCGCCATGTATAGCGCGCAACCATTGCCAAAGCGTAGCGTGCGGCAGAAACACTTCGCAGCAAAATGCACAATTGTGCATTGCGCGCGTCACCTGCGCCTCATATCCAAAGCGGGTCTGTTTTACCGGGGCCTTTTGAATATGTCTGAATTTGCGCGCCTTGCCCTGCTGGCTTCCCCTACGGACCGCGCGCAGGATGCTTACGACGCTTTGCACAAAAGCCGCGAGTGGGTTGCGCTGGAAGACGCGCAAGCCGTTGTTGTGATTGGTGGCGATGGCTTCATGCTGCAAACGCTGCACACGATGATCGACATGGACCATATCATCCCGGCCTTTGGCCTCAATCTCGGGACGGTCGGCTTCCTGATGAACAAATACCGTTCAAGCCGCTCCATCGATGAACGAATCGCCAAGGCGACGAAGATCGCGATTTCGCCCTTGCGGATGGTTGCCACGACCAATTCCGGGCAGGTCCATTCGGTTTGCGCCATCAACGAAGTTTCGCTGCTGCGCGAAACGCGCCAGACCGCAAAGCTGGAAGTCAGCGTCAACGGCAAGGTCCGCATGCCTGAACTGGCCTGCGATGGCGTGCTGGTGGCAACGCCGGCAGGCTCGACCGCCTACAACCTGTCCGCCAACGGCCCGATCCTGCCGCTCTCGTCCAACATGCTGGCGCTCACCCCGATCAGCCCGTTCCGCCCCCGCCGCTGGCGCGGCGCGATCCTGCCCGACACTTACGAGATCGTGTTCAAAGCGCTGGAATCGGTCAAGCGCCCGGTGCTTGTCGTGGCCGACCAGAAGGAAGTGCGCGATGTCCGCGAGGTGCGTGTGAAGGCCTGGCCCGAGCATCGCCTGACGCTCATGTTCGATCGCGGGCAAAGCCTCGAAGACCGGATCTTCGCCGAACAGTTCATGGTCTGAGAAAAATATGAAAACAGGTGCTTGCCAAACCGGAAACGCCTGTTATTAGCACGGCCCTGCCCCGGGCAACCGTGGCTGCTCCCTGATAGCTCAGCGGTAGAGTAGGTGACTGTTAATCACTTGGTCGTAGGTTCGAATCCTACTCAGGGAGCCAATTTTTCCTCTTGATGAGGATCGCAAGGGTCGCCGCAAGGCGGCCTTTTTGCGTTGGGCTTTGGGCTTAGTGATAGCTGCGGATGGAACCGTTGAGGAAGGCGTCGAGGACGGCCGGGTGGAACGGTTGGGCGAAGCGGATGAAGGCGCAGAAGTCTTCGCTGGTTTCAACCGTGGCAGCGCGCGCTTCAAGGCCCGGCAGGGTGAGCCAGATTTGCGTGCCGACCGGCGGATTGTCCATGCAGTGAATCGCTGCGAACGAGCAGGACAGGTGCTGGACGTTAAC
>CAZSTP010000325.1:0-2912 GCA_964609325.1 uncultured Novosphingobium sp. | reverse complement strand
ACCATGGGCTGAAAACAGCACCATCGCGGCATCGACAGCGTCATTCAATTCACGATAGTTCAGCCTACGCGAGGGATCGCTTAACGCTTCGGCAAGGGGCGCGCCAAGAACCGCAGCATCGAGAATCGACGCCACATCCTTTGGCCCCACGGGCGGAGATCGCCTTTGCGCAGGTGCCTTGAGACCCAGCTCTTCATAAGCAGCAACATCCATGGCCCATCCCGTTTTATCGTATATCTGATTACTGCGGGAGCAGGCGCGGCTTGTCAACCACCCAGCGCTGCAAGCGCGTCGCCGATGTGACGCACGAACCGTGCAGCATCCGCGCCATTGATGACGCGATGGTCATAGCTGAGCGAGAGCGGCAGCATCTGGCGGGGCACAAACGCGGTGCCGTCCCACACCGGAACCGTGCGAATGCCTGTAGCGCCCAAAATGGCCACTTCGGGGGCATTGATGATCGGAGTGAAGAATTGCCCGCCAATTCCGCCCAGCGAGCTGATCGAAAAGCATCCGCCCGACATCTTGTCCATCGACAAACCCTTGGTGCGGGCAAGCGTGCTGACCTCGCGCAGTTCGGCCGCCAATGCCGGCACGTCCTTGCTATCGCAATCCCGCAATACCGGCACGAGCAACCCCAAAGGACCATCAACCGCAATGCCGATGTGGAAATAGTTTTTCTGGACCAGAACCTCGCCGTCGGGCGAGAGCGAGGCATTGAAGTGGGGATAGGCCTTCAACGCTTCTACCACAGCCTTGATCAGAAAAATCAGCGGTGAAACCTTCTGATCGGCTGGCAAAGTCTTACGATAGGCTTCAAGTGCCGTGACATCGACTTCATCGTGATGTGTAACATGCGGGATCGATGTTGCATTGTTAACCATTGTGCGGGCAACAATCTTCTGAAACCGTGTACGCTTGGTTGTCTCGACTGCGCCAAACGGTTCGAACGGTGCCGCATAATCTATCGCATCAGCCATGGTCGTTATATCTCTACAGGTTTAAGTCGGCGCGTGATCCGCCGGATGCGCCGCAAAGTCAACCCGCTGGCGTGACGGTGCACAGGCCAGACGCAAAAGCAGGGCCGGGAGCCGCCCCCCGGCCCTGCCAGAAACCCCGGAACCGGTATCCAGAGTCAGGACCTAGAGCGAGCGCCCGATAACTTCGCGCATGATCTCGTTGGTGCCGCCGTATATGCGGGTAACACGCGCATCGCGCCACAAACGCGCGATCGGATATTCGTTCATGTATCCGGCACCACCATGCAATTGCAGCGCGGCATCGGTTACGCGGCCTTGCATGTCGGTATGCCACAGTTTGGCCGACGAGGCTTCCTCGGTCGTCAGTTTGCCTGCAAGGTGACGCGTCAATGCCCAGTCGATATGGGCCCAGCCAAGTTGCAGTTCTGCCTTGAGCGAGGCGAGCGTAAAGCGGGTATTCTGGAAATCGAAGATCCGCTGCCCGAACGCCTTGCGGTCCTTGGTGAACTTGACGGCTTCGTCAAAGGCGCGCTGGGCGCAGGCCTGGGCCTGGATGGCGATGCCCAAACGCTCCTGGGGCAACTGGCTCATCAGATAGATGAAGCCACGGCCTTCCTCGCCAAGGCAATTCGTGATCGGCACCCGCACATCTTCGAAGAACAGTTCCGAAGTATCGGCCGAATGCTGCCCGATCTTGTCAAGGTTGCGGCCGCGCGAAAAACCCGGGGTGTCGGCGTCGACAAGGATCAGCGATATGCCCTTGGACCCCAGCGAAGGATCCGTCTTGGCCACCACGATCACCATGTCGGCATTCTGGCCGTTGGTAATATAGGTTTTCGATCCGTTGATGATGTAGTGGTTGCCATCACGCCGGGCCGTGGTCTTAACGCCCTGCAAATCCGAACCGGTGCCAGGCTCGGTCATGGCAATGGCGGTAATTATCTCGCCGGTGACCATTCCGGGCAAATAACGCAACTTCTGTTCTTCCGAACCGTAAGCCTCGATATATTCGACCACAATGTCATTCTGCAGCGGGATGCCAGCACTTGATCCCGCATAGGCCAATTCCTCGGAGACGACCGCGTTATAACCGAAATCAAGGCCGAGGCCGCCGTATTCCTCTTTTACGGTCGGGCACAACATACCCGCCGCGCCACAAGCCAGCCAGAGCTCGCGCCCGACAATGCCCTCTTCCTCGTGCTTGTCCAGATAGGGAAGCAGATCCTTTTCGAACACCTTGCGCACGGTGTCGCGAAACATGTCGTGGTCGGTGTTAAAGGCAGTCCGGGACGAGAGATCGAGCATGTTCAAATCCTGTCGGGTGTTTCAGAGCGCTTCGACGATGGTTACGTTGGCAAGCCCGCCGCCTTCGCACATGGTTTGCAGGCCATATTTGCCACCGCGTGCGCGCAGGGCATGGACAAGCGTCGCCATCAGCTTCGTGCCCGAAGCGCCGAGCGGGTGGCCCAGCGCAATCGCGCCGCCATGGACGTTGAGCTTTTCAGGATCAGCGCCGGTATGCTTGAGCCAGGCCATCGGCACGGGCGCGAAGGCTTCGTTCACTTCGTACAGATCGATCTCGCCAATCGTCATGCCCGCGCGCTTCAGCGCCTTGTCGGTCGCAAACAGCGGCTCTTCCAGCATGATAACCGGATCGCCGCCGGTCACCGTCATGCTGACGATGCGCGCAATCGGCGTCAGGTTATGCTCTTTGAGCGCCTTTTCCGAAACGATCAGCACGGCAGAGGCGCCATCGGTCACCTGGCTGGATGTAGCAGCGGTTATCACGCCGCCTTCCATCAGCAAACGCACGCCCGCCATGCTTTCCGCCGAAGCGTCATAGCGGATGCCTTCATCCCTTGTGTGCACATCGGGGGTGCCATCGGCCAGCGTGATGTTGACCGGCACGATTTCGCGCGCGAACAATCCGCC
>CAZSTP010000324.1:0-2917 GCA_964609325.1 uncultured Novosphingobium sp. | reverse complement strand
CGAGCGGATTGAAAACGTAAGCACCGCCGGTATCAAAATCGCCCGTGATGGAGTTATACTCCAGATCAAGCGTCGTCAGCGCCAGACTGCCGACATCAAAGTTTGCTGTTGAACCAAGGATAATGCCGCCGGGGCTGTAGAAGAAGATGTTTCCGCCCGGATCTGTCGCACTGGAAATCTGAAGGTTGGAGATTACCGTACCGTTAAACTGGATCGGCCTGCTCGGGTCGGTCGGAATAATGCGGTTCAAAACTGAAAAATTGGCTCCAGAGCCCGATGTTCCCGTGAAAGTAGCGGTAGTCCCGGCAGTCTGGAAAATGTGGGGCTGGCCCGGGGCCGGATTGTCCGTAGGCAGCCAGTTTATTACAGCGCTGTCGCTATTCACATCGATGTTGGTTACGCCGGTAGCGGTATTCACATCGACCGTACCGAACACTGCTGTCGGGATGCCCTGAAAAGATTGGGCTTGTACGACCGGCGCATGGGCCAGCATGGCTGTCGCCAATGCGACGCTGGAAGCCGAGCCAAGCTGGCAGGAAAGGAGCAGAATCGGGCGCATCAGAAAGCACTCCACGGCAGAAGGCGCGTAGTCAGCGTAACAAGAAAGCGGGGATCGGATTTGCGCGTCTGCGCGCCGACCTTTTCAAGCGGGACCGCCAGTGTCGCCTCCAGCCTGAAGCGCGCGCCGATTTCACTGCGGATACCGCCCCCGGCAGAGGTCAGCCGTTGCGATCCGGCCACGTCCTTGTTCCACACCCATGCGGCATCGAAATAGACAAACGGCTGGATGCGCACTTTGCTGCCGCGCGACAGACCAAAACGCGGACCGCGCATTTCAGCGCTGCTGCCCACCGCATCATCGCCGATCAGCTCACCCGGATCATAGCCGCGCCCGATGGTGAAGTTGCCTGCGGAAAACTCTTCAAAGCTGAACAGCGGCTTGAACGCATATTGTGCGCGCGGCGCGATCAGGAACGAGATATTGCCGAACGCGCGCTCGTATTCGGCCTGCCAGCGCAGCGTTGTGGCGCTGCGTGAGCCGTCAGACCGGCTGGTGGGCGTCAGCGCCGCACAAGCAGCGCCGGTGCATCCGTTTGTCGCATCCAGAATGGCCAGCCCCTGCCGCACTTCCAGCGAATTGCTATAACGCCAGGCCGGACGCGGACCGCTGTTGTCGATGCCGTCCATGTCAAACCGCGCCCAGCCGACCCGCACTTTATCGCGCGTCAGCGGCCCGATGAAATCGACGTCCTGATTGATCAGGTCCAGCCCGCCCGAAAGCCACATGTTGCCCGCCTGCGCGCGCTTCAGCGGATAGCGGGCATAGAGGCTGGCAAAAAGGGTGCGCGCCTCGATGCTGAGGCCCGCAGGCAAACCGGCCACGTCGGGCTTGGTCCATGCATAAGTCATCTGCCCACCAACGATCAGCCCGTTCCTGCCGGGGCGGAATTCGTGGCTGCCCTGCACGATGTGCTGTTCGCTGAAATCCTGCGTCGTGTAATAGGAAAGCGAGGTCACATCGCCAAGGCCGGTGATGCCGAACACCTGCGCGCGCACCTGCCCGCCAAACCGGCCCGTTGCCTCGGAAGCCAGATTCTGGAGCGTCAGGTCCACGGCATAAGGTTCGCGCAGCACGCTGACCTCGCCAACCAGATCGCCCGCGCCCGTGCCTGCCGGACGCAAGGTGAGCTGGACATTATAGCCGGGCAGATCCCGCGCCAGCAGCAGATAGCGCTCTGCGCGGTTGATGTTGAACACTTCGCCTTCGGTCAGCGCGCCCAAATATTGCTGCAGCTTGCGCTCGGCCCCCTTGGTTTCGCCGCGCGCCCGCACCGAGGATATCCGCGCATAGAGGACTTCCATCCGCACATGGCCATCCTCGATCTTTTGCGTGGGCACCTGTACAGCGGCCAGATAGCCGCGGTTGCGCAGGGCTGTGCCCGCCGCATCACGGATTTCGCACAGCACGGCAACCGGCTGTTCTGTACCGACATAAGGCTGCCAGATTTGCTCCAGTTCTTCGGGGCTGGTCTCTTTCAACCCGCCAAAGGCAACCTCGGTGATCTTGATCTTGATATTGGCATATTGGGGGTCTGCCAAAGGGCATGGCGAACGCTCGATATCGCCTTTCACGGTCAGGCGTGAAGGCGCAGGCGTCTGCTGGCGGGTAACACCCTTGATATCATCGCGCGTGGGCGCTGTGGCGCCTGCTTGCGGATTGATATTCTGGCCATAAGCCTGCTGCGCCGCACAGGCCAAGCCCGCCGCCGCCAAACGCGCAATACCGCGCTGCAAAGCGGCTCTACCTGAAACCCCGAAATTCATGCTGCCGCCCCCACGTATATCTGCGTAAGGCGACCCGTATTTTTTAATTGTTGCTACTTCGTTAGCGACGACCGCTGGATAGTGCAAATCCTAGCTTCAAAATCATTTTAACATATTGTTTTTCAACAGTTTATATAGTTAACAAATGTTAGAGCGCTGCGCCGTCAGGGGTCGTTATCCGCGTGACGCGCCAAAAGGCGTTCAAGCCGCTGCAACTCCTCTGCATGCAATTGCCTGATTTCGCACAGGATATCACGCAGTTCCGGGTTATCGAGCGCCAGCAACATATCCGAAAACAGAATTTCCCCGGCGCAAGCAGGCGGCTCTATCGGCGATAATGCAAAAGCACGTTGCAGGATCACCGCAATTTCCCGCAACCGCAAATTGTCCGAAGATGAACGACGAGCACCTTTCATTTCAACATGATAGCATGTTTTCCAACGATCAGACACCCTTTGTGCATCTGCGGCCTTGCTGCAACGCACGCTTACGAACCGGTGCTCCGAATTGCCCATCAAACCGGCCATCAGACCACACAAACGGCGCAAGCTGCGCGTAGGTGCAGTTCCGTTGTCGCATCAAGAGTGCGATA
>CAZSTP010000323.1:0-2927 GCA_964609325.1 uncultured Novosphingobium sp. | reverse complement strand
ACGACCGGGTTCTCTACAAGCAGCGCAACCGCATCGAGCGCATGTTCGGTCACCTGAAAATCAATCGCGCCATCGCAACCCGATACGACCAACTCGCGGAAACCTTCCTTGGAATGGTACACAACGCGTCAGCCAGATACTGGCTGAACTTTGTCCACGCCGCCTGGACAAAATACCATGATTATCGGTTCATGCGAGAGCACGACGATGCTTGAGGAAAACTCACGACATGAACCAGATATTTGCAATAGTTGGCCTGACTATCGCTACCAACTGTGCTTGCTGTTTCAATAGCATGACAAGGCCAAACCCTATTATCAGCGCCACAGGCACTGCGGCCACAAAGCCAATCCAGCCAAATACTTGGGCCATGACGCCAAGATAGGACAGTGCGCCCGTACCATACCAAACCGAGCAGCCGGTGCCACCTGCACCGATCTTCCAGCCTGGTTTCTGACGAGCAAAGTTTGGATAGGCGGTCCCCACCAAAATCACACTGCCGCGGATCTTGCGTTAGCATCACCCTTGTAGCCCTTATAAAGGGCGGCCATTTGTATCTTTTCCGGGCATTACACCTAGCGCTTCCCGGATCCGGATGCGCCGAATATCCTCAAACACCGAATGTGATTTTGCAGAATCGGCAAGCACCGCTCCAAACTCTTTACCTGACAATCCTTCAGCTGTTTCCCACAGTGCTTTTTGCAATTCATAGGGTCAATTAGGCTGGCAGGCTTGAGACTCAGCAGTGGTGTGCGTTTCGTGATCCTGTGCGAAATGATCGGCGTAAGGTCGTTGCCGCTGAGTGGGGCGACGCAGTGTGAGGGACTATAACGTGCATTCGGTCTGAATCGTCTGTCGCAAAAAGGCTATGGTCGCTGTCACGGCCTCCCCCGGCTTGCTCCCTTCGCTTAGCAAGATGCCGATTGGGTGTGGAAAAGTGTGCTGGATCAGCACTGGCACCAGCCGACCAGCCATCACATCATTACGCACGGCATACTCCAACACCGGCGCGATACCCAAATGCGCAAGCGCTGCTTCCTTCAGCAGGGAAGGCGATGAAACTGAATGACGATAGGTGGGCAGGACACTATCAGCCGCGCCATTACGCAGGATCGGCCACTCCCAACGGCGCCCGGTCATTGGGTCGATGAAACCAATGCAATCGTGGTTGGCCAGATCAGCAAGACTGCCCGGCACACCCCGCCTCGCGGCATAAGCAGCAGACACAACAAAACCGGTATGTGTCATTCCAAGCAACGTTCCTCCGGCGCGTTCAACCGCCTGAAATGGGGCCACATCCCGGATGACGATATCGGCAGATCCGCGCGCCCGGCCGAACAGATCGTCATCTTGCAGAAACTCCAACCTGATCCTGGGATAGCGCTCGCAAAAATCCTGAAGATGGGGAAAGATCAATTCTCGGCAGACGCCATCGGAAACCCGAATGCGTACCAGCCCGACGGGTTCTTCTCCTATCCCGGAGGCAATCCGGCTGCGGGTGGCCGCCACATCATCCAGCACCCGCACGGCAAGATCATACATCGCCTGCCCTGCTGCTGTCGGGATGACCGAACGAGTTGTCCGATTGAACAAGCGCACGCCGTGCTCCGCTTCCAGCCGGGCGATATGATCGGACACAGTGGTAATACCCAAACGCAGTGAATGGGCGGCCCGCGTGAAACTGCGCTGGGTTGCTACTTCCCGCAGGATCATCATTGCGCGCAAATCCATTATCCGGCCTTTCCGAAAATTCCTTTCGTGTTTACCCAGTTTATCCGAAAGGGTC
Source organism: uncultured Novosphingobium sp. (assembly GCA_964609325.1). Classification (GTDB taxonomy): domain Bacteria; phylum Pseudomonadota; class Alphaproteobacteria; order Sphingomonadales; family Sphingomonadaceae; genus Novosphingobium. The sequence continues at coordinate 1,141 of CAZSTP010000323.1, read as the reverse complement.
CACGCGATAACCCCCAGCCAACGGTATTCCTGTTGCGTACCGACAGAGTCGCAACAGGGTCGAAGCGACCAGAACTCGGGAGGGAACAGCCATGATCCGCCAACATCTCAAGATCACCGTCGATCCTGCCGAGGCCAAGGGGGAAACCCTGCACACCGCTATCACAATCGTCGCCCCCGATGCACCGGCCATAAGCCCTTCACCGATCGTCTGGTTTGGCTGGCCGGGTGGCGGCTATAACCGGCATTATTTCGATCTCCAGCTACCCGGCCGAGTGGGCTACAGTGAGGCCGAGTATCACGTTGCGCGCGGTTCGATCTTTGTGGCCTGTGATCATATCGGCATCGGCGATTCGGACCTCCCCGAAGGTGCATTCGGCCATGTCGACACTGCCCGGGTCAACGCCGCCACGGCCCGCGAGGTGATTGCCGCGCTGCGTGAGGGAACCCTGCTGGCCGAGCTGCCGCCTCTGCCTGATCTCTTCCCGGTCGCGATGGGCCAATCCTATGGCGGCCTGCTGCTTACCCATCTGCAAGCCGATCATCCCACTTTCGAGGGCGTTGCCATGCTGGGTTGGAGCGGGATCTGCACGGACGTGAAAACCAGTTCCGGCGCTGACAATGTCGCACCGCCTAATGCCCTGCGCGAGGATGACCTGAACAGCGGGCTGCGCCATCCCTATCGCCGCTCTTTCCACTTTGACGATGTCCCCGAGGACATCGTGGACGAGGATCTGCGTGGCTACCCGGCGCGGATCGGCATGCCCGTGCCCGCATGGGCGGCGGTCCATATGCCAGGTGGTCCCAATTTCGCGCCCGAGCGCGGCCCGTTGGGGCCAGGCGTGGTTGTGGAGGAAGCCGCCAGGATCACGGTGCCGGTGTTCATCGGCAATGGCGAAGTTGATACTGTGCCCGATCCCCGGACCGAGCCAGCAGCCTATCCGCAATCGCCGGATATCACCACGATGGTCCTGCCGCGCTCATCGCACATGCACAACTTTGCCGGAACGCGCGCTGTTCTCTGGAGCCGCCTGGAAAGCTGGGCGCGGGGCTTGCAGGAAGTCAAAGCCGTCGCAGGGAGCTAACAGCTAGAGCGTCGTGCGGTATATCTGATCCACCGTGATTGCCTCAGGAAGCTTCTC
>CAZSTP010000322.1:0-2929 GCA_964609325.1 uncultured Novosphingobium sp. | reverse complement strand
AATCGGCGCGCACTTGCGCTTCATAGGCCGGATCAATCGGGCCGTTATGCGCAGGCACACTGAAATTGGGGGTACGCTGAAACACGGTGAGGTGCGCCGCATCTTGGGCAAGCAAAGGGATGCACTGGATGCCGGACGATCCAGTGCCAATCACGGCAACGCGCTTGCCTTTGACGTCGACCGGCTCCTTGGGCCAGTTGCCGGTCTGCACCCAACGGCCCTTGAAGGTTTCAAGGCGGTCAATCTCCGGCGCTTTGGGCACCGACAAGCCGCCCACAGCCGCCAGAAAATAGCGGCAGCGCACCGTGTCACCCCGGTCGGTCTGCACCACCCATTCGTTTGCAGCCTCGTCAAAATCAGCGGCGATGACTTTCGTATCGAACTGGTAATCGCGGCGCAGGTCAAAACGGTCGGCCACATAATTGGCGTATTTCAGGATCTCCGGCTGCGTGGCGAAGCGCTCGCTCCATTTCCATTCGGTCAGCAATTCGGGCGCGAAGGAATAGGAGTAATCAAGGCTTTCTATATCACAGCGCGCACCGGGATAACAATTCCAGTACCATGTGCCGCCAACATCGGGCGCACCTTCAAAACCGAATGCCGTCAGCCCGATCTGGCGGAGCTTGTAATGCGCATAAAGCCCGGCAAAGCCTGCGCCCACCACGACAACGTCGACACGTTGCGGCACAGTTTGCCCGGCTTTTGTAGCGGCGATTGCATCACCCATGACAAACTCTCCTACCATGCAAAATTATTATCTAACCGCCTTAACCGGCCGTGGTGCTTTTGGTGACAAGATCCAGAAAGCCGTCGGCCAGAATCTCGATCATTTGCGGATGGGCTGAAACGCTTTCGGTTGTGACAGCGTGATTGCTTTGATCCAGAATTGTATAAAGCAGCAGCCAGGCCCGCACATAACGCTTGCCACCATCGGGATCATCCGGCGTAGCCGCAAAAGCCGGGATTGTGCGGCCAAGCGCGGTAATCATGTCAAAGATGTAAGGCCGCACTTCTGCCGAGAAATTGTCCTCAACCACATTGGCCTGGCTTAACACCCGGACAATCCCGCGCATTTCCCGGTTCAATTCAAAAAAATCGGCCAGCCATTGCACGACAGTTGCCCGATCCCGAAAATCGCGCGCGCCAATTGCAATCAGACGAGGTCCCGCAATTTCGCCGGCCCGCTGGAACAACACCAGCGCTACAGCGGCCTTGGAAGGAAAGTGGCGGTAGAACGTGACCCGGCTGACGCCTGCCTCGCTGGTAATATCCTCGACCGAGACGGCGGCATACCCCTTGCTGCAAAACAGGTCCGTTGCCGCAATCAACAGCCTATCGCGGTTGGTCTGCTTGCGCTGGTCGTTATAGGCAAACAGGCCGGTCAGCTTTGAACTGATCACCGGTTGGCGCTTCAGACTTTTGCTTGCCAACCTCCATCTCCCAGCTTGTTGCCGCGTTTTTGCCCTGCCGGGCCAGCGTGTGCAACACTGTGTATCGTGTGAAGTGACGGTCGTAAACCACTGCACTTGCAACCCGCGTGGTGTCACCCCCGCAGCCCTGCAAACGTGGCGCGGAGTTCATCGACAAACAACGCGGGCTGTTCAAACGCTGCAAAGTGGCCGCCGCGCGCAAGTTCACCCCAATGGACAATATTGGGAAACTTGCGCTCGGCCCAGGCGCGCGATGGCCGGATCATTTCGCCGGGAAAAATGCTGCAACCCACCGGCAGGTCCGTGCCGTGCACGGCAAAGTCCTGATAGCTTTCCCAATATAGCCGTGCCGAAGATGCCGCATTGCCCGGCAGCCAATACAGCATGATGTTGTCGAGAATTTCATCATAACCAAGCACGGATAATGGATCACCGTCACTATCGGTCCAGGCGATCATCTTGTCGAAAATCCATGCAGCCTGACCTGCAGGTGAATCTGTCAACCCATACCCCAGAGTCTGCGGGCGGGTGCGCTGGATACTGGAATACCCGGTGCCTTCAACACTGAAGCGCTGCACATCGGCCAGCATCAGCTTCTCCTTGTCGGTCAAAGAGGGCAGATCTTCAGGCGCAGGTGTTGCAACGACGAAATTCAAATGGATGCCCGCCAGTTCCGGCGGCCGGATTTGCGCCATTGCCGAAGTGATGGCAGCCCCCCAATCGCCCCCTTGGGCCACAAACCGGACATATCCCAGCCGCCGCATCAAATCGATCCACGCCGCGCCGATCCGTTCAACCGACCAGCCAGCGCGGGCAGGCCGGTCTGAAAAACCGTATCCGGGAAGGCTGGGTACCACCACGTGGAAGGCATCAGCGGCCGTGCCGCCATGCGCCACAGGATCGGTCAGAGGTCCGATCACCTTCCGGAATTCGATCACCGACCCCGGCCAGCCATGCGTCAGGATCAAGGGCAAGGCATCGGGGTTGGGGGATCTTACGTGCAGGAAATGAATGCCCAGCCCGTCAATCTCCGTGCGGAATTGGCCCAATGCGTTCAGGTGCGATTCGCACCGTCGCCAATCATAGGAATCATGCCAATAGGCGCACAGAGCCTGCGCATCGGCCAAGGGCACACCTTGCTGCGCACCGTCCACAGCCTCCCGCTCAGGCCAGCGCGTTTGCGCGATTCGGCGCCGCAAATCGGCGAGTTCCGCTTCTGAAATGGCCAAATGAAAAGGCGTGATGGCGTTGGACAAACCGCTTCTCCCGTCAGGACGCTTCTGGGCGTCTTTACGCACATTCTGACGCGTGATACATCATGTTTCATAAGGCGCACGCTTGTGCAAGAAGCAAAGACTGTGTTGATAAGCGATCTGGCGGTGCCGACATGACCAGCGAACACTTGCTGGCACGCAAAACCGTTCCTGCCTGACACTTGTTGAAGTACCAGAGGTGCAAAGCAGCACCCGATTGCCTGATTTGGGAGATATGATGAGCCG
>CAZSTP010000321.1:0-2946 GCA_964609325.1 uncultured Novosphingobium sp. | reverse complement strand
AGCACAACCTTGCCAAGGTTGGGGTCGAGGGTTCGAATCCCTTCGCCCGCTCCATGTTTCACATTCATGATATCGTCGGTTTCAAGCAGATCGGTTCCCTTCGGGAACCTTTCGCGCGTGCGCAAAAGCCAGACAAATGCCGCGCTGCAATATCGGAAACATTGCGCAATTCTGGAAGATTGAACGCTTATGTCGATCACAGTGATGGGTTAAACCCGTTGGGCAAGGCAGGTGATCTGATCTAACCAATTGTTATGCCTGACCTTGATCGGGCAAAACAGGAGGAGAGACGAAATGACAATCCGCAGGATCGCGTTGTTTGCGCTTATGGCAGCGGCATCGCCGCTGGCCGTCGCCGGCACAGCCCATGCAGATACCATGACCGACAGCCCGGTTGCCGCCAAAGAGTGGTGGCCCAAGAGCGTTGATCTGACCGCGCTGCGCCAGAACGAGGCGAAGGCCAATCCCTATGGCCCCGACTTCGATTACGCCAAGGAGTTTGCCTCGCTCGATCTGGATGCGGTGAAGGCCGATATCCGCAAGGTGCTGACGACATCGCAGGCATGGTGGCCCGCCGATTATGGCCATTACGGCCCGTTCTTTGTCCGCATGGCATGGCACAGCGCCGGCACCTATCGCACCGGTGACGGCCGTGGTGGTTCGGATGGTGGCGAACTGCGTTTCGAACCGCTCAATTCCTGGCCCGATAACGTCAATCTCGACAAGGCCCGCCGCCTCGTCTGGCCGATCAAGCAGAAGTACGGCCGCAAGCTTTCGTGGGGCGATCTGATGGTGCTTTCGAGCAACGTCGCGATGGAAGACATGGGCTTCAAGACATTGGGCTTTGCCGGTGGCCGCATTGATGCATGGCAACCCGATCTGGTGTTCTGGGGCCCTGAAACCAAGCTGTTGGAAGACAAGCGCCGCGATGCCAAGGGCAATCTGAAGGGGCCGCTGGCCGCGACCCAGATGGGCCTGATCTATGTGAACCCTGAAGGCCCCAACGGCGTGCCCGATCCGCTGGCAGCAGCCAACGACATCCGCCGTGCATTCAGCGCGATGGCAATGACGGACGAGGAAACCGCAGCCCTGATCGCAGGCGGCCACACCTTCGGCAAGGCGCATGGCGCGCACAAGCCTGAAGAATGCGTTGCCGCCGATCCGGGCACGGCCAAGATCGAACAGCAAGGCCTTGGCTGGGCCAACAAGTGCGGCAAGGGCAATGCCGAAGATACCGTGACGAGCGGCCTTGAAGGGGCATGGTCTGCCAATCCCATCGCGTTCACCACGCAATATCTCGACAACCTTTATGGCTTTGAATGGGTGAAGACCAAGAGCCCGGCCGGCGCAACGCAGTGGATTCCGAAAGACCCCGCAGCCGCAACGCTGGTGCCCGATGCGCATCGCCCCGATGTGCGCCATGCCCCGATCATGTTCACCACCGATATCGCGATGCGCGAAGACCCCGGTTTCCGCAAAGTCACGCAGGGCTGGCAGAAGAATCCGCAAGCCTTTGCCGATGCCTTTGCCCGCGCGTGGTTCAAGCTGACCCACCGCGATATGGGGCCGCAGGCGCGCTATCTGGGCAAGGACGTGCCGACCGTGACGCTGACCTGGCAGGACCCGCTGCCCAAGGCTGACTATGCGCAGATCGGCAGCGATGACGTGGCGCAGTTGAAAGGCAGCATTCTTTCGTCTGGCCTGACCACGGCGGAACTGGTCCGCACCGCATGGGCATCGGCCTCCACCTTCCGCGCCACCGACATGCGCGGCGGTGCCAACGGCGCACGGCTGCGTCTGGCTCCGCAAAAGGACTGGGCGGTGAATGATCCGGCAGAAGTTGCCAAAGTTACGGCAAAGCTGGAAACGATCCGCACCGCGTTCAACAAGGGCGCAAGTGGCGGCAAGAAGGTCAGCCTTGCCGATCTGATCGTGCTGGGCGGCAATGCGGCGATTGAACAGGCGGCAAAAGCTGCGGGCCAAGACGTGAGCGTTCCGTTCACACCGGGCCGTGTCGATGCCACGCAGGCGCAAACCGATGTGACATCGTTCAATTACCTCCAGCCCAAGGCCGACGGCTTCCGCAATTACTTTGCCGGCGATGATTACAAGGGACCGGTCGAAGCCTTGATCGACAAGGCCGACATGCTGGGCCTGACGGTCCCTGAAACCACCGTACTGCTGGGCGGCATGCGCGTACTGGGTGCCAACGCGGGCGGATCATCCGCAGGCGTGTTCACCAGCCGTCCGGGCACGTTGACCAACGACTTCTTCACCAACCTCTTGTCGATGGACACGGTCTGGGCGAAGTCCGCGGCCAATCCGGCGCTCTATGAAGGCAAGGACCGCGCCAGCGGTGCGGCCAAGTGGACGGCAACACCGGTCGATCTGGTGTTCGGTTCCAACTCGGAACTGCGCGCCGTGGCCGAAGTCTATGCCTCGGACGATGCCAAGGCAAAGTTCACCGCCGATTTCGTGGCGGCCTGGACCAAAGTGATGAACGCCGACCGCTTCTGAGTGGTGGCATAAAGCGCGGCGGCAGGGTCATTTGCCCTGCCGCCGTTGCTGTGTGCGGGTGGCCCCGCTAAAGCCCTGCCATGCAACAACAACCCATCCTTGTGCTGACCACCGGCGGCACTATCGACAAAGCCTATTTCGATGCGCTGAGCGAATACCAGATCGTCGAAAGTGGCATTCCTGCGGTTTTGGACGAGGCGCGCGTTGCTTTGCCGGTGCGGGTGATGGAATTGATGCGCAAGGACAGCCTCGAACTGACCGACGCTGATCACGATCTGATCGCCGCCGCCGTGCGTGAAGCGCCTGAAAGCCGCGTGGTGATCACCCATGGCACCGATACGATGACCGACACCGCAAAGGCGCTCGCCGATATCGCAGGCAAGACCATCGTGCTGACCGGCGCGCTTTCGCCCGCGCGATTTGCGCAAA
>CAZSTP010000320.1:0-2949 GCA_964609325.1 uncultured Novosphingobium sp. | reverse complement strand
TATGGCCCCAACGATGGCATGTTGCTGGTTGTGCTGCTGGCCATGTGGCGCGCGAACGGCAAATGGATTCCGGTCAACACCCGCAATGCTATCGATGCTAACGCCGCCTATATCAACTATGTCCGCCTCAAATGGATGGTCTATCATTCGTCCAAGGCTGACGAGGTTGAACAACTCAAGGCCCTGTGCCCCACGCTGCAACACTTCGTCTGCCTTGATAAGCGCATGGGCGATGATCCCAGCCTTGCTGAGTTTGTTGCAGGCGTGAGCGAAGCCGATTTTGCCGAGCCCGAGATCGATGCCTTCGGTAATCTGATGGATATGGTCGGCATCTTCCCCACCGGCGGCACCACCGGCCCTTCGAAGGGCGCGAATGTCACCAACCTTGGCTGGGGCACGATGATCGAAACCGCCGCCGATGGCATGGGCGGGCGCACCGATAATCCGGTCGCGCTCGTCTCGGCACCCATCACTCATGCGGCAGGCCCCATCGCGCTTTCGACGATGAGCCTTGGCGCAACGCAAGTGATCCTGCCCGGCTTCGATGCCGAGGCCGTGCTGCGCGCCATCGCGGAATACAAGGTCACGCACATGTACCTGCCGCCCACGGCCATGTACCAGCTGCTCGCCTCGCCCGAGATCGGCGATCACGATTATTCGTCGCTCAGGATCTTCATCCTCGTCGGATCGCCATGCAGCCCCGAAAAGCTGCGCCAGGCCGTATCGATCTTCGGCCCCGCCATGTGCCAGTCCTATGGTCAGGTCGAATGCCCGATGATCGTGGCGTGGTTCCCGCCAGAGGACGTCGCGCGCTTCGCCGCCGATGCGCCGGAAAAGCTCGCCTCATGCGGCAAGCCCACACGCTCGATCAAAGTCGCGCTGCTTGATGATGATGGCGTCGAAGTGCCGCTGGGCGAAGCGGGCGAGATTTGCGTGCGCGGCGCGCTCGTCACCCATTCCTATTTCGAAAAGCCCGAAGAAACCGCTGAAATCCGCAAGTTCGGCTGGCACCACACCGGCGATGTCGGCAAGTTCGATGCCGATGGCTACCTCTACATTGTCGACCGCAAGAAGGACATGGTCGTCTCGGGCGGGTTCAACGTCTTCACCGCCGAGGTCGAAGCGGCTGTCACCGAACTGGCCGCTGTGAAAGAAGCCTGCGTGTTCGGCATCCCGCACGAAAAGTGGGGCGAACAGGTCCATGCCGTCGTCGTCGCCGATGGCATTACCGGCGCTGAAATCATCGCTTATGCCAAGGACCGGCTGGGCGGGGTGAAAGCGCCGAAGTCGGTGGAGTTCGTCGATGCCATTCCGCGCACGGCTGCGGGCAAAATGGACAAGAAAGCGCTACGCACCAAATACTGGGGCGACTCCCAGCGCATGGTAAACTAGACCTAATTCATTGAACCGGGATCACCGGTCGTCTGTGAGAGGATTGACGATGCTTCGGAATCGCAAGTTGAAGCTGGCACTGGCAGGGACATTGATGACGGCCCTGCCGCTGGCCGCATGCAGCATGACAGACGCTTCGATGGCTGCGGCCACGGGCGGGGTTACCGCGCAAAGCGTGATGGGTGACGATGGCGCGAACTGGCTGTCGTATGGCCGCACATATGACGAACAGCGCTTCAGCCCGCTCAGCCAGATAACCGAAGCGAATGTCGGCGATCTGGGCCTTGCATGGTATGCCGATATGGACACCGCGCGCGGGCAGGAAGCCACGCCGCTGGTGATCGACGGCAAGATCTACTTCTCCACCGCATGGTCCAAGGCCAAGGCCTATGACGCGGTTTCGGGCAAGCTGCTGTGGGAATATGATCCCAAGGTTCCGGGCGAAACTGCTGTCAAAGCCTGCTGCGATGTCGTCAATCGCGGCATGGCCGCATGGGGCGACAAGCTCTATATGGGCACGCTCGACGGGCGGCTCGTCGCGATCGATCGCGCCACCGGCAAGGAAGTGTGGTCTGTCGTCACGGTTGACCAGACCAAGCCCTATACCATCACCGGTGCTCCCCGTGCGATCAACGGCATGATCATGATCGGTAATGGCGGCGCGGAAATGGGCGTGCGCGGCTATGTCACCGCTTATGACGCGCAAACCGGCAAGCAGCTCTGGCGGTTCTATACCGTGCCCGACAAGCCCGGTAACAATGATGAGGAATATCTCAAGAAAGCCGAAGCCACTTGGAAGGGCGAATGGTGGAAGCTGGGCGGCGGCGGCACCGTTTGGGATGCCATGGCCTATGACCCGGAACTTGATCTGCTCTACATCGGCGTCGGCAACGGCAGCCCATGGAATCAGGCCTATCGCTCACCCGGCGGCGGCGATAACCTTTACCTCTCGTCCATCGTCGCCATCCGCGCCAAGACCGGCGAATATGTCTGGCATTACCAGCAGACGCCGGGCGAAACGTGGGATTTCACCTCAACCCAGCACATCATGCTGGCCGACATGGAAATCGATGGCAAGCCGCGCAAGGTGCTGATGCAGGCGCCCAAGAACGGCTTCTTCTATGTGCTGGATCGCACCAACGGCCAGTTCATCTCGGGCAATGCCTATGCGCCGGTAAACTGGGCCAAGGGGCTTGATCCCGTTACTGGCCGCCCCATCGAAAACCCCGAGGCGCGTTATGACCTGACCGGCAAGCCGTTCATCGGCATGCCCGGCGCTGCCGGTGCGCATAGCTGGCACCCGATGGCCTATGACCCCAAAAACGGGCTGGTCTATATCCCGGCGCAATTCGCGGCCTATCCCTATTTCCCGGTGAAGGATTGGAAGCCGCAAACCATCGGCTTCAACACCGGTATCGATAGCGCGGCAGGGGCCATGCCCGCCATTCGCGAAGCGCGCGAAGGCGCAAAGGCCGCCACCACTGGCGCAATCGTTGCTTGGGATCCGGTCGCCAAGAAAGAGCGCTGGCGCGTCAGCTTCCCCGGCCCGTGGAACGG
>CAZSTP010000319.1:0-2967 GCA_964609325.1 uncultured Novosphingobium sp. | reverse complement strand
CCCGGCTCACCGCCGTTGACGCCCCAAGGCGGCACGAACCAGCGGTCATCGTGGATCGCAATCGTGCCCTTGGACAGGAAACGATAGGTCATGCGGATGCCGTTGCCGCCGCGATGCAGGCCTGCGCCGCCTGAATCGGGTTCGCATTCGTAGCGTTCGATCACCATCGGGAAATAGCGTTCGAGGAATTCGTTGGGCACGTTGGTAAAGCCGGGCCATAGCGAATGGCCATCCGGCCCATCGCCCATCGGCCTTCCGGGCACGCCGCCAAAGCCGATCTGGAACAACTGGAACCATTCGGCCTTCTTGCCGGGGCGTTCATCGTTGCCCGAATAGAACAAGTGCGGGCTTGACGAGAAACCGGCCGCGTTGAGGAATTCCGGGGTCTTCTGCCCCAGCAATCCGCCCAGAATATCGAAAATGCGGCCCAGCGCATGGGTGCGACCCGAGAGCGCGGCAGGAAATTTGGGTTTGAGCAGCGATCCTTCGGGGATGCGCACATCGATCAGATCATAGAACCCGTCGTTGAACAGGATCTGCGGATCGAACACCATGATCATGTAAATGCCGAAGAACATCTTGAACATGTTCTCGTTCAGCAGGAAGTTGATCGAGGCGACCGATTGCGGATCGGTGCCCGCAAAATCGAGCACCACGCGGCCATCTTCGCGCCACATCGTGCATTTGATCTTGTAGGGGCCAAAGCCCATGCCATCATCGCAGATATAGTCTTCGAAGCTGACCGGCTCTTCGGCAATCGCCATACCAATCAACGATTTCATCGCGCGGTGATTGCGCGCGAGCAGTTCCTGCGTTGCCGAAACATAGACATCATCGCCGAAGCGCTCGGCCATTTCGATCACACGGCGGGCAGCCACGCGGCACGATGCGATCAGCGCGTTGAGGTCTGCCGCGCACCAATCGGGCTTGCGCGTCTGGTGCATGACAAGGCGGACGAGGTCTTCGTTATATTCGCCCTTCTTCCAGATCTTGACCGGCGGGATGCGCACGCCTTCTTCGAAGATCGAATGGGCGTTGATCGGCATCGAGCCGACGACTTTGCCGCCGATATCGGACTGGTGGCCGAACATCGAAGTATAGGCGATCAGGCGTCCGTCCTTGAACACCGGCAGCAGCACCAGCCAGTCGTTGGAATGGCTGACCGCGCCGCCGACCGAATAGGGATCGGACAGGAAGATCATGTCACCGTCTTCCAGCGTACCGGCATAGTTATCGAGGAAGCCGCCGATGAAGCTGCCGAACTGGCCGACGATCATCTTGCCGGTGTGATCGGCGATCAGCGGAAAGGCATCGCCCTGCTCGCGGATGCCCGGCGACATCGCGGTGCGCACCAGCGTGGCGTCCATTTCGATCCGCGCATTGCGCAGCGCGTTCTCGATAATGTCGAGCGTGACCGGATCGATGGGTACGCGGTTGAAGGGGGTTTCATTGGTCTGGATGATGGTTGCAGGCATGGTTTTTGCTCCGTCAGGCCAGATTGATCAGGATGTTGCCGACGGTGTCGACAGTGCCGGTGCAGCCGGATTCGATCAGCGTGGTCGAATCCATTTCACATACGATGGCGGGGCCGGGGATCACGTCTCCGGCGCGCAATTTGGCGCGGTCATAGATGACAGCCGCCTGTTCGCGCCCGTCCATCCACAAGGTGTGATCGCGCATTTTGGCGGCGACAGGATTGCCGTCGCCCTGTTCCAGCGGGGCGGCTGGCAGATCGAGTGCGCGACCCATGGCGACAGCGCGCAAGTTCACGATCTCGTGCGGGGTGTCCATGTTGAAGGTGAACAGGCGTTTGTGTTCAGCATCAAAGCGCGCGAGGATTCCGGCAATGCCATCGCTGGTCAGGACATCGGCGGTGATCGTCAGCGGCACTTCGAAGGCTTGACCGGCATAGCGCACGTCGACTTCGAAAGCGGTCGAAATTTCGTCCTCGGGTACGCCATCGGAGAGCAGTTCGGCGCGGGTTTGCGCGGCCATCTCGTCAAGGATAGTGATGAGGTCTGCTGCTTGCGTTTGCGTGGCAAGGCGGCTGAACGAGCGCGCGGTTTCTGTACGCATCCGCGTGGTGGCATCGCCCAAGGCGCAGAGCACGCCGGGGCTGACCGGCGAGATCGCAGGCCATGATCCCATCAGGCGGGCGACGGCGTTGACGTGGAGCGGACCTGCTCCGCCAAAGCCCATCAGCGCGAAGTCGCGCGGGTCATAGCCCTGTTGGACCGAGATCATGCGCAATGCGCCGAACATGTTTTCGTTGACGATATCGATGATGCCGCGCGCAGCCGCCATCAGATCGATGCCGAGCGCATCGGCGATGGTCTGCACCGCAACTTTCGCGCCTTCACGATCCAGATTGAACGTGCCGCCGAGAAGATTCTCGGGAAGGTAGCCGAGCACCACATTGGCGTCGGTTACCGTGGGCAGGGTGCCGCCTTTTCCATAGGCGACAGGCCCCGGCACTGCTCCTGCGCTTTGCGGCCCGACCCGAAGGGCTCTTGTTAGCTCGGGAACATAGGCAATCGAACCGCCGCCTGCGCCAACGGTCTTGACGTCCAGTGCCGAGGCGCGGACTGAGAGGTGGCCCACTTCGGTGGTGCGCTGGCGGCGGGCTTCGAGGTTTTCGATCAGCGCAACGTCGGTGCTGGTGCCGCCGACGTCGAGCGTGAGGATATTCTTGATCCCGGCATTGCGGCCCACCCAGATTGCGCCGGTCACACCGCCCGCAGGGCCGGACATCAGGATGTTGACGGGATGCTCTTCGGCCTTCTGCGCGCTCATCAAGCCGCCATCGGAGCGCAGCAGCGAGAGTTTGCCGTTCATCCCGGCATCGGCAAGGCGTGAACGCAAGTTTGAAACGTATTTGCCCACAATCGGGCGCACCGCTGCGTTGGCAACCGTGGTCAGCGTGCGTTCGTATTCCTGCATTTCGGGCAGGACTTCGTGGGACAGCGA
>CAZSTP010000318.1:0-2972 GCA_964609325.1 uncultured Novosphingobium sp. | reverse complement strand
TAGGAGTTGGGATTATGTCGATTGAAATTCTGCTGCCGAAGATCGGCTTTTCGATGAACGAAGGCGTAATTGCCGAATGGTTTGTCGAAGATGGCGGCACCGTCAAAGAAGGTGATCCGCTTTACTCTATCGAAGCCGATAAATCGACCAACGAAGTCGAAAGCCCGGCCACCGGAACGTTGCGGATCGTGGCGGAACTGGGCGAAACCTATGAAGTGGGTACGGTGCTCGGTTATATCGACTGACCGAGCGGTTTGGCTTACACACGGCAGGCTGGCCGCCCGATCACAATCGGGTTCGCCAGCCTGCCGTTGAAGCCAAAGGTTGTCCGGCACATACCAGACGGGTAACCACCAGGCCAAACCGGTTACCGGCAGGGTTTGATGCCACTGCCGGTTACCGCTATATAATCAGCCTACCAGCACGGTCTTGGTGCTGATAAACTCCATAATCCCTTCGCGGCCACCTTCGCGGCCAAAGCCGGAAATGCCGACGCCACCGAACGGCGCGCCAACATGCATATTGCCGGTGCCATTGATACCTACCGTCCCTGAATGCAGATCCCGTGCCAGTCGCCGGGCGCGACGCATATCTCTGGTCTGGACGTAATTCGTGAGGCCATATTCGGTATTGTTGGCAATCCGTACCGCTTCTTCTTCCGTGTCGAACGGAATGATCGACAATACCGGACCGAAAACCTCGTTCTTTGCCAATGAGCTGTCAGGGTCGACATCGACAAAGATTGCCGGATCAACGAAAAAGCCATTGGCCAGTTCGCCAGTGCCCCGATTGCCGCCCACCACCAGACGTCCAGCGTTTTCCGCTTTGGCCTTGTCGATGACGCCGGTAACGCGATCCAGCGCGGCCTGGTTCACCAGCGGGCCGGTGAAGGTCTCGGGAACCAGCGGGTCACCCATCGCAAGGTGCGCCAGCACGCCTTGTACCCCCTGTACCACTTGCTCGTAAACGCCGCGTTGCACCAGCATCCGCGTCGGCAGGGCGCAACCCTGTCCACTGTTCACCAGCGCAAAAGTGGTTGAGAACGGCACCGCTTCGGCCAGATTGGCATCGTCAAAGATCAGGTTTGCACCCTTGCCGCCCAGTTCGAACACCACTGGTACCAGATTGGTGGCTGCGGTTTGCATGATGCGGGTTGCGGTCACCGGACCTCCGGTGAAGCTGATCTTGTTTACACCCTTATGCTCGGTCAGCGCCTGGCCGGTTTCCGGTCCGCCGATCACAAGATTGATCACACCATCGGGCAGACCGGCCTCGCGCGCCAGTTCAAGAAAGCGCATCGATGTGAACGGAGTGAATTCGGCAGGCTTCAGCACCACCGTGTTCCCGGCCGCGATGGCCGGCGGAATCTTCATCGCCAGTGAAAGCAGCGGTGCGTTCCATGTGATGATGATTGCCACCACACCGAACGGTTCGGCCAGCGTGTAAACCATCGGTTCATCCCGACCGGTATCCACCACAAGGCCGTCCAGTTTATCGGCCCAACCGGCATAATACCGGATCCATTCAACAGCCATACCCGGAAAACGGGTAGCACCGAAACCGGTTGTCACGCCGTTTTCAAGCGTTGAAAGAGTTGCGAGGTGTTCGGCATCGCGCTGGATCAGGCTGGCAAGCTTTTCAAGGATTTCGCGGCGGCGGGTGCCCGGCGTATTGCGCCATCCCGGTGCGGCCGCACGCGCTGCCGCAACGGCGGCATCCACGACACTTGCGCCAGAAAGCGAAAACTCTGCCTGGGCCAAGCCGGTTGCGGGATTGACATGGTGATAAATGCCGCCCGCGCTGTCGGACGAAATTTCACCGCCGATAATAGAGCCGACTTTGGGCAGGGCCTTGGCGGCTTGCTGATGGCGTTCCAGAACCGTGGTCATCTTCTCTCGTCCTTGGTTGCATTTCATGAAAAGGCGCGGCGGCGGCCCCGGATCCCGATTTTCCGGCATTTGGTTTTCCGGTACGCGGCTCCGCCGATTGCGATTTACATATATATGATTGACGTGCGGGTGCATTTTGTCAAGTTCAGGCGGTTGGGGCCGGCCTAAAACGTCAGAAGCTGACTGTTATGGCTTTTTGATCTTGACGTCGGCGTATTTAGGCGTGAACAAAAATCATAGAAAGGATTTTTCCATATGGCTGAAACGGCAATCGACGAGAGCATCCGCAAGGACTGGGAGAAAGCAACCCAGTACACCATTTCCGACGAGGACATCGAACGTGCCAAGCTGCTGATCGGCGTCGATACCGCCGTGAAGCATCAGGAGTATGTGAGCACGGTCAACACCGACCAGATCCGCAACTTCGCCAACGGCGTGGGCAACGATAATCCGCTGCACCGCGATCCGGATTATGCCAGAACCACGCGCTGGGGTGGCGTGATCGCCCCTGCGATGATGGCTGGCATTATCAATGCCCCATTGCTCGGCGATCCGATGCCCGATGAAGTCAAAGCGCGCACCAAAAGCCTGTTTCGCGGCATTCACGTGTTCGTTTCGGGCGGCACTTGGGAATTCTACAACCCCATCCGGCCCGGCGATACGCTTTACAGCTTCAAGGGTGAGGAAAGCCTCTCGGTCAATCCTTCCGAGTTTGCCGGCCGCAATGTCATTCAGGTAAGCCGCGAGGTGAAGTTCAACCAGCGCGCCGAAGTCGTGGGCGTATACCGCACCCTGCGCGTGCTGACCGAACGCAAGACCGCAGCCAAGAAGGGCAAATACTCGGCGATTGAACCGGCAACCTACACCGACGAGGACATCGCCAAGATCGACGCTGTCTATGCCGCTGAAGAAGTGCGCGGCGGCAACACCCGCTATTGGGATGACGTGAATGTTGGCGACAGCCTTGGCACGATGGCCAAGGGCCCGCTGACCGTGACCGACGTGGTCTGCTTCCATGCCGGTGGTTATGGCTTCATTCCATATGCGCCAACGGTGGGCCGCATGGCCTGGAAGAACCGCCAG
>CAZSTP010000317.1:0-2985 GCA_964609325.1 uncultured Novosphingobium sp. | reverse complement strand
TGGTGCGGCCCAAGGCTTCCGGTCTTGCCGTGGCATAGACCCAGCCCTCGCGCACAGGACGAACATGATTTGCATTGATTTCAAGGCCGACCGTCGCAAACCGGTCAGGATCGACCACCATCGCCCCGCCCATCGAACCAATCGTCTCGGCCAACGCGACCGAAGCGCCGCCGTGCAATCTCCCGAATGGCTGGTGCGTGCGGTGATCTACCGGCATCCGCGCCTTGACCCAATCATCGCCGCAATCGACAAATTCAATGCCAAGATGCGCCGGCATGGAACTGCCGCCAAGTCGTGTCAGCCGTTCCATTGACGGGATTTCGCCGTTCCACCAAATCATGCCCAACCTTCCGATCATAACCATTGCACGCTGCTGCTTGCTGCCTTCCATCTCTCGATGTGATTCGACGCTGGCACGGTGCGGTTGTCCTGTCGAGCCTCGGGGATTCATCTTGCACATGCCTATTGTACGGGTTAATCGCACGATTAAAGAACGGATACGGAGTTTTTGCGATGCCTGAAGCCTATATCATCGATGCTGTTCGCACCCCGCGCGGCGTAGGCAAGCCCGGCAAGGGCGCGCTTTCGCACCTTCACCCCCAACATCTGGCCGCTACGGTGCTGAAGGCGATCAAGGACCGCAATAACCTTGATACAGCGACGGTTGACGACATTATCTGGTCCACCTCAACCCAGGTGCGCGAACAGGGCGGCGACCTTGGCCGCATGGCGGCTTTGGCTGCGGGCTATGATGTGGCCGCCAGCGGCACCACGCTGGACCGGTTCTGCGGTGGCGGCATCACCTCGGTCAACCTGGCCTGCGCCTCGGTGATGTCGGGCATGGAAGACTGCGTGATCGCAGGTGGGACCGAGATGATGAGCTTCACCACCGCGCACGGCGCGCAGCAAGCAGCCGCAGGGATCAACCCGCTTGGCATGGGCTCGGGCAATATGGCGCTAGACGCCGTACATCCGCAATCGCATCAGGGCATTTGCGGTGATGCCATTGCCTCGATGGAAGGTATCAGCCGCGAGGCGCTGGACGCGCTGGCGCTGGTCAGCCAGCAACGCGCCGATGTGGCGATCAAGGAAGGGCGCTTTGCCAAATCCACCGTGCCGGTGCTGAACGAGGACGGCTCGGTAGCCTTGGATCGTGAAGAGTTTCCCCGCCCCGAAACCACTGCCGAAGGGCTGGCCGCATTGAAGCCGAGTTTTGCCGCAATGGCCGATTTCGATCTGGGCGGCACCACATTCCGCAAGCAGATCACACGCCGCTATCCGGATCTGGAGATCCGGCATTTCCATCATGCGGGCAATTCATCGGGCGTGGTCGATGGCGCCGCCGCTTTGCTGATCGTATCACCGGCCTATGCCGAAAAGCACGGGCTGAAGCCACGCGCGCGGATCGTTGCTTATGCCAATCAGGGCGATGATCCCACGCTGATGCTCAACGCGCCGGTCCCTGCGGCCAAAAAGGTTCTGGCCAAAGCCGGCCTTTCCAAGGACGATATCGACGTTTGGGAAATCAACGAAGCGTTCGCGGTTGTCGCGGAAAAGTTCATCCGCGATCTCGATCTCGACCGCGCCAAAGTGAACATCAACGGCGGCTCGATGGCGCTGGGCCATCCCATCGGCGCAACCGGTTCGATCCTGATCGGCACAGCACTGGATGAACTGGAGCGTTCGGGCGGGCGTTATGGCCTTGTAACGATGTGTGCGGCAGGCGGCATGGCACCTGCGATTATCATCGAACGCATCTGACGAATTCAAATTCTCTCGATTTTTTGATTAAGGCTCCTCTGCAAAGAGGGGCCTTTTTGCTGATGAAGTTGCACTTGTTACGGCCCATGTGCATATCATGCGGATATGAAGTGGCTGCCGCGCGCAATTCTACAGCCTATACGCGGCACCTTGCCGCGCTATGCCATGGCGATTCTATTTGCCGGATCAGGCACGGGCGCACGCTTTCTGGTTGACGCGATGTTGCCCTCGGGCTTTCCGTTCCTTACGTTTTTCCCGGTTGTCATTCTGTGCACGTTTCTGGCGGGGCGTGGCCCGGGCATCGTCTGCGCTGTGTTGAGCGGCCTTGCGGCATGGTTCTGGTTCATCCCGCCGCTGGGCAGTTTTGACACCAATGGCCCGGTTCTCACAGCACTGCTGTTCTATGCTGTGGTTGTGGCCGTGGATATCGCGCTGATCGATGGCCTTTTGCAACGCCAGCACAAGCTGGTGCAAAGCCAACGCAAGCTGGGTGAGATGGCCGAACACCAGACTTTGCTGTTCAAGGAATTGCAGCACCGTGTGGCCAACAACCTGGCCTCGATTGCCTCGATGCTAAGCCTGCAACGCCGCCGGATCGAACGTGATCCATCATCCGCGCTGGCCGTCGTCGATAGCGCCAACGCCCGTATCGACCTGATGGGGCGTGTTCATCGCCAGCTCTATGATCCGGCCGCGCGTGACTTGTCCCTGCCCGACCAGTTCCGCCACGTTGTCCGGCAGGCACAGGACGTTGCCGGTGCCAATCACGTGCATGTCCAAATCGACGCCATCGATGCACAGATCAGCGTGGACCGCATGATGACGCTGATGCTGCTGGTCACCGAAGTCCTGACCAACAGCATCAAGCACGCCTTTGCTCCAGACCAGTCCGGCGAAGTGCGGTTAACACTTGAGCGGAGCGGGCCGCAAACCTTGCGCCTGACCATTGCAGACAATGGCTGCGGTATGGTTGAAGCGCCAGCGACCGGCTCGGGCAGGCCGCAGGGCCTTGGCACCATCATCATCAAAGGGTTTGCCGCCCAGTTGGGCGGCACCCTGCACGTCGATAGCGACCATGGCGTCACAACCGTGGTCGAATTCCCCGAACAGTGGCCCGGCTCTACGGAGTAGGCGCAATCGGCCCTGCCTCGTTCGCCACGATTTTCAGTACCTCGGTCCACGCCGCCACATTCTGCGCCAGTTCTGCCGGATCGACTTTGTCCA
>CAZSTP010000316.1:0-2994 GCA_964609325.1 uncultured Novosphingobium sp. | reverse complement strand
TTGTGGGATTTCTTCCGCCCCGATCCCGTCTTTATACCGCCTGTTGCCGCCACGGTCCGCGTCACCGTGCAATTGCTGTTCATCTGGGCCGGATACAGCCTGTCCAAACGTGCCACGGGCAAAGCCTGATGACAGCCACGATCAATGGCGGCTGCCTGTGCGGCGAAATCCGCTATACCGCGCCAGCCGAACCGCAGTTCCAGGCCCAATGCTATTGCCGCGAATGCCAGTATATCTCCGGCGGTCACCCCAACGTGATCATCGGCCTCAGTTCTGCAGGCCTGCACTATACCAGCGGCACCCCACGTACCTTTGAACGGCCCGGCATGAACCTGCCGGCATCGCGCGAATTCTGCGGCAATTGCGGCACGCACATCCTCTCGCGCGTGCCATCTTTGCCGGAATTCGTGATGGTAAAGGTCGGCACGCTGGATGATCCGGCGATCTACACGGGATCAAAATCCAATGCGCAACTGGCAGATGCGCAAAGCTTTCACCACATCGATCCGACGATTACAGGTTATGCCCGCTGGCCGTAACCGGCACTTGGCGCAGCACACGCAATCTTGGGGAAATTTACACCCGGCACGGCGCGATTTTTGTCGCATCCTCTCCCAAGGCCGTGCCGGGCGACTTTTGGTTCGCGGGATATACCGCCAACCTGCTTGGTTGTCACAGCAAATATGACCTGAAGGGAAGCAGCGCACCCTTTTTGCGCAAGTGTTGCCGAAACGTCGCTAGCCTTCTGGATGCCGGTGAGAGTTTATGGCAAAACTTTGCCATTGCGGCCAAGAAGGAATGCCCGTGCGAACGCTGCTGTGCCTTGGTGTACTCATCACTTTCGCCTTCACGAAACCATCCCTTGCCAACGATGGCCAATCCAAACGGATCCAGCTCTCGGCAACGACGCAAGACTTGCTTGACGCCAGCAGTTACAAGCTGGCCCTGCCCGCAATCCGCCAGGAGCTGGACCGCTGTCAGGCCCATGCAAGTGCGACAATCGAACGCTGCATGGACCTTACGCTCGCCCTGATTGATACCGGCTTGTATGTGAAGGATCATGCTCTGGTCGAACGCGAAGCGATGGCCATCATCTCGCACACGCAAACAGACGCCGGAAAAACATCTCCGGACCGGTCGATAGCGCTCAATGCGATGGGCATCGTCCGCCAGCAGCAGGGCCGATTTGCCGAAGCCCGCGCTTTTTATGATGAAGACCTTGCGCTAACCCGCGCAGTTCGCGGCGCGCAGGATGATGGCGCGGCAGAATCACTGCTCAATATCGGCGTGCTGCTCGATTTTTACATGGGCCGCTGGTCCGAAGCGGAACCCTATCTCAAGGAAGCGACCGGCATCTGGTCCAAAAACCACGGACCGGAATCGCTGGAAGCCGCAGTCGGATACAACGCACTGGCGCGCAACCTCGATAATCAGGGCCGGTTTGTCCAAGCAGAAACGACATACCGCCGCGTATTGGCAATCCAGCGCCGCCTGCTTCCGGCGGACCATTCGCAAACCGCCAAGACGCTGAACAACATGTCCGTCGTCCTGAATGAACTGGGCGAGGCCGACGCCGCCGAAGACGCAGCGAGGCAAGCGGTCGCGATCCAGACCCGCCGCCTTGGTTTCGGCGATGTCGAGGCGAACACCGCCTATTTGACCCTCGCCCGCGCGCTTGCGGCGCAAGGCAAAACGCGGGAGGCCGAGGAAGTCTACCAATCGCTGCGCCCGGCGATCGAGGCAAAGGGAGCAACCCTCCAGCACAGCTTCCTCAACCTCCAGAACGCGCGCCTTTATGGGCAGCAAAAGAATTTCGCGGCCGCTTTGCCGCTGTACGAACGCGCATTGGCCAATGAAACATCCCGCAAAGGCAGCAATGTGCAAGTACGCACCGTTATTGCTGCGGAACTGGCCGATGTATATCTGAAACTGGGGAAACTCGACCGGGCAGAGCAGATCAACACCGAAACACTGGCGATTTTCAGCAGCATTATTGCCCCCAAGGACAGCCAGTGGGGCGACGCCCTGATCGTTGCAGGCGATATAGCGCGCGGGCATCGCAACCCCGATGCCGCAGCGCTTCACTATCGCAAGGCCATCGCGCAATATGCTCTGACCCTGCCCGCCGATCATCGCAGTGTCGTCACCGCGACCGCACGACTGGCCACCGCATTGTCCGAAGCGGGGCCGGAATATCGCGCCGAGACGACAGCGACTTTTGCCCGCGCTGCCGATCTGGCCAAAAGCCGCCTGCGCCGCGAACGGCTGGCAGGCCTTGACCGAAGCGGCACGCGCGACGATTTCCGCACGATCTTCCTCGATCAACTTGCCGACCTTGCCGACGCTGGCACTACACCGCCGGAGCAGCTGGAAAATGCTTTCATCGCGGCACAACTTGCCCGGCAATCCGCTGCGGCCAGAGCGGCGGGCCGCAATGCCGCCGCGCGCGCGCGTTCTGCCGAAGCGGCCGCGCTGGATTTGCAACTTCGCCAGATCGCGCAGGAAATCGATGCGCTCGACAGCGTGCGGGCGCGGATTGATCCTGCGACAGAAAGCGAGGCCCTGACGCAGAACGCCGACGCGGTCGCCCGGGCACGTAGCTTGTATTCACAACTGCTTGCAAAAGCAGACACCGCCCCCTCAAGCGCCACAGATCCAGATCACACCATAGCAACACTCGCTTCGGTGCAATCGCAGCTTGCCGAGGGTGAGGCTGCCATCTTCGCGCTCGCCGACGAGCAGCGGGGCTATTACCGGTTTACGATCACAAGGCAAAATGCACGATGGAGCTTCACCCCTGATCCGGGCCTGCAACGCCTGAACGGCCTGTCTCTTGCCGTCCGCACATCGCTGTTCGATTCGGCCAGCACCACGCGCGGCCAACGCAGCACGATGCCCGATGGCGGTGCCGGAGGTGGACCCAAGCCCGCATTTGCAGCCGGGGCAGCGGCAGAGATCGGACGCTGGTTCTGCGCAGACCTTCCTGCATCAGGC
>CAZSTP010000315.1:0-2996 GCA_964609325.1 uncultured Novosphingobium sp. | reverse complement strand
GAGCGGCTATCGAGCGGGGAGCCGGGGATCGCCATGACCTCGCGCCCGGATTCGGCGGCGAGCCGCGCGGTGATGAGCGAGCCGGACCTTGGCGCGGCTTCGACCACCAGCGTGCCGGTGGCAAGGCCTGCGATGATGCGGTTGCGGTGGGGAAAGTGGCGGGCGAGCGGTTCGGTGCCGGGGGGCATTTCGGCGATCAGCAGGCCTTGGGCTGCGACCTGCTCCTGAAGCTCGGTATTTTCGGGCGGGTAGGTGATATCGATGCCGCTGGCGATGACGCCGATGGTGCCGCCGCCATCGGCCATTCCGGCGATAGCGCCACGATGGGCTGCGGAATCGATCCCGCGCGCAAGGCCGGAGATGACGACGTACCCCCTGCCCGCCAGCGCTGTGGCGAAATCACGCGAGAGTTTGACCGCCGCCGCCGAGGCGTTGCGCGCACCGACGACCGCGACCGAGGGGCGCGAGAGCAGCGCGCTATCGCCGCGAACGGTGAGGATCGGCGGCGGGCTTTCCAGCGCGGCCAGCAAGGCGGGGTAATCGGGGCTATCGTGGAAAAGATAGCGTGCGCCGTTGGAGCGTACCGCGGCGACTTCGGCCTCGATGCGTTCGATGGCGGCGGGTCGGTAGGGTGCCCCTCCCCTTGCCGCCAGATCGGGCAAGGCTTCGAGTGCAGCAGCGGCCGTGCCAAAGCGGCGCAGCAACTGGTTGTAGCTTACCGGGCCGATGTTCGGCGAACGCAGCAGGCGGATGCGCGCAAACGCCTCGTCACGGGTAAGCGTGGCGGTGGCGGCGGTCACTTCTTGCTGCCGACCCTGGGTTCGGTGCCGGCGCGCAGGCGGGCGATGTTTTCACGGTGGAGGAACAGCACGAGCAGCGCCAGAAGGCCAAGAGCCAGCGCGTATTGGGTGTGGCCCAAGAGCGCTGCGGCAAGTGGCGCGACGACCGCCGCGCACATCCCGCCAAGCGATGATATCCGGCTGAGGCCGAGCACGCCGAGCCATGTGACCGCATAAGCAAGGCCAATCGGCCATGCGAGGCCGAGCGAAACGCCCATGAGCGTGGCAACGCCCTTCCCGCCCTTGAACTTCAGCCAGACCGGAAAGCAATGGCCGAGCACCGCAGCGACGGCGGCCAGTGCTTCATTTCCGGGCCAGAAATGGCGGGCGAGCAACACGGCGCACAGGCCCTTGCCCAGATCGAGCAGGAGGGTGGCAGCGGCCAGCCCTTTTTTGCCGGTGCGCAACACGTTGGTCGCGCCGATATTGCCCGAACCGATTGCGCGCAGATCGCCCGCGCCGGTAAGGCTGGTGAGAATCAGGCCGAAGGGCACGGAGCCCAGCAGATAGCCGACGACAAGAGGCAAAAGCGTTTCCACAGCACGCTAATAGGCGCTCAATATACAAAAGCGAAAGAGGCCACTTTCCATTTTGCCGCCATTCCCGATACAAGGCCCGCGATGACCGGACACAATACAGACGCGAAAGCCGCCAGAACGGTCGATCCAACCGCGCCGTTGCTGCTGTTTGATTCGGGCGTGGGCGGGCTGTCTGTGCTGGGCAAAGTGCGCGCACTCCTACCGCAAGCGCCTGTGATCTATGTGGCTGACAACGCGGGCTTGCCTTATGGTTCGAAAACCGAAGCGCAGATTGCAGCGCGTGTTTCGGGGCTTTTGGGGCGGCTGACCGAGCGGTTCCGCCCGCGATTGGTGTGCATTGCCTGCAACACGGCATCGACCATTGCCCTGGCATCGGTACGCGAGGTTCTGGAGGTGCCGATTGTCGGCACAGTACCCGCGATCAAGCCTGCTGCGGCGATGACGCGTACCGGTGTGATAGGACTTCTCGGCACGGCAGCAACAATCCGGCAGGGTTATGTCGACCGGCTTGAAGCAGAGTTTGCTGCCGACAAGCGGCTGTTGCGCCACGGCGCACCGGAGCTGGTCAGCGCAGCCGAGGCCAAATTGCGCGGCGAATCGGTTGATCCGGCAGTCTATGCCCGCGCCGCGGCTGCACTGCGCGATCAGGTCGATGGCGAGAAGATCGATACGGTGGTTCTGGCCTGCACGCACTTTCCGCTGATCGAGGACGAGTTGCGGGCGGCGTTCGGCCCGGGCGTTGCATTTGTTGATGGCTCTGACGGGATTGCCCGCCGCGTCGCCTATTTGACGCAAGGTCAGGACTGGCGGCGCGACCAGCCCGATTTTGCCCTGTTCACACGGGGCGGGAGCGAACTGGACCAACTCGGGCCGGTGCTTGCCGCAAACGGGCTGGAGCGCGTGGCGATTTTTTGACAGACCGTTTCAGCGAATATCCCGGCCTTTTGGGGAGCCATTTGATGAGCAGATTTTCCAAAGCCTTGATCGTCTTGCTGTTGTTGCTGGGAACCGGATATTACTGGCTGCTGGTGAATGCCGGCCCCGCAGATGCGCCCATCCGCCGTTTTGACATGACCGCAATCCGCAAGCAGGCCGATGCTTTGCCCGGGCAAAAACCCACCGCGCTGGAATATGCAACGATAGCAACGCGCGATGTGCCCGGCGCGGCACTGGCTGCAGGAACAGGTCTGCGCTCGGTACAAAGCGGCGTGATCGTGTGGCGGATCGTAACGCCCGAAGGCGGGATCGTTATCGACAGCGGCCTATCCCAGGCCGATGCCGGGGAGATGGGATTTGAGCAATACGATACCGGGGCGGCGGCGCTGGTAGGCAAGTGGATGCACGATGCCGAAATGATCGTGTTCACGCATGAGCACGTCGATCATGTTGGCGGTTTTCTGGATTACGACAATTTTGATGCCGTGGCGAAGAAGGCCATTGTTTCGCCCGAACTGATGCGAGGGATGACATCGTTGTGGCGGGCCAATGCGGGCAAATTGGCCCAACCCCGCAAGATGGCCGCGATTGAAGCGGTCGCTCCGGGTGTGGTGCTGATCCAGACGCCGGGGCATACGGTGGGTTCGCAAATGATCTATGTCCGTCTGCAAAACGGGCGGGA
>CAZSTP010000314.1:0-3000 GCA_964609325.1 uncultured Novosphingobium sp. | reverse complement strand
GATTTCATCCAGGCCTATGTGTTCCCCGGTGGCCTGTTGATCAGCGAGCGTGAATTCAAGGCTTTAAGTGCCGAACGCGGGTTAAGTTGGGAAGACCAGCACGATTTCGGGCTGGATTATGCGCGCACGCTGAAACTGTGGCGCGATGCGCTGGATCATGTGGTCGAGAGTGATACGCTGCCCGCAGGATTTGATCGCAAATTCATAGACCTGTGGCGCTATTACCTGATGTATTGCGAAGGTGGGTTTCGTGGTGGCGGGATAAATGTGGCGCAAGTGACGCTGGTCAAACGCACCTGAACACGCCGTCGCCGCGAAAGCGGACGAGGATGTTGTCGTGGACAATCGGGCTCAACAACTGCTCGAACGCGCAGCCGACCCGTCCGCTTTCCCACCACACCACTTCAGCCAGCAACGATTCCAGACCGGGCAGGATCAGCCAGCAGCGGTTGCCGGGGTACATGCGGTGGATTGAATTGGCGCAGAACCCGGCCAGCGCCAGATCAACGACGACGGTATTGAAGCCGCGCTCGCCCGAGGGGCGCAAGATCGCCGGGATATGGACGCGATGGCGCGGGGCACAACGATCCTCGAACGAGGCTTGCCCGTAAGTGGTAGTGTTCCATTCCGTGCTGGTGGTGTTCATCGAACAACGCCCTTAATTCCATTGCTTTTTCTTGCGAGAGGATGCCCGCAAGGCCAGCTCAAGAATCGCGTATGGGCATTAATTCCGAATGACTAAGCGTGGTTAACCCGTTCGCGGTGCGGGCTGCTAAACTGTTCACCAAGAAGGCTAACTATCCGATCTGCCACTACTTCTGGCGGCTTCACGCTTTCGGGGCTTTCCCCCGGATAGGCCTTGGCGCGCATCTTGGTGCGCGTGGCGCCTGGATCAAGCACAGCCACGCGAATGGCCGATGTGTTGCGCACTTCCTGACCATAGCAATCGAGCAGCACGTCGAAAGCCGCTTTGGATGATCCATAGGCTGCCCAATAGGGGCGCGGCGTTGCGCCGACGCTGCTTGTCACCCCGATCAGGCGCGCATCCTTGCTTTTGCGCAACATGCCGTCAAAGCCTGCCAGCAGCGCTTGCGTTGCCAGCACATTCAGCGTCAGCGCGTTGTTAAACTCGCGTGGATCGATCTGCCACACAGGTGTGAGTGTGGGAAAGGCTGCGGCGTTGATCACCATGATATCCAGCGCTTCCCAGCGGCCGGATATGGCCGTGGCAAGGCGCGCGATGCCATCGGCTTCGGCAAGATCAACCGGCGCAATCGTGGCGGAGCCACCGGCGTCAAAGATCTCCTGCTCGATTTGCTCAAGGTCTTTGGTGGCCCGCGCGACAAGGATGACGTGTGCTCCGGCGGCGGCGAGCGCCTTTGCGGTAGCAGCGCCGATGCCACGACTTGCACCGGTAACCAGCGCCAACTGGCCGGCAAAGGGACCTGTGCTGGCCATTTACCCGACCTTTTCGACCGTGAACGACAACTGGGCAGGATTGTCCCGCTCTCCAAGGTCGGTCAGGCGCGTCGGGTATTCGCCGCTGAAGCAGGCGTCGCAATATTGCGGGCAGGCATTGTTGCGCTGCGCTTCGCCCACGGCGCGATAGAGGCCGTCGATGGAAACGAAGGCAAGGCTATCGGCATGGATGAAATCGGCCATCGCTTGCACGTCCATGCGCGCTGCCAACAGCTTCGAGCGTTCGGGCGTATCAACGCCATAGAAGCAAGAATGCTCGGTTGGCGGGCTGGCAATACGCATGTGAACTTCGGCTGCACCTGCTTCGCGCATCATCTGCACGATCTTGAGGCTGGTGGTGCCGCGCACAATCGAATCATCGATAAGCACGATCCGCTTGCCCGCAACCAGCGCGCGGTTGGCGTTATGTTTGCGCTTCACATCGGCATTGCGCGCGCCATCCGATGGTTGGATGAAGGTGCGGCCAACATAGTGCGAACGGATAATGCCCAGTTCGAACGGAATGCCCGATTGCTGTGCATAACCCAGCGCTGCCGGTACGCCGCTGTCGGGCACCGGGATCACGATATCGGCATTGGCGGGGCTTTCGATCGCCAATTGCGCGCCGATTTCCTTGCGCACCTGATAGACCGAGCGGCCACCCATGATCGAATCCGGGCGGCTGAAGTAGACGTGCTCGAAGATGCAAGGGCGTGCTTCAGGCTTGCCGAACGGGCGGTGGCTGCTCAGATTGCCATCAAGATCAACCTGCACCAGTTCGCCCGGCTCGATCTCGCGCAGAAAATCGGCGCCAACCACGTCAAGCGCCACCGTTTCAGACGCAAACACCACCGCATCGCCCATCTTGCCCATCACCAGCGGACGGATGCCCAACGGATCGCGGCAGGCGATCATGCCTTCGGGCGTCATGCAGATCAGCGAATAAGCGCCCTCCACCAGACGCAAAGCGTCTACGAAGCGGTCCAGCAAAGTGGGGTAGCGGCTTGTGGCAACAAGGTGGATGATCACCTCGGTATCGGAGGTCGATTGGAAAATCGCGCCTTTGCGCACCAGATCGCGCTTGAGGAACATCGCGTTCGAGATGTTGCCGTTATGCGCTATGGCAAATCCGCCGGATGCCAGATCGGCAAACAAGGGCTGCACATTGCGCAGGCCCGCACCACCGGTGGTGGAATAGCGCACGTGGCCAGAGGCCATCATCCCGGGCAATTCGGCAATCGCCGATCCGGTCGAGAAGTTCGCCGCAACATGGCCGATGCCTTTACGGGAGTAGAACTCCTGCCCGTCAAAGCTGGTTATGCCGACCGCTTCCTGCCCGCGATGCTGCAAGGCATGCAGCCCGAGCGCAGCTGTCGCGGCAGCGTCACGTACACCGAGTACGCCGAAGATGCCGCACTCCTCGCGCAGTTTGTCGTCATCGGAATCGATGTCCCAAGGGGCTTGGTCGCGGAATTCGTTCTGTGAAATCATGGGTCCTCGTGGACTCGCGTGGGTGCGAAGGCACCGGCCAACTTCTGGCGC
>CAZSTP010000313.1:0-3009 GCA_964609325.1 uncultured Novosphingobium sp. | reverse complement strand
CTGCTGACATGGAAGATTACTCCTGGATCTGGCGAATGAGAGGATAGGCGGCGCGAAACCGCGCAAGTTTGGGCGCAAGGGCATCGGCAAGGGCCGCGTCAGGTTCGATGACCTGCCGCGTCGGCGGGCGAATGCAGACTTCGGCAGGGCTGGCCCCGGTTACGGCAATCTGCGCCAACCGCGCAGCACCAAGCGCGGGGCCGACCTCACCACCTTCAAGATAGACGAGCGGGACGCCCAGCGAGGCAGCGATGATCCTGCCCCAATAGGATGAGCGGGCGCCACCGCCGATGACCGAAAGCTGGCTGACGGTGGTTCCCGCACCGCGCAGCGCGTCAAGCCCATCGGCGTGGGCAAAAGCGACGCCTTCCAGCACGGCGGCGGCAATGCGGCCAGGGTCGCTGTCATTACCCAGGCCCAGAAACGCGCCGCGAACATAAGGATCGTTATACGGCGTCCGCTCGCCGGAAAGATAGGGCAGGAACAGCTCTGGTCCGGCAGCCTGACCGGCCTGTTCCGCCAACGCAAAGAACGCGGCCGGGCCGTCCACGCCGGTCAACCGGGCAGCCCAGTCGATGCAGGACGCAGCCGACAGGTGTACGCTCATCTGATGCCACATCTGGGGCAGGGCATGGCAAAAGGCGTGAACGGCGCGAGCCGGATTGGGCCGAAATGCGTCGGTCGCCACGAACAGCACGCCGGACGTTCCGAGTGACAGCAGTGCATCGCCGTCACGCACCACGCCCACGCCGATCGCGCCTGCGGCATTGTCGCCGCCGCCTGCTGCAACGGGCACAGCGTCCATGCCCCAGCGCGCAGCCACGTCCGGGCGGAGTGTCCCGGTAATCTGCAAACCTTCATACAGCGCAGGCATCTGTTCTTCGGACAGGTCACTTGCATTCAGCATGGCCCTGCTCCAGCGCCGCCCCGCCACATCCAGCCACAGCGTACCCGCACTGTCAGAAAGGTCTGATGCCTTGTCACCAGTCATGCACAGGCGGACATAGTCCTTGGGCAAGAGAACATGGCGAACCTGGGCGAAGATTTCAGGCTCGTGATTGCGGACCCACAGCAGCTTGGGCGCAGTGAAACCGGGCATTGCGATGTTGCCGGTAATGGCGCGGGTTTGTGGCTCGGCCTGCTCCAGCTCAGCGCATTCGGCAAAGCTTCGTCCGTCGTTCCAAAGGATGGCCGGACGCAAGGGGCGATCGTCGGCACCCAGTAGTGTGGCGCCATGCATCTGGCCCGCCAAGCCGATGCCCTGCACCTGCGACCGCAAGGCCGGATCGAGCGCCAATATGGCAGCCTGCGTGGCGCTCCACCAGTCATCGGCATTCTGTTCCGACCAGGTTGGGGAAGGGCGGGAAACCGCAAGCGGTGCGGTGGCCTGATCGAGCACGGCGCCCGACTGCGACAGCAGCACGGCCTTCACTCCGGACGTTCCCACGTCGATGCCGATAAACACTGTGGGCCTCTCCAAGCTTATCTTCTGCTTTTCAAGTTAGCGCTACCATAGCGTAGGTGGCAAGAGCATTTTGCAGCTGTCGGCGATGCGCATCCTTGTGGCTGCGACACTCGCGTATTAGTCATGGATCATGGCGGATACGGGTGAAATGGTGCGAAAAGTCCGCAAACCGCGCGGTGGCACGTCCAGTCCCACCATAGTGGACGTTGCGCTGCATGCCGGCGTTTCGCCTATGACGGTTTCGCGCGTCGTCAATTGCGAGCCCAATGTTTTGCCCGCTACCCGCGACAAAGTGCGTCAGGCGATTGCGGCCCTGGGCTATGTGCCCAATTCGGCCGCGCGCACGCTCGCTGGTAGCCAGCAGTGCCGCATCGCACTCCTTCACGCCAACCCCAGCGCGGCCTATCTCAGCGAAGTTCTAATGGGTAGTCTTGCACAGGCCAGTCTGATCGACGCGCAGTTGATGGTCGAATTCTGCGATCCTGCCGAACATCCCCAGAGGATGGTGCGCAGGCTGTTCCATCACCGGATCGACGCCGTGCTGCTGCCGCCGCCGCTATGCGATAACGAAGCCCTTTTGGCGGCGCTGGAAAAGGCGGGACTGCCCATGGCCCAGATCGCGACCGGGCGCGCCGTCCCGTTCGCTCACGCGGTAACCATCGACGATGAGGAAGCGGCTCATGAGATAACGGCCCACCTGATCGCGCTCGGCCACCGTCATATCGCCTTTATCGGCGGCGCGACCGACCAGACCGCCAGCGCGCGTCGCAGGGCGGGTTATGATCGCGCCCTTGCCGAGGTGGGTATTGCGGCCGATCCAGCCCTCATTGCCGACGGTGATTTCACTTATCGGTCTGGGTTGGATGCAGCCGAGGCCTTGCTGGCACGGCCGGAAAGGCCCACCGCGATTTTCGCCAGCAATGACGACATGGCCGCTGCAGCGATTGCCGTTGCCCACCGGCACCGGCTAGATGTGCCGGGCGAACTTTCGGTCGTCGGCTTCGACGACAGCGCGATGTCCACTACCATCTGGCCGGAAATCACTACGATCCATCAACCCGTGGCGGAGATGGCCCGGCAGGCAACGGCTCTGCTTGTGGAATCGGTGCGTGGCCTCACGGCCGCGCGGGAGCCCCGGATACGGCATGTCCGACTCGATTACTTGTTGCAACTGCGCGCGTCGGATGGTTCTCCCGGCGCCACTTGACTTACCAGGCAGGAGCGCCATGGTAGCGCTCATAAGATAATCTGTCCGTCGTCAGAACACTCGGCGATGATCGCCTCGCGCATCGGGCGGGCTCCGCCCGTTTGCAACGGCAGCTATCGCTTCTCTGCGCTACGAAAGCGGCGTTTCGGAGAATCCAAAGTCCTAAACGCGGCCATTCTGCCTGCTCGATATTGTAGGCAACTCTCAAGCGATAGGCTGCGCAGGTAAGTGGCCAAAATTGGGGGCAAAACCGAGTTGATGCGCTGCAGTGACTGCTCCGCTGACGCGGTTGTCCGCGTATCCAGCCCCGGCCTGGCAGGCAGCGCACTGACCATCC
>CAZSTP010000312.1:0-3017 GCA_964609325.1 uncultured Novosphingobium sp. | reverse complement strand
TGAGTGTGAGTTTCAATGGTTGGTTTGGATTAGGCTGCGAGAGGCGTGATGCTATGGTACCAAGCCATCACTTCACTATATTTCCACACGATAATGCTACCATAAATGAGATGGCGTGATGGGAACTTTCCTGCTTTTTCCCAACGCCAGATAGTTGAGCGGGACACTCCCACAATATGACAGACTTCTTTTTCACGAATAAAACGCTCTTCATTTTTAATCATATTTTTCAGACCTTTATCTTTACAGAAACCTCCTTTCCATTTGAACCAGCATGAACCAATTACGCCCAAAGAGCACTGGATCACTTACCATTTCAGCATGGAAGATGAGAGCCAAGCGAACTATTTCGCTTGGCAGAAGTGGCTTAACAGATTCGCATCACTCTAGTCAAGTATAAAATATCTTATTACAAGTTTTATCATGTAAAAATCAAAACATATTTTTTATTTTATTTCCAACGGCAGCGAGAGCATCCTTATGCTCTTTGAAATACGGACTCTTATTGTAGTCCGCTAGCAATTGTCCGCCAATGTTCTTGTGACCCAGAAGGACTGACCCTACGTGTGGTGCAAACCCAAGATTTCCTACCATCGTAGAGGTGGTTCTACGAAGGTCGTGCGCTGACCAATTGAAGACATTGGCTTTGGGCGAAACCACCTTTAACCAACGATCCCAGTTTACCAGATTACCACCCCGATTTCCAGTGAAAACCCTAGTGGCAGTGGTTAGACTCTCCTCGATTTGCATAACCTTACGACGTTGTAATTCCAATGCCTTAACCTCCTCAAGCAAAGCTATAGCCTCTTCAGACAGAGGTATTTTGAATGGCTTTTGTGGTGCCTTTTTCTTCTTAACCTTGGATCGAGTATCCTTTCGCCTTTTGGCAGGAAGAGTCCAAATCCTGCCTTCAAGGTCAAACTCTGCCCATGTAGCCTCTGTGACCTCTGACCTACGTCCAGCGGTAAGCAGCATGAATCTTGCGCAACGACCATAAGCATCGTGCAAATGTGGAAGCAACGCCTTAACCTCCTCATCAGTTAGTTCACGCTGCCCCTCCTCATCATCTTCAGAAACCGTAGTATGCGGCTTTTCCAGTAGAATTCCGTGTGGGGTAAGGTCCCGCTTGGCTGCCCATTTTAGAATGGGATTCAGGTATGCAACCGCTCTCGCCGCTGACGTTTTTGAGGGGTGGTTATCAGCGGTGATTTGAAGTTTGGACATTATCAAGTCGACACCCGGCTTTTTGAGATGACTTGCGAAGACCGATTTGATGCGCTTGCGCTGTTCAGCCTTCGTTCGATTTCCGGCACCCTGTCCAGTTTCGAAATATGCATCAACGATAGCTTCTAAGGTACCGACCCCAAGCTTTGCCGATTTCTGGCGTTGCCGCTGAAGCTGCTTTTCCTCGTTCGGATTGTAACCCGCTTTGATTTTGGGCCTGAGTGCCGAAGCGGCATCACGTGCATCCTTCAGCCCAAGGTCGTCACCTACCGGAAACGTCCCCATTTCGCCCTTGCAGCGCATTTTGAGAACCCACGTCCAGCCACCAGAGCCAAAGATACGCAGATAGAGATTGCCGCCATCTGCGTACTCGTTCTTCCCACCCGGCACATATTTGACCGTCTTAAGAAAGTTCGCAGCAAGAGGATCACTACGCTTTGGCATTCTGTATCAGTCCTTCACTAGGCTTCAAAAGCTTCATATAGGCTTCATAAATCATGCAATGCCCTGAAACAAGCTGAACAATTTAGGTCCCAAATTGAAATTAAAATATATATAAAACAAGGCTTAAGAGGATGGTTTGCTACGGAATGAAGTTCCATGAGATTGTATGAAGTACTGACTCTTAATCAGCGGGTCCTTGGTTCGAGCCCAAGTGCGTCCACCATTCTCCCGATGTCTATACCGCCACGCGTCGGCTACACCGGCCCGCCACATCTGGCATGCCTTTGCCTTGTCTGCGCCCCGGTCATCACGCAATTAGAGCGTCGTGCGGCAATCTGCCCCGCCGTGACGGAGGGGCAGATATACCGCACGACGCTCCAAGCCAGCCAACGATCAGAATAGGCAATATCCTGACGGTTGGCGGGCGCACATAGCGATGGATCGCCCAGATCAGAGCAGGACATCGCCTCCGAAGTTGAAACTCGCCAGGACGCCTGCAAAGCCGAAACCGACGATATCATTGAACCCGTCGTTGTTGATGTCGGCTATTTCGCGGTGGAAAGTGGCATTGCTGGTCCACCCCTGATTGGCACCGAAGTTGGCTACGTCGAAATTGGCCGCGCCAAAGGTCCCGTCGGCCTCGCCATAGGCGACGAACGTTCCGGCAAAACCGAAGCCGACGACATCTGCCAATCCGTCATTGTTGATATCGGCAACCGTGCGTGCAAAGGCGTCTTGCGTCGCCCAGCCTTGCGCCCTGCCGAAATTGCCAAGCACGAGTGTGGCAGCGCCGAAAGTGCCATTGCCGTTGGACAAGGCAACAAGCGTTCCTGCCTGGCCGAAGCCGATGATGTCATCGAAGCCATCGCCATTCACATCGGCCACGGCACGATGGAACTGGTTGTCGCTGGCCCAGCCTTGCGCCACGCCGAAGTTGCTTACGGCCAGAGTGGCGTTCTGGAACGTGCCGTCCCCCCTGCCGAGCGAGACCAGCGCCCCGGCAAAGCCGAAACCGATGATGTCTGCCTTACCGTCACCATTGACGTCGCCCATGGTGCGGGCAAAGCCGTCCTGCGTACTCCAGCCCTGCGTGGTACCAAAGTTGTTCACCCCGACAGTGGGCGTGGCGAAGGAGCCGTCCGCTTGCGCCAGCGACACCAGCGTGCCCGCAAAGCCGAAGCCGACAATATCGGCACGGCCATCGCCATTGACGTCTGCCAGTTCGCGATGGAACAGGTTACCGCTTGTCCAGCCCGCCGTCTGGCCAAAGTTCCCGACCTTGAGCGTGGCGGCAGTGAAGCTGTTGTTGGCCGCGCCAAACGATACCAGCACCCCGGCAAAACCGAAGC
>CAZSTP010000311.1:0-3019 GCA_964609325.1 uncultured Novosphingobium sp. | reverse complement strand
TCGGAAATCTTGAGATAGCTGTAGTGGCGCGGGGTCAGCTTCACATCGCCGGGTTCCGCCTGCGGGATCAGATCGATATACGGCCCCATGCTGGGGGGGGCCGCTTCGTGCACCGCCTCGACCACCGCTTCATATTGGTGCGCGCCGGTGACGGCCAGAACCTGCGGGAAGCGCGCGCGGATGGCATCGGCTTCGTTGCCCATGCACCCGGTCACGATCACGCGGCCATTTTCGGCCATCGCCTCGCCAATGGCGGCAAGGCTTTCTTCCTTGGCAGAATCAAGGAAACCGCAGGTGTTGACCAGCACCACATCGGCACCGGCATAATCTGCGCTCATCGCATAACCATCCGCGCGCAGGCGGGTCAGAATCCGTTCCGAATCAACGAGGGCCTTGGGGCAGCCAAGGCTGACCATGCCGACTTTGGGAGCGTCAGGGATTTCGCGCGGGGGTGTTTGCGTTGCCATAATCCGGCGGCCCATAAGGCAAAACGGCGTCCGCGTCACGCATGTTGGCACATGATTGCCAAGCGGCCTTTACGCGCGTAGCAAGTCGGTCTGCGGGGCGCGGAAGAAAGAACACTATGGGTCCGGTCAACTGGCTTGCCGTCTTGGTTGCTGTCATTGCTGCGCTGGCTGTTTCGGCGGCATGGTATGGCCCGATGTTCGGGCGCGCGCGGCTTGAAGAAGTGGGGCCGGGCAAACTCGGCATCCGCCGCTCGCCCGCGCGCACGGCGGGGATTACCGCTGTCTTGCTGTTCGTATCGGCCACGATGATGGGCCACATGTTTGCGCGCGTTGGCACCGATACGCTGGCGGTGAAATGGTGGCTCTATTTCATGATGTCGGGCGGCCTTGCCATCGCCTTCGTGATCCCTTCATTATGGATCAGTTACACGCACCAACGCATCAGCACACGGCTGGCCCTGATCGATGGTGGCTATTGGCTGGCCGCCTACCTTGCGATGGGAATGGCCTTTTTGGCGCTGGGATAAATTTACAAACGCGGCGGCAAATAGAGTTCGGGATTGCGCGGGATGTTGTTGCGGCGCAGTTCGAAATGCACCGTCGGGCTCTTCACTTCGCCACTTTTGCCAACCAGCGCAATGCGTTCCCGCGCGGTAACCACTTGCCCCTCTTTCACCGTCATCGACCCGAGATAGGCATAGGCGGTGACGAAGCCGCTGCCATGATCGATCAGGATCAACTGGCCGAAGCGTTGAGGTTCATTTCCGGCATAAATGACCGTACCGGCCGCCGCCGCGCGCACTTTGGTGCCATAAAGTGCCGCCAGATCAATACCGTTGGACGGGATGCCGCCGCGCAAATCGCCAAAGCGCGAAACGATAGCCCCCTCGGTCGGCCATTGCATGCGCGGCGCGTCGGACTCGCGTGGTGCCAGACTTGCGCGGGGTGTTGGCGCGGGGCGCGGTGAGGGTGCCGGACGCGGGGCCGGTTTGGCGACGGGCGTTTCGCGTTTGGCCTTGGTTTCAGGGCGCCGCAACACCTGGCCGATGCGGATCACATAAGGGCTGGGAATGCCGTTGGCCTCACCCAGCGTGGCCATGTCTACCCCCCAACGCTTTGCAATCGAAGAGAAAGTATCACCGGCTTCGACCGTATAGCTCCACGCCACAATCGGCCCGCGCACGCTTTGCTGCGCGGCCAGCGGCGCGGCCACGATCAATAACAAAGCTGCGGCGAGCCGCCCTTTCAAGGCAAAGGCACCAGACGGGTTAACCCGCCCGTATAAGAGTGCAACACTTCGGGCACGTCCACCGATCCGTCCTCTTGCTGGTAGTTCTCCAGAACTGCCACCAGTGTACGGCCCACCGCAAGCCCCGAACCGTTCAGAGTATGAACGAATTCGGTGGTTTTAGCGCCTTCGGGGCGATAGCGCGTGTTCATCCGTCGCGCCTGGAAATCGCCGCAGTTGGAGCACGATGAAATCTCGCGATAGGCCGCTTGCCCCGGCAGCCATACTTCCAGATCATAGGTCTTGCGCGCCGTGAAGCCCATGTCGCCGGTGCACAGCAGCATCTTGCGATAGGGCAGGCCCAGCGCTTGCAACACGCCCTCGGCGCACTGCGTCATCCGCTCGTGCTCGGCCTCGGAATCCTCGGGCCGCACGATGGAAACAAGCTCGACCTTTTCGAACTGGTGCTGCCGGATAAACCCGCGCGTATCGCGTCCGGCAGAGCCTGCTTCGGACCGGAAGCACGGCGTCAGCGCCGTCATCCGCAAGGGCAGCGCAGCATCGCCAAGGATCTGACCTTGCACGGCATTGGTCAGACTGACCTCGGCAGTGGGGATCATCCAGCGGCCATCGGTGGTCTTGAACAAGTCCTCGGCGAACTTGGGCAATTGGCCGGTGCCAAACACCGCTTCATCTTTCACCAGCAGCGGGGGGATGCATTCTAGATAGCCGTTTTCTGCGGTCTGCCGGTCCAGCATGAACTGCGCCAATGCGCGGTGCAGGCGCGCCATGCCACCTTTGAGGAACGTGAACCGCGCGCCCGCAATCAGCGCGCCCGTTTCAAAATCAAGGCCGAGCACGGGACCAAGATCGGCGTGCTCCTTGGGCGCAAACGCAAACTCGCGCGGCGTGCCCCACCGGCTGATCTCGACATTGTCCGCCTCGTCCGCGCCTTGCGGCACATCGGCAGCAGGCAGGTTCGGCCATGCGGCAAGCGCCGTGCTCTGTTCAGCCGTCAGACGGCGCTCGTCATCTTCCAGCGCGGGCAACTCGGTCTTCAGCGCGGCCACTTCGGCTTTCAGTGCTTCGGCAGTGTCCTTGTCGCCTTTGCCCATGGCCGCGCCGATGGCCTTCGAAGCTTCATTGCGGCGTGCCTGTACCTCCTGCATCCGCGTCGCAATATCGCGGCGCCGCGCATCAATGGCCAAGATGGACTGGGCAACAGGCTCCACCCCGCGCAGGGCGAGGGCGGCGTCAAAGGCTTCGGGGTTTTCCCGGATCAGGCGGATATCATGCATGCGCGGGCTATGCCGCCTTGATCCGC
>CAZSTP010000310.1:1189-3031 GCA_964609325.1 uncultured Novosphingobium sp. | reverse complement strand
CTGGCTGGGGCGGCAGGATTCGAACCTGCGAATGGCGGCATCAAAAGCCGCTGCCTTACCACTTGGCGACGCCCCATCAGGAGCCGCGCTTATAGCGTGGGAAAAGCGGATGAAAAGGGGGGAGGGTGATACTTTCGGGCATTTTTTCCACCCCCCGCATTTCATCAGTAGCCTTTGACGATGCCTTGCAGCGTTTCTGGCGGTAACACATTGAAATCACTGGCGTCGTGGCGCTCGGAAATGCCCTTGCCGGAATTCACCAGGCGCCCGCGCAGCACGCCGGGGCGGGCGTCAATCTCGCCAACCCAGCGGCCGACATGCTCGTATTCGTGCATCGAAAGGAACGTCGATGCCTCGCCATAGGCCTCGCCGCGATAGATGTTGCCGAACCATGTGTAGGTCGCGATATCGGCGATGGTGTAATCATCGCCCGCCAGAAAGCGCGTCTTGGCAAGCTGGCGGTTGGCCACGTCGAACAGGCGCTTGGTCTCCATCGCATAGCGATCAATCGCATATTCGATCTTGAACGGGGCATAGTGATAGAAGTGGCCAAAACCGCCGCCGATGAACGGCGCGCTGCCCACTTGCCAGAACAGCCACGAAAGGCATTCCGCCCGCGCGGCGCCCGATGCGGGCAGCAGCACGCCGAATTTCTCGGCCAGATGCATCAGGATCGCGCCTGATTCAAACACGCGGAACGGTTCGGGGCCGGACCGGTCAACCATCGCCGGGATTTTGGAGTTGGGGTTGATCTCCACATAGCCGCTGGTGAACTGGTCGCCCTCCATGATCTTGATCAGCCACGCGTCATATTCGGCCTCGGCAAAGCCCATCTGGAGCAGTTCTTCCAGCATGATCGTGGCCTTCTGGCCATTGGGCGTGCCCAGCGAATAGACCTGGAACGGATGCTTGCCCACCGGCAGTTCGCGTTCGCTGGTGGGGCCTGCGATGGGCCGGTTGACGCTGGCAAAGGTGCCGCCATTGGCCTTGTCCCAAGTCCACACTTTGGGGGGAACGTACTCTTCTGCCATCGCCAGCTCCTTCGTCTCAATTCGTTAGTGTTGCTTACAATATGCCGGATTGACCCAGCCGTTCAAGCACGGATACCAGTTCATCAAAATGATCGATCACCGCATCGGCTCCCAGATCATCGGGCGGCACATCGCAAAAGCCGAAGCGCACCGCCACCACCGGCAGCCCCGCCGCGCGCGCCGCGCCTGTATCAAACGTGGTATCGCCCACAAACGCCGCCCTGCCGCCGCCGCAGCGCTCCACCATGGCATGCAGCATGTCGGGGCGCGGCTTGGACGAGCCCGGGCCCAGCGTATCGCCGCCGATCACGCAGGCGAAGCGGTGCAGCAAGCCCAGTTCCTCGAACAGCCGGACCGCAAGGTTTTCCTTCTTGTTCGTGGCAATCGCGATTTTGACGCCGCGCGCATCCAGCGCATCGAGCATCGCCGCGCCGCCGGGAAACAGCGCGGTATGGGCGGCTATGTTGTGCGCATAAAACGCCACCAGTTCGGCCTGAAGCCCGTCAAACGCAGCCTCGTCTACCCCGCCTGATTCGGTCAGCGCCGACCGCAGCATCTGCGCCGCGCCGCCGCCGATATGGCGCGTCACATCCTCCATCGGCACGGGCGGACGCCCCGCCAGCGCCAGCGCATGGTTCAGCGCCACCCCCAGATCGCGGCTCGTATCGAAAAGCGTGCCGTCGAGGTCGAATCCGACAATGTCGAAAGGAAATTTTATCATCACGCGTTCAAGTGGCTTCCCGTTCTGGAAAGCGCAAGATTTGTCTGGCAAAGGTATCTGCATGACTGAAAACGCCCCCGCCACAGCCCC
>CAZSTP010000310.1:0-1089 GCA_964609325.1 uncultured Novosphingobium sp. | reverse complement strand
AGGCCACGGGCGTGACCAGTTGGAAAAGGCGCTGGGCGATGCGGCCACCATCGCGGTGCAAGACCCGCAGCTTGGCACCGCCCACGCCGTGCAACAGGCAGAGGCTGTGCTGGCTGGCTTCGATGGCGATGTGCTGGTGCTCTATGGCGATGTCCCCTTCGTCAGCGCCGCCACGATGCTCGCCATGCTCGAACGGCTGCACGCGGGCGATAATCCCGCCGCCGTCGTGCTCGGCTTTGCCCCTGCCGATCCGCTGCAATATGGCCGCATCATCGCCGATGCCGATGGCCGGATCGTCAAGATGGTGGAACACAAGGACGCGACAGAGGCCGAGCGCGCCTGCCGCATCTGCAATTCCGGCTTGATGGCGGTGCGCAGCGCCGATCTGTTCGGCCTGCTCGCCCGCGTTGGCAATGATAACGCGGCGGGCGAATACTATCTGCCCGATGTGGTCAACATCGCCATTGCCGATGGCCGCACCTGCGCGGTCGTCGTCACCGCCGATGCCGATGAAGTGGCGGGCATCAACAGCCGCGCCGAACTGGCCGATGCCGAAGGCCGTTGGCAACAGCGCCGCCGCGCACAGGCGATGGCCGATGGCGCCACCCTGATCGCGCCCGAAACCGTGTGGTTTGCATGGGACACGCAGCTTGGCCGCGATGTCCTGATCGAACCCAACGTGTTCTTCGGCCCCGGCGTCAGCATTGCCGATCACGTGACGATCCACGCCTTCAGCCACCTGGAAGGCGCAACCCTTGCGCAGGGCGTCCACATCGGCCCCTATGCCCGCCTGCGCCCCGGCGCGGTGCTGGGTGAAAAGGTCAAGATCGGCAATTTCGTCGAGGTGAAAAACACCACGATGCACAAAGGCGCAAAAGCCAATCACCTCACCTACCTTGGCGATGCCACCGTGGGGGCAGGGGCCAATATCGGCGCAGGCACGATCACCTGCAATTATGACGGCTATTTCAAACACAAAACCGTCATCGGCGAACGCGCCTTCATCGGCTCGAACTCCGCCCTGATCGCGCCGGTAAAAATCGGCGCAGACGCCATCGTCGCCGCAGGCAGCGCCGTCTCGCGCGATGT
>CAZSTP010000309.1:0-3035 GCA_964609325.1 uncultured Novosphingobium sp. | reverse complement strand
TGTGGATATGGATGGGCGATGCGGCAAAGGCGGATGCCGCGCTGATCCCGGACTTTACGTGGCTTTCCAACCCCAAGTGGGAAGCCGTGCGCGGGGCAACCGTGGCCGAGGGGCACTACGAGCTTTACAGCGACAATATCCTCGATCTCAGCCACGCCAATTTCGTGCATCCCGCCCTTGTCGCCAGCGCCTTTACCGAGGGCGAGCGCAAGTTCTGGCAGGATGAGACAAGCGTTTATGCCGAATATGTGCGGCTGAACGATCTGCTGTCTGTCGGCATATCGGCGGTGATGGATACAGCGGGCAAGCCGCAGGATTTCTACGGCCTCGTCCAATGGCATGCGCCCGCCGTGCTCTATTTCGATTTCCGCGCAGGCCCGCCCGGCACGCCGCGTGAGGATTGCACCCTTCTGCCATCGCTTCACGCCTTCACGCCCGAAACCCCTGATACCACGCACTATTTCTGGGCGACCGCGCGCGATTACAAACTGGGCGATGCAAGCTTTACCGCCGCGATGCGCGGCGCGCTGGAGTTCGCGTTCGAGCAGGAAGACATGCCGCTGATCCGCGATAGCCACCGGCTGATGCGCGGGCAGGACTTCTGGGATCTGCGCCCGCTGATCCTTGGCGGCGACGGCGGCGGGGTGCGCGCGCGGCGCATGCTGCAACGCCTGATCGACCGCGAACACCAATAACCAAACGAGGATGCCAATGGGAACGCTCGACAAGTTCGATATCAAGGGGCGCTCTGCGCTGGTCACCGGTGCCGCATCGGGCATCGGCCTTGCCTATGCCGAAGCGATGGCCGAAGCGGGCGCGGCAGTGACGCTGGCCGATATCGACACCGCAGGGGCCGAACGCGAAGCGGCACGGCTGCGGGCAGAAGGCTACGAGGCAAGGGCCGAAACGATTGACGTGGCCGACTGGGATCAGGTCGTCGCCGCGTTTGATGCCCACGCCAAGGCCTATGGCGGGCTGGACATCTGCTTTGCCAATGCCGGGATCGATACCGGCGCGGGCTTCTGGAACCCGGCGGGACACCGCAATCCCGATGGCCAGGTTGATACTTATGATCCCAAGCGCTGGGAACGCTCGATTCAGGTGAACCTCAACGGTGTATTCCATACCGTCAGCAATGCGGTGCGCCTGATGAAGCAGGAAGGCCGCGCCAATGGCCGCACCGGCGGATCGATCATCACCACCGCATCCAACGCCGGACTGGTGACCGAACCCATCGTCGGCCTGCCCTATATGCCTGCCAAAGCGGGCGTTTTGCACATGGTGCGCGCGCTGGGGCTGGAACTGGCAGAGTTCGGCATCCGCATCAACGCCATCGCGCCGGGGCCGTTCGTCACCAATATCGGCGGCGGCTGGCTCAAGAAAGACCCGGTCGCCCGCGCGGCGTGGGATGCCATCGTGCCGCTGGGCCGCGTCGCCGAAACCGACCAGCTCAAGCCGCTCGCCCTGCTGCTGGCGTCCGATGCCTCGGACTATATGACCGGCAGCCATTGCGTGATCGACGGCGGCATGATGCTCGGCAAATTCGGCTGATCGCTCACGAAGGATAGTGGGCCGATGCCATTTGCAAACACGATGGGTCCGGAAACCCTCCCCGCTGCGACTAATTTCGCCTTTGGCTCAATAAGTCTCGCTCCCCTCCCTTGAGGGAGGGGGCTACCCCCTAAACGCCCCTCCCTCAAGGGAGGGGTTGGGGGTGGGTTTACGACGCTTGTGTTTGCAACCAACCTCACCGCCAAACGATAAGGAACTCCGCCATGCGCGCCGTCGTCATGCAGGATTTGCACCAGCCGCTTGTCGTCGCCACCGTCGATGACCCGACGCCCGATGCGGGCGAGGTGGTGGTGAAAGTGGGGCGCTGCGGCATTTGCGGGTCTGATCTGCATATGACCGAAGACCCGGCCTATGGCATGGGGCGCGGCTCGATCCTTGGCCATGAATTTGCAGGCGAATTGGTGGCGCTGGGGAAAGGTGTTGAAGGCCTCGCGCTCGGCGATGCCGTTTCGGTCATCCCGCTGAAAAGCTGCGGCACGTGTGCTTCATGCCGCGCGGGCGAAGTCGCGTGGTGCGATCACTTCGGTTTGCAGGGCGGCGGTTATGCCGAATATGCCAAGACCCGCGCCAACCAGTGCATCCGCCTGCCGCGCACCGCCGGCATGGACGACGGCGCGATTATCGAGCCGCTGGCTGTGGCGCTGCACGGCGTCAACATGTCGGGCATGAAGCCGGGCGATAAAGTGCTGATCCTCGGCGCGGGGCCAATCGGCCTTGCCGTCGCCTTCTGGGCACGGCGCAAGGGCGCTGCGGATGTGATCATTCAGGACCTCGCCACCTTCCAGCAAGACCGCGCGCTGGCGATGGGCGCAACCGGCTTTTGCATAAGCGCCGATGATCCGGCGGGCGCGGTGGACGCGATGCTGGGGGCCAAGCCCGATATCGTGTTCGAATGCGTCGGCGTGCCCGGCCTGATCGCGCAAGCGGTGGAACAGGTCCGCAAACGCGGCACGATCTGCCTGCTCGGCCTGTGCACCCGCCCCGATACCTTCAACAGCTTCGCCATGCTGTCCAAGGAAGTGCGCCTGATCACCTCGGCCTTCTTCACCCGTCAGGAATACGAAGAAGCCCTCGACGCCCTGGACGCAGGCGCCGCCGAACCCCGCGCACTGGTAACCGATACCATCACCCTTGCCCAAACCCCGCAAAAGTTCGAAGCCCTGCGCAAACGGACGCATGATTGCAAAGTGCTGATCGCGCCGGGGTTGTAGGGGGGCACAAGTCCCGAAAGCGACCGGCTCGGGCGTCATTGACGCATAGTTGTTGCAATCAGGGCGTCATTGACGTATAAGCGGACTATGGACTCAAAGCCCATTACCGTCGTTGAAACCGCATCGTTCCTGAAACTTTCAGGCGCGATATGGGATGATGGTGAACGGGCAGAACTGGTCGATTACATCGCCCGCAATCCTGAAAGCGGCGATGTCATTCCGGCAACGGGCGGAGTCCGAAAATTGCGCTGG
>CAZSTP010000308.1:0-3049 GCA_964609325.1 uncultured Novosphingobium sp. | reverse complement strand
GCGCCGAAGCTCTTGTCGATAACCACGTTGCGACCCTTGGGGCCGAGCGTGACCTTGACGGCGTCAGCGAGAATGTCGACGCCGCGCAGAATGCGTTCGCGAGCGTCACGGCCGAACTTTACGTCCTTGGCTGCCATGTTGATTTCCTTTGAAAATTTGAATGGGTCAGTCGGAAAATCCGGATGATCAGCCGATCACGCCGAGAATGTCCGATTCCTTCATGATCAGCAGGTCTTCGCCGCCAACCTTGACTTCGGTACCGGACCACTTGCCGAACAGAACGCGGTCACCGACCTTGACGTCCATCGGGGTGATCGTGCCGTTTTCGGCGCGGGCGCCGCTGCCAACAGCAACGATTTCGCCCTCGGCAGGCTTTTCCTTGGCGCTGTCAGGAATGATGATCCCGCCAGCAGTCTTTTCCTCGGCTTCGACGCGGCGTACCAGCACGCGGTCGTGCAACGGACGGAATGACATGGGTTTCTCCCTCTTCCATACTAAAAAATGGGCCTTGGCACTCTCAGGGGGAGAGTGCCAGCGAGCGGGATATGGGCGCGGGGGTGGGGGCCGTCAATGGCTGGGCCAAGATTCTTTTTTGGGGCGATGAAATTTTTTCAGGCGGGCAGAAGGCCCAATTTTTCGCGGTTTTTCCAGCGCCA
Organism: uncultured Novosphingobium sp.; assembly: GCA_964609325.1. Classification (GTDB taxonomy): domain Bacteria; phylum Pseudomonadota; class Alphaproteobacteria; order Sphingomonadales; family Sphingomonadaceae; genus Novosphingobium. Next base: position 2,393 of record CAZSTP010000308.1, on the reverse strand, counting down.
TAGCATCAATGTGGCAACAACGACGAGACCGGCCATCAATCCGATCCACACGCCAAGCCCGCCCAGAGGCGAATAAAGACCCAGGCCCAGAGCGGTGCCGATGCCGGGAACCCAATATCCGAACAGCGCAAAACCCATCGGCACGCGCGTGTCTTGCAGCCCGCGCAGCAACGAAGCGCCAACGGCCTGTGCGCCATCGAACAACTGGAAGGCAGCGGCGATCACCATGTACTGGATGGCAAGCCTGACCATCTCTGCGTTCTGCGGCGCATCGGGATCGATATAGATGCGCAAGACAAGGCGCGGGGCAAACAGCATCACGCTGGCGGTAAGCACCATGAAGCCCATGCCCAGCACGACCGCCACGCGTCCCACCCGCGCAATGGCCGCGCGATCCGCTGCTCCAAACGCAAGGCCCACACGGATCGTGGCGGCCTGCGCAACGCCGAACGGCACTTGAAACGCGATGGCGGCAAATTGCAGCGCGACCGTGTGGGCGGCCAGCTCAACCTCGCCGATGCGGCCCATCAGGAAGGCAGCGCCATTGAACATGCCTGCCTCGGCAATGATCGTCGCCGTGATCGGCAGGCCGATGCGCAGGACATCGCCAAAGCGTTTGCGCTCCACCTTCCACCAGCGGCCCATCAGGCGGTAACGGCGCAAGCGGCGGTCGGTGCGGATCACCACGATATAGGCCAGCAACATCGCGCAAGTGGTGACCACGCTCGATACCGCAGATCCGGTCAGCCCCATTTCGGGCATGCCCAGATTGCCGAACACGAACAGCCAGTTGCCAATGGCATTGACCAGTACCGCCATACCGGTGATCGCGGTGCCGATGGCCGGGCGGCCCATCGTCGCCACGAAAGTGCGTAGCAGCGCCGCCAGCGTCGCCGGGATCGCCGCCCACATCAGCACGCCAAGAAACGGGACGGCCAGCGCTATTACATTCTCTTGCTGGCCGGTAATCCGCATCAGCGGTTCGCCCAGCAGGCAAACGCCCATCGCCACGATCGCGCCCAGCAAGCCTGCCCAGGCGCTCATCCGCACCGTGCGGCGAACCTCGCGCACGGCATGGCGGCGCTGGCCAAGTTCGGCTGCAACCAGTGGGGCCACCGCGCCGACGAGGCCCGAGAGGCTCCAGATGAGCAAGCCGAACAGCGAAACCGATAAAGAGGATGCTGCCAATGCTACCGGCCCGAGCCGCGCAACAAACACCACATCAACCGCAAAAACCGCCATTTGCAGAAGGTTCGCACCCACCAGCGGCGCAGCGAGGCGGAGCATCGCGCGCAGTTCTTCGGTGTAACGCAAGGGTGGCTTTTCAAACATCAGGCCCGCGCCATAGGGCCGGTGGCGGCTTGTGGAAAGCGGAGTCATTCATATGTTTCTCAGCCATCTTTCATCACAAAACATGTCCAAGCCGTCACGCCGGTTGACCAAATGGCAAAGCGGTGCAAGCCTCAGGAGATGGAGAGCATGCCCAAACCGGCGTTGCGAACGCGCAAAGCGACGACGCTACGCCATAGGCCCAACTTGTCGCGGCTGGCGGTGCGTGCTGCCACATTGTTGCTGTTGCTTGCAGCCGTGCAGGCGCTGGCCAGTTTGTTGTTTTACAATGCGATAGACAAGGAAACCTTGCGTGAAGATCACGCACGGCGCGTGGCCGAGCTTTTGGTGGTCAGCCAGCGCATGTATGATGTCGCCCCTGAAACGCTGGCCCGCACAATGTCCACCGGACACCTTGAAGTGGTGCTGGCGGCTCAACCGCACATCACCCAGGGGCCGCCGGATGACTCGGTTGACGAAATCCGGGACCACATTCTGCACTGGGAGCCGACGCTTGGCGCAAAGGCGCTGGTGCTGGGGATAGAACCCTCGCGCAAAGGTTATCGCGATCTGGTGGGGGCCATGCGGCTGCCCGATGGCCGCTGGCTGAATTTCCGGTCGCGCGATATCAGCTCAAGCTGGCCGATTGCCTTGCGCGCCGCCGTGCTCACGCTGGTAACCGCAGGGCTCTGCCTTGCGCTCGCGTTGTGGTCGCTCCGCATCATGACGCGTCCTTTGCGCGATTTGACCGACGCCGCCGATGCCATCGGGCAGGGCCAGTTTGTGCCGGTGCGCGAAAGCGGTCCCGATGATCTGCGCAGCCTTGCCCGCTCGATGAACGCGATGCAGGCGCGCATTGCGGCCATGCTCGAAGATCAGGCACGCTCGTTCGAGGCGATCAGCCACGATCTGCGCACGCCCCTTTCGCGCGTGACGATTGCCGCCGATCTGATCGACGATGCCGAAATCGGCGGGTTGGTGCGCGACAGCACACAGGAAATGGAAGCGATGCTGATGTCGCTCCAGCAATATCTGCGCGCCCAGCACCTCACCGCCGCGCCCGA
>CAZSTP010000307.1:0-3072 GCA_964609325.1 uncultured Novosphingobium sp. | reverse complement strand
TGCTGCCCGATATGCGCTGCGGCAATTATGAAGCGCGGCCAAGGATTTGCCGGATATATCCGCTGGAAAGCCGCCCGTTCGAAGCGATGGTTCCCGCGCGGCGGTTGTGTCCGCCCGAGGCTTGGGGACAAGGCTTGCCGGTGCTGGAGCGTGATGGTGTGCCTGCGGAAGCGGAAGCTGCGGCGATTGTCGCAGCGCACCGTGCGGCGATGGTGGCCGATGTGCCGGTGAAAGAGCGGCTGGTTCGCGTAATTGGCTGGGCGGAAACCGCGATGGCGGGTGAGGGTCTGGCGGTTTACGAGATTGCACCTGATGCCTTGATCGCGGCGCTGGATGCGGCGGAGCGGGGCAGTGGCGATATGGCGCAGCCTTGGGGCATCGTGACCAACCGCGAGACGACGCGCGCGATGCTGGCGGATCTGGAATGTCCTGCGCGGCTGGTGGAGGCGGGGGAAGGGTTTTTGTCGGCGTTCGGGGATGAGGCGTAGCGTTTATACGCGTGCTCACCCCGCTGCGCTTGCTCCCTCCCGCAAGCGGGAGCGCCCGGGTGGGTGGCCACCCACCCGGGCGATCAGCCGAGTACAACGCAATCAACCGACCACGTTTAGATACAAGGGGGGCTAGAAGGCGTAGGCGGTGACCAGATCGGTCAGCAGATCACGCCCGGTAAAGACTGCCTCGATCGAGAGGCGTTCGTTAAGCCCGTGAACGCCATTGCCATCGGGATTTCCGAACATGCCGGGAGGACCATAGCTGGGGATGCCGATGGCCGAGAGGAACACGCCGTCAGTCGCTCCAGTGGACATCATCGGCACCATCGGAACGCCGGGATAATACTTGGCCACCAGTTTTTCGGCAGGGCCGATGATCGCGGGGTTCAATGGCGGAGCCTTGGCATCCGGCCCGCGATTGTCGGTGCGCACGACGGTCATTTTCGGATCGGCGACGACTGTTTCCAGCGTCTTGCGAACGTCTTCTGCCGAAACGCCGGGGAAAATGCGGCAATTGACGTTGGCCCCTGCCCGCTGCGGCAGCGCGTTGTTGGCGTGGCCGCCATCCAGCAACGTGGCAACGCAGGTGGTGCGCAGCATCGAATGAAACGAACGGTCGGTATTGAGCAGCGCCTCGGCCTGTTTGTCAGCCGGGTTGGCCGCGATGGCGACCATCGCCTTGCCCATGGCATCGGCGCGCGAGGTACCGGCCTTTGAGAAGTAAGCGCGGGTGGTATCGTTCAGCATCAGCGGGAAATCGAAATCGCGCAGCCGTGCCAAGGCATCGGCCAGTTCATAAATCGCGTTTTCCTTGACCGGGGTGGAGCTGTGCCCGCCGGGGTTGGTGGCTTCGATGCGGTAATTGACCGGCGTCTTTTCACCCACGTGGATGGTCTGGACGACAACGCGGCCGCCGTCTTCCAGCGGCTTGTCGGTGCGGCCCGAACCGCCTTCATTCAGCGCGAATTCGGCATCGATCAGCTCGCGGCGGTTCTTGGTCAGCCAATCCACGCCGTTGAACGCGGTGCTGGTTTCCTCGCCGCAGGTCAGAGCCAGCTTGATCGTGCGCTTGGGCGCTTTGCCGGCATTGCGCCAGCGCATCAGCATATCGACCCAGACCGCGTCCATTGCCTTCATATCGGCCACGCCGCGACCATAGAAATAGCCGCCCTCTTCGATGAAGGCATAAGGATCGCGGGTCCAATCCTCGCGCTTGGCCACAACGACATCAAGATGGCCGAGCAGCAGGATCGGCTTGGCCTTTTTCGAAGTGCCCGGAAGAATGGCAACAATGCCGCCCTCTTTGGGGAATTCCGGCACGGCAAAGCGGTGCAGTTCTTCGCTGGTGAAACCGGCGCTGCGCAAATGGCCCTCGATCTTGTCAGCCAGCGCGGTGCAACTACCGGTGGTGATCGAGGTATCGGTTTCCACCATCTCCTTCAGCAGCGCGCGATAGGCCTGCTGATCGGGCCGTAGCGGCGCCTCTGCGGCTATGGCCGGGAGCGCCGCAAGTAGCACTGGCACAACGGAAAAAAGCATTTTGCGCATAATCGTAGCGATCCCCGAAACAATCTTTTGTGTCTGTTATCGTGCGCCAGCCGGGCCCTTAGCGCAAACGCCTTTTCCACAATGTTACGGGCTGTGCAAAACGAACCGGAAAAGCTTGGGTTTTTGCCCTCAAGTGCCTATGGCCTGATCATGGCCAGTACCAATGAAAACATCCCCAACGCCAACGAGTATGGCGCCGATTCGATCAAGGTTCTCAAAGGGCTTGATGCGGTGCGAAAGCGCCCCGGCATGTACATCGGCGATACCGACGATGGATCGGGCCTGCACCACATGGTGTTCGAGGTTTCCGACAACGCCATCGACGAAGCGCTGGCGGGGCACTGCGATCTTGTTCTGATCGAATTGAACGCCGATGGCTCGGTTTCGGTCGAAGATAACGGGCGCGGCATCCCTACCGGCATCCATGCCGAGGAAGGCGTTTCTGCCGCCGAAGTGATCATGACCCAGCTTCACGCGGGCGGTAAGTTCGAAAACACGTCTGACGACAACGCCTACAAGGTTTCGGGCGGCTTGCACGGCGTGGGCGTTTCGGTGGTCAACGCGCTGTCCGAATGGCTGGAGCTGACGATCTGGCGCGATGGCCAGGAACACTGGATGAAGTTCGAACATGGCGATGCGGTATCGCCGCTGATCGTGCGCGGCCCTGCGCCCGATAACGGCAAGGGCGGTGTCAAGAAGGGCACGCGCGTAACCTTTGTTGCCAGCACCGAAACGTTCAAGAATGTGCTCGAATTCGATTTCGACAAGCTGGAACACCGCTATCGCGAACTGGCCTTCCTCAATTCGGGCGTGCGCATCCTGCTGCGCGACAAGCGCCATGAAGAGATCAAGGAACACGATCTTTATTACGAAGGCGGCATTGGCGCTTTCGTGAAATACCTTGATCGCAACAAGGTGGCCCTGATGCCCGAACCTGTCGCGATTTCGGCAGAGCGCGATGGCATCGGCATCGAAGTCGCGCTGGAATGGAACGACAGCTATTATGAAAACGTGCTGTGTTTCACCAACAACA
>CAZSTP010000306.1:0-3115 GCA_964609325.1 uncultured Novosphingobium sp. | reverse complement strand
CGCGATTTCGGGCACCAGCCATTCGGGCGGGCGATAATCCGCGCGGTGGATGACGGGCGGCGGGGCGAAGGGGGCGCTGGACAGATCGTTCATGCCCCCAACTTAGGAAGCGATGGCCTATGCGGCAATCGCGGTTATAGTCCTTTCCATGAATAGCATGCTGATTTTCGGAATGGGCTACACCGCACAAGTGCTGGCCGAACGGTTGCGGGCCCTTGGATGGCAGGTGCGCGGCACCGGCAGCGCGGGCGATTTGGCCTTTGCCGATGGTGCTGCGGTGCGCGCGGCCTTGGCCGAAGCGACGCATGTGCTGTCATCCGTGCCGCCAGCGCGCGATGGCACAGAGCCGGTGCTTGACGCTTATGGCGCGGATATTGCGGGCAGCGGGGTGCAGTGGATCGGTTATCTTTCGTCCACCGGCGTTTATGGCGATGCGGGCGGGGCTTGGGTTGATGAGAGCACGCCTGTGGGAAGAGGCCGTCGCACTGCGCGGGCCGATGCCGATCTGGCATGGCAGGCGCTGGATGCACGGGTGCGCGTGTTCCGTCTGCCCGGCATTTACGGGCCGGGGCGCAGCGCGCTGGACCGTGTGACCGAGGGCCGCGCGCACCGCATTGCGATTCCCGATCAGGTGTTCAGCCGGGTACATGTGGAAGATATTGTCAGCGGTGTGATCGCCGGATTTGCGGGGCCTTCAGGCGCTTATAATCTGGCCGATGATCTGCCGTGCAGCCAGAACACGGTGATCGAGGAGGCCGCGCGCCTGTTGGGTGTTGCGCCGCCGCCGATGCAATCGCTGGAGGAGGCAAACCTTTCGCCCATGGCGCTGGCATTCTATGCCGAGAACCGGCGCGTGGCCAATGGCAAGGCCAAGCGCGTGCTCGGGTGGAAGCCGGCGTTTCCGACCTATCGCGAAGGCTTGCGCGAATTGAGCGCCAGCACCAGCCCCGCCATCGCCAAACCGGCCCCCGATGCTGCCAGAACAGACCAGCGATAGCCTTCGAACAGGGTCGACAAGATCATGGCGATCACCGGGACCAGCACCCCGTTATAGGCCGCCCGCCCTGCGCCAAGGCGTTGCAAAAGGCCGAAATAGAGCGGGAAGGTGACGACCGAACCCATCAGGCCAAGGTACAGCAGGCCGAACAGATATCCCGGACGGGTGCTGAATTGCGGCGGGCCTTCCATGGCATAGGCAAAAACCCCGTCGATCAGTGCCCCGATCAGCAATGCCCATGCCAGCAGTGGTACGACCGGCTGGGTCCGTGCCGCTGGCGTTGCCTGTGCAACATTGGCAATCGATGCGCTTAACAACGCACATGCCGTCAACAGGACGCCGGTCAGCACTTGTCCTTCGGGCGGGGCCATGCGGTATTCATGCAGCAACAACAGGACAATGCCGGACCCTGCCACGGCGGATCCGGCAAGGAAGCGCGCGCTGACGGGCTGTTTCAACACGATCCAGCCCAGCAGGGTATTGGGCACGACCAGCAGCGCGAAAAACACCGCTACGATGCCCGAGGTGAGGTGATGTTCGGCGCGGTAGACGAACTGGAAATTCATCACGAACTGCATCAGCCCGACCAGCGCGGCGATCTTCAGGCCGGTTGCATTGATGCGCAGCGATTCGCGGCGGATCAGTGCCAGCACTGCCATGCCGATGGCGGCGATGATGAAACGCCATGTGACTGACCAGCTGGGCGGAACGCTGCCGATCTGGTCCTTGATGACCAGCCAGGTTGATCCCCAGATCAGCGCGACGATCATGAACGGCCCGGCGACGCTCCATTGCCAGAAGCGTGCCTGACCGGGCAACTCGTGATCGGGTTTATCGCTCATAGCGCGGCAATCGCGCGGGCAAAGGCGGTAACGTGCGCCGGATCGCTGTTCCATGCGGTGACGAGGCGGACGGCCCCTGCGGCCCCGGCGGGCGCGGTCCAATCATAGAAATCAAAGCCTTGGGCGCGCAATGTTGATTGTTCTGCGGGCGAGAGGATCACGAAAACCTCGTTCGCCTCAACCGGATGGAACAGGCGCGAGCCGCAAGCTTTTGCCAGTTCCTGCGCGGCGGCATTGGCGGCACGGGCATTGTCCAGCCACAGATCGCCCTCGATCATGGCCAATATCTGCGCGGCCAGATAGCGGCCTTTCGATTGCAGGTGTCCGGCCCGCTTGCGGCGGTATCGCACCACATCGGCCAGTTCCATATCGAACAGCACCAGCGCCTCGGCGTTCATCCCGCCATTTTTGACCACGCCAAAGCTGAGCGCATCGACGCCTGCCTGCGCGGTCAATTCCGCCGGATGGCAGCCCAGATGTGCCACGGCATTGGCAAAGCGCGCGCCGTCCATATGCAGGCCCAGCCCGCGCCCTTGGGCGAGCGAGCCGATGGCCGCGACTTCGGACGGCGTATAGACGCGGCCATATTCGGTGGCTTGCGTGATCGAAATGGCGTGCGGCTGCACCTGATGCACGCCTTCGCGCAGGGGATCGATGACCGCGCGGATCGCATCGGGCGTCAGCTTGGCACCCTCGCCATCGGCCAGCATCAGTTTGGCACCGTGGGTGTAAAAGCCCGGGGCGCCGCCTTCGTCCATTTCGATATGCGCTTCACGGTGGCACACCGCGCCGCCATGGGGAGGGACCATCGCGGCCAGCGCAAGGCAATTGGCAGCGGTGCCGGTGGCGACCCACAGCGCGGCGCATTCCGTCCCGAACAGATCGGAGAAGGCATCGTCCATCCGGCCTGAAAGAGCATCGCCATCATATCCCGAATCGGGGTTGTCAGCGGCGTGCATAGCCTCCCAGATGCGGGGATGGACGGCGGCGGTGTTGTCGGAAAAGAATTTCATTGGAAACCGCAATGTCGGTGCGTGCGTTTCCGGTCAAGCAAGGAGCATATAGCATGGCAGAAAAGGCGGCCCGGGGAACCTTCGAGGTGACGATCAGCCACTTCAATCAGGGCGCACGCGGAGAATATCACGCAAACGTGGCAGGCAGCGATGTGATCGGGCGGTTGACCTATAGCCAAGAGGGCGATGTCGTGACCGCAGATCACACCATCGTTCCGCCCGAAATCGGCGGGCGCGGCGTGGCGGCCAAACTGGTGGAAGCG
>CAZSTP010000305.1:1223-3128 GCA_964609325.1 uncultured Novosphingobium sp. | reverse complement strand
GAATGGAACGACAGCTATTATGAAAACGTGCTGTGTTTCACCAACAACATCCCGCAGCGCGATGGCGGCACGCACTTGGCCGCGTTCCGCGCCGCGCTCACCCGCACGCTGAACGGCTATGCCGAACGTTCGGGCATGCTGAAGAAGGAAAAGGTTTCGCTGACAGGCGAAGACATGCGCGAGGGCCTTACCGCCATCGTCTCGGTCAAGCTGCCCGATCCGAAGTTCTCGTCGCAAACCAAAGACAAGCTGGTGTCCTCCGAAGTGCGCCAGCCTTTGGAAAGCCTGATGGCCGACAAGATGGTGGAATGGCTGGAGGAAAACCCCGGCCACGCCAAATCGATCATCCAGAAGGTGATCGATGCCGCCGCCGCGCGCGAAGCCGCCAAGCGCGCGCGTGAATTGACTCGCCGCAAGGGCGCGATGGACATCGCCTCACTTCCCGGCAAGCTGGCCGATTGCCAGGAGCGCGATCCTGCCAAGTGCGAACTGTTCCTCGTCGAAGGGGACTCCGCAGGTGGATCGGCCAAGCAGGGGCGTGACCGCAAGACACAGGCGATCCTGCCGCTCAAAGGCAAGATCCTCAATGTCGAACGCGCCCGGTTTGACCGGATCATCGGTTCGAAGGAAGTCGGCACGCTGATCCAGGCGATGGGCACCGGCATCCGTGATGAATTCAACCTTGAAAAGCTGCGCTATCACAAGATCGTGATCATGACCGACGCCGACGTTGACGGCGCGCATATCCGCACCTTGCTGCTCACCTTCTTCCACCGCCAGATGCCTGAAATCATCAAGGCCGGACACTTGTTCATCGCGCAGCCCCCGCTTTACAAAGTGGCCAAGGGCCGCAGCGAGGTTTACCTCAAAGACAACGCCGCGCTGGACCGTTATCTGCTGGAAGCCGGGCTTTCAGGCCGCGTGCTCGAAACCGCAGGCGGGGCGCGCAGCGGGCCTGACCTTGAAAATCTGGTCGATCATGCGCTGCGCATGCGCAACCTGATGGCCTTCGTGCCGCGCCGCTATAACCCGGCGATCATCGAAGCACTGGCACTGGCCGGCGCGCTCGATTTCGACATGCCGACCGAGGTGCGCGCCGAAGCCTTGGCCCGCACCACGCGCTGGCTGGATCGTGGCGATACCGAGGCACGTTGGCTGGTCGAAATGGCCGAAGAGGGCGGCTATCACATCAAGCGCGTGTGGCGCGGCGTAACCGATCATCACGTGATCGAACCCGGCTTCCTGCTCAGCGCCGAAGCGCGCAAGCTGGCCAAGCTGGCTGCGGAAAACGCCGATGTCTATTCGGGCGTCGCACGGCTGGTGCGGCAGTCTGCCGCAACGGCAGAAGCCGAACCCGAAGTTGTGGTTTCAGCCGATGACGATAGCGATGTTCCGGCAGCAGCGCCCGTAACGCAGGCCAAAGACGCGATCACGCGGCCTTCGGAACTGCTCGAAACGGTGTTTGCAGGGGGCCGCAAGGGCCTTTCGATCCAGCGCTACAAGGGCCTGGGCGAAATGAACGCCGACCAGCTTTGGGAAACCACGCTGGACCCCAATGTGCGCACGCTGTTGCAGGTAAAGGTCGAAGACGCCGACATTACCGACGAAATCTTCACCCGCCTGATGGGCGATGTGGTGGAACCGCGCCGTGAATTCATTCAGGACAACGCGCTGAACGTGGCCAATCTGGACGTCTGACCTGTGGCCTTCACCGATGCCATTCCGTGGGACCAGCCCGCGACGATGATCGACCTTGAAGGCCGCACGCCGATTATCGGCACGATCCGCGACTGCGCGCTGCATTTCGGTCTGTATAAACCGCATGCGCGCAGCAACGCGCGCGTGCTGTTGACCGTGCCGATCCACCGCGAAGGCCGCGTCACGCGCACATGGCTGCTCGATCCA
>CAZSTP010000305.1:0-1123 GCA_964609325.1 uncultured Novosphingobium sp. | reverse complement strand
GGTCGGCTGAAGCTGCGCATCAACCACCATCGTCGCCTCAACGCCAATCGCATCGACATGCGCCGCCAGCGCCTTCAGCCCGGCGGGCTTTGCCATCGCGGCATATGTCGTCCCCGGACGATCGGCAGGGCCACCCTCGGCTGACATCAACTGCACCAGCCGGATTTTGGTGCGCTGCCGCAAGGCTTCAAGCGGGCCAGCCTCAAAGCTTTGGATGAACACCGGATCGCTGGCATCGCGATAGCCCGCTGCATCGAGCATCGTCAGCAGCATCGATGCGGTATCGATGCCTTGCGCGGTGAACCAGCCGGGGTGCTTGATCTCGGGGTAAATGCCGATTCGGCGGCCCGTCTCGGCCTCCTTGGCTTTGACGAGCCTAAGCACTTCGGCGAACGTGGGCACCTGATAGAGGCCATCAAAGCGGGTGTTGGCGGGGCGCAGCCTGGGCAGGCGTTCTTTGGCGCGCAGGGTGCGCAATTCGGCCAGCGTGAAATCTTCGGTGAACCAGCCGGTCATGGCCTCGCCGTCGATCAAATGGGTGCGGCGGCGGCTGGCGAATTCGGGGTGATCGGCAACGTCGGTCGTGCCCGAAATCTCGTTTTCGTGCCGCGCCACCAGCACGCCATCCTTGGTGGGCACAAGATCCGGCTCGATAAAGTCCGCGCCCGCATCAATCGCGCGCTCATAAGAGGCCAGCGTATGTTCGGGCCGCTCCCCGCTCGCACCGCGATGGCCGATCAGGATTTGCGCGTGGGCAGAAGGGATCATCACGGCGAGCACCAATGCGGCAAGGACGGACCTCTTTATCATAACAGCGCTTGCGCCCAATCGGCTTCCTTGAAACCCACCAGCAAGCCGCCGGAATGCTCCACAATCGGGCGTTTGATCACCGAAGCATTCTCCGCCAGCACCGCCGGAGCGCCGCCATCAGCAATCGCCGCCTTCTGCGCTTCATCCAACTTGCGATAGGTCGTCCCCGCCCGGTTCACCACTTTGTCGAGGCCCGCCTGCTCGATCCAGCCCGCGATTTTGACAGGGTCTGCACCCTGCTTTTTGTAGTCATGGAACGTGTAGGCTAGGCCGTTGGCATCGAGCCACGTGCGGGCTTTTTTGACTGTGTCGC
>CAZSTP010000304.1:0-3129 GCA_964609325.1 uncultured Novosphingobium sp. | reverse complement strand
TCTTGGTCGCCAGCATGTTGGCAAGGAAATAGACCGCACCATAGCCGGTTGCTTCGGTCCGGATCAGTGATCCGCCCCATTCAAGGCCCTTGCCCGTCAGCACGCCGGTGAAGTTGTTGGTGATGCGCTTGTACTGGCCGAACATGAAGCCGATTTCGCGCGCGCCAACGCCAATGTCGCCAGCAGGAACGTCAACATCAGCGCCGATGTGGCGATAGAGCTCGGTCATGAACGATTGGCAAAAGCGCATGATCTCGCGCACACTTTTGCCTTTGGGGTTGAAGTTCGATCCGCCTTTGCCGCCGCCCATGGGCAAACCGGTCAACGCGTTCTTGAACGTTTGCTCGAACGCCAGGAACTTCAGGACGGATTCGGTAACCGACGGATGGAAACGGATGCCGCCCTTGTACGGACCGATCGCATTGTTGTTCTGGACGCGCCAACCGCGCTGGACGCGGACGTTGCCGTTATCATCCTCCCAGCATACCCGGAACGATACGACGCGGTCCGGCTCTGCAATGCGGCGCAGGATTTGCTGGGCGTGGTATTCTTCCTTGTCCTGCATGAACTCGAAGATATCTTCGGCAACCTCCTGCACAGCCTGGACAAATTCCGGCTGATAAGGATTACGCTTCTTCACGCCCTCCATGAACGTCGGCAAATCGACATGATCGGTTACGGCCACAAGTCTCTCCCCTGATCGAAGCCCAAAAATGGGCTCAATGCGCTGATATATGCGGCCCGTATGCCTACGATCTCACGCCAAGGGCCGAGTCGGGCTTTTGTTGCTGGGAGATTAACGTGTTTTGCCGCTGGCAAAAGCGCCGAAACGCACACCCCTTATTCAGGCGGCCTTTCGGTGCCTTTTTTGAACATTTTGTCGAGCGCGGCCTTCACCGATTCACCGGCAGACGCATCATCGGCCTCCGACACGGGAGACATTTGTGGCGTTGCCAAGTCCAGCGGCGCGCTTGGCTTAGGTTCGGCTTCAACAGGGGCGGTGAGCGGTCCGACCAGCTTGATCAGGCTCTGCAATTGGTCGGCCAGCACTTTATCGACCGCACTGGCAATCGTATCAGCCTTATAGCGCATGTAGCCGCCGACGACGTATTCCCACAGGATACGCGTGCCTTTGCCGCTTGTCCCATCCACCGGTTTGAAGGTGATCGTCATCGTGCCGGTAACTGCTTCGGATTGCAGCGGCCCGAGCCCTCCGGTCAACCGCATGGCACGGTAAGGCTCGGCATAGAGCACCCGCATGTGCATGACCGAACCGGCGCGCTGCCCGACCGGTGCGCCCTTGGGCACAGGCAGCTTTTCACAAAAGCAGCCATTGGCGTTGGCGTCCATGGTGAGATTGGCCGCATCACCGGAGAATGTGTGCGCCTTGTTCCACCAATTGGCCGGTGCCACAAACGCGGCCCAAGCCTGATCCGGTGAGCCGGCTACCTCTCCGGTAATCCGTATCACGAAGCCCGCGTCACTTTTCTGCACCACCTCGGCAGATGCAGGAACGGCGAGACCCGCAAGCCCCGCCGCCAGAATTTTCAGAAGTTTGCGCATGAAACGGCTCTCCTGCCCGCACCGGGACGGGCGAACCGGGCCATGATTAGCGAGCGTTCAGGATCGCCTCAATAGCGCTCGTCACTTCATCCATTTCCGCCATGCCATCGACGCGTGCAACAATACCGCGCTCTTCATAGATCGGCAGGATCGGAGCGGTCTTTGCGCGATATTCGGCCATCCGCGTGCGCACGGTTTCTTCGTTATCGTCGGGACGACGCTTGAATTCGTGGCCGCCGCACTTGTCGCACGTGCCTTCAACGACCGGCTTTTCAAAGGTATCGTGGTAACCCTTGCCACACGAGGCGCAGGTATAGCGCCCGGTAATACGCTCAACCAGAGCGTCTTCGTTGACTTCGAGTTCTACCACGTGGTCCAGCTTACGACCGCGGCTCTCAAGGATCGCTTCGAGCGATTGTGCCTGCGGTGCGGTGCGCGGGTAACCATCGAAAATGGCGCCTTGACCGGCAGGCATTGCGTCAAGCTCATCGCCGATCAATGCCGATACGATCTCATCGGAGACAAGCTGGCCTGCCTCCATCACCGCTTTTGCCTTGAGGCCTACCGGAGTGCCTGCCTTCACCGCAGCGCGCAACATATCGCCGGTGGAAAGCTGCTTCATGCCGTGGCGTTCGACCAGACGTTGTGCCTGTGTCCCTTTGCCTGCGCCCGGAGGCCCCAACAGGATGATATTCACGAATTCATTCCCCTCTCAGCCGGGATTGTCAGCGCAGCCGACCTTTCAGTTTCGCCTTCTTGATCAGATCGCCATACTGGTGAGCCAGCAGATGCGACTGGATCTGGGTGATTGTATCGACGGTCACGTTCACGACAATGAGCAAACTGGTACCACCGAAAAACACCGCGCCCATGCCTGTTTCAGCCATGATCCATTCCGGCACAACGCACACGATCGTGATATAGGCAGCGCCCAGAACCGTGATGCGGGTCAAAACATAGTCGAGATAATTCGCTGTGTTTTTGCCTGGACGAATGCCGGGAATGAACCCGCCATTCTTCTTCAGGTTTTCCGCCGTCTCCTCAGGGTTAAACACAACCGCCGTGTAGAAGAACGCAAAGAAGATGATGCCGAGGGCATAGAGCAGCATATACAGCGGCTTACCATGCCCGAGATACTGGTTCAGTGTGACGATCACCTGCCCCATTGTCGTGTCGGGCGAAATCGAATTCCCCGCGAACTGCGTGATCGTCAACGGCAACAGCAGTAACGAGCTGGCGAAGATCGGAGGAATGACGCCTGCGGTATTGAGCTTGAGCGGCAAATGACTGCTGTCAGCCTGCATCATGCCACGCTGCGTTGCGCGCTTGGGATACTGGATCAACAAGCGCCGCGTCGAGCGTTCGAAGAAGCAGATCGCAAGAACAAGAGCGATCAACATGATTACAATGCCGACGATCAGGAACGGCGAAATGGCACCGGTACGGCCGCCTTCGAACAGATTGCCAAAGAACTTCGGCAACTGGGCGACGATACCCGCCATAATGATCAACGAAACACCGTTGCCGATGCCGCGAGACGTGATCTGTTCGCCGAGCCAGAGCAGG
>CAZSTP010000303.1:0-3161 GCA_964609325.1 uncultured Novosphingobium sp. | reverse complement strand
ACGTTCGCGCAGTTCATGATGGTGTGGCAGCGATAGAGACGGAACGGATCTTCCAGCTCGTCAAGGCGCTCACCCGTCATTTCGTCGCGGCTATCGGCCAGCCAGCGATAGGCCTGAAGCAGGATGGCGGGGCCAAGGAACTTGTCCGAATTCCACCAGTAGCTGGGGCACGAGGTGCTGCAGCAGGCGCACAGGATGCATTCGTACAGGCCGTCCAGCTTTTCGCGCTGTTCGGGCGATTGCAGGCGTTCCTTGCCCGAAGGCGTTGGCGTGACGGTTTGCAGCCATGGGCGGATCGAGGCATATTGCGCGTAGAAGTGCGTAAAATCAGGCACGAGGTCCTTGATCACTTCCATGTGCGGCAGTGGCGTGATGCGCACTTCGCCCGAAAGATCTTCAATCGCGGTGGTGCAGGCAAGGCCGTTGCGGCCGTTCATGTTCATCGCGCAAGAACCGCAGATACCTTCGCGGCAAGAGCGGCGGAAGGTGAGCGTGGGGTCCTGCTCGCTCTTCATCTTGATCAGCGCATCGAGCACCATCGGGCCGCAGTTATCAAGATCGATGTCGAACGTATCGTAACGCGGGTTCTGGCCGCTATCGGGATCGTAACGGTAGACCTTGAACTTGCGGACCTTTCCTTGCGTGGGAGCCGCGTGATGGCGGGCCTTGCCGGTGATCTTGGAGTTCTTCGGAAGCGAGAAAGTCGCCATCGTCATGTCCTGTGTTGCGGGTGCGCGTTTGTGTTTCCGAATCGTCCTTAGCAATTGCAGCGCGCGGGGCAAGGGGGTGCGGCGTGCACATTGGTTCGGGGTGTTTCTGTTCATGTTAGGGGGGTGAAGTCTGAACAGGTTTACACAGTTTACACTGTTCAAGGAGAAGAATGCGGCCCCCCGGCTTTGCGGTTTTTTTGATGCCCCTCCGTCTGCGCTGCGCGCTGCCACCTCCCCATTTGCACTTCGTGAAAATGGGGAGGAGTTTTGGGTGGGCATGGGGGGATCATGACATTTTTGGTGCTTGTAGGACAGATCGCGGTGGCATTTGCGCTTGATCAGATTCAGGACCTTAGTAGGTTAGTTGCGTTAATGACGAAGGGGCTTTTGTGCGCAGTTTTGGATCAGTATTTCTGGTGTTTGGTTGTGCCATAGTGCCGCTTACGGGAGCTAGTCAGGCATATGCCCAAACAAGCCCTACTTCTTCTGTCTCTGTAGTTTCTGGCCCTGCTGCAACTGGCAATGCGCGCCTTCCCGTTACAGCCTTTGCCAGACTTCCGTTCATTGAAGGCGCGAAGCTTTCACCAAACGGTGAAATGATTGCCGGACAATTAGCGGTTAAAGGTGAGCAGCGCTTTGTGGTGATGGCGTTGTTTGGTTCAGCGAAGACGTTTCAAGCAGCGTTACCTGATAACCTTGAGGTCGATGCCGTCCGCTGGGTCGGCAATGATAACGTTGTTATAAGTGTTCGGTCTATTCAGTCAGTAACCGGGAGTGACAGACTTTACGTAAACCGATTGATGGCATTCAACCTGACAACACAAAAATTCACGCGCTTGTTGAACAGCTTAGCGGGACAGAATGCATCTGATATCTTGTGGATCCCCACAGATGGCACGACCAAAATTCTCGTTGCCGGGCAAAATTCGATTTATCTTGATGAAAGCTTTTGGCCCACTGTCTATTCGGTTGATGTTGCAACCGGCAGACATACCGAGGTGGATGGGCCAAGCACCGATGTGATGGATTGGATTGCCGATCCGCAAGGTGTGTTGCGCGCGAAGATCGCGGTTGATCGCATTCGCGGACGGCGCACGCTGTTTTATCGCAATGGAAAGAAAGAAGCTTTTGCAAGAATTGCGTCCACGTCGTTCGATGCGTTGAACGTGCCTGTCTTGTTTATGCCAGGTGAAAGCAAAGCGCTGATCGTTCGAAAATCTGAGGACGGCATGAGTGCTTTGGTGGAGATCGACGTCGAAACCAGTAAGGAACTGCGGACCTTGTTCCAAGCCCCGGCTGGGCAGGAGATTGATTCCGTTCGCACTGACGATGCAGGAAACACGGTTCTTGGGGTGAGGCTGGGCGGCGAACTCTCTGGCGGGCTACGCTGGATTGATCCCGAACTGGCAAAATTGCAGGACGCCTTTGACAAGAGCCTTAAGGACCGCAGGGGCGAGATTATCAGTTTGTCTGCTGATCGAACCCGGATGTTGGTCTTGGTTGATCGCGCTGATCAACCGGGGCGTCTGTATTATTTCGATGTTGCCAGTGGCACGATGCAAGCAATCGCTTACGTCAATCCTGACATCACGAAGAAGGCAACGGCCAAAGTCAGCACGATCAAATACAAGGCGCGCGACGGGTTGGAAATCGAAGCTATCTTGCACACACCGCCGGAAAGAGAGGCGAAAGCCTTGCCCGTGGTGGTCATGCCGCATGGCGGGCCGTGGGGGCACGATGCAATGAACTGGGACTATTGGGCGCAGTTCGTAGCCAGCCGCGGATATCTCGTGATCCAGCCGAATTTTCGGGGCTCAACAGGCTACGGCGATGAATTTGTTAGCAAAGGCCTGGGTCAGATGGGCTTGGCTATGCAGGACGATGTCAATGACGCGTTGGCTTGGGCCGCGAAAGAGGGCCTGGCTGACCCCAAACGCGCCTGTTTGGTCGGGGCCAGTTACGGCGGCTATGTCGCGATGTGGGGTGTTGCGCGTGATCCGGACATGTGGCGATGCACGGTATCGATTGCGGGCGTGGCAAATTTGCGGCGCGAGGTAAATGACTTTGGCGGAAGTCTTTACGCCAAGCGTTACCGCGAGCAATGGCAAGCCATGACGCCAGATTTTGCCGCCGTCTCGCCGATCAGGTTTATTGATCGGATCAAGGTTCCCATGCTGCTGATCCACGGCAAAAAGGACCTTACCGTTGATCATGTCCAATCCAAAAGCATGCATGATAAAATGGTCAGTGCGGGCAAGAACGTGGAGTTCGTGTCGTTGGCGAAGGCGGATCATTACTTCACGCGTGAGGAAGACCGCGTGGCGCTATTGACCGCGATTGAGGGGTTTTTGGCAAAGCATAATCCGGCGGATTGAGTACCCCTCCGTCAGCGCTTTGCGCTGCCACCTCCCCATTTGTGCTGCGCAAAAATGGGGAGGATTTTGCCGAAAT
>CAZSTP010000302.1:0-3198 GCA_964609325.1 uncultured Novosphingobium sp. | reverse complement strand
CGGCGGTACCATTGATCTGGGCGCGCAGGTAAGCCTCAATGCCTATGCGCTGGGTGGAGATGTATCGGTTTCCGGTCCGGCTGGATCGGCGCAAGGCGGAACAGCCAGAGTTACCGGGACGACCGGCGGCACCTTTACGACCGACGGGTTTGTCGAGCTCAATGTCGTAGGGCAGGGCGGCGCATCGTTCGGCACGCAGAGCGCGGCTATCCAGGGCGGCAATGGCTTTGGCGGTAATGCTGCCTTCGCCTTCACCGGTGGCCTGGCGAGTGTCGGTACGAATCTGACCATGACCGCCTATGGCCTTGGCGGGCGGGGTGCCGAATTGAATCTGGCTGTAACGGGCGGCAATGCCACAGGAGGGTCAGCCACGCTCGGTGCAGGGACGGCGGCGACTTTGGGCAATGGCGCCAGCGTTTCCGTCCTCGGTACGACGAACATCGATGCCAACGGGATTGGCGGTGACGGGGCAATCGGCGGTACCGGCACAGGTGGTGTGACGATCGTTGCTGCCCGGCAGGGCAACCTTGCGCTGGGTGCGGTCAACATCAACGCGCGGGCCGAAGGTGGTGATGGAACCTCCAGCGGTGCGGGCGGCGCAGCCACCGGCGGAAGCGTGCAAGTGGTGGCGCACAGTGCCATCGAAGGTCCGGGCCAGATCGTGACCGGCGATCTGTTTGCTTCCACATCGGCGGATGGCGGCACGGCCCTTGATCCCGATATCTCCAACCTTGCGGGCGGCAATGGCGGGAACGCGCAAGGTGGTTCTGTCCTGGTCGCAGGCAGTGCGGGCAACGGTGTTTTGCAGACAGGCAACCTGTCTGTCAGGGCCCATGCCACGGGCGGTAACGGTGGTCTTGGTAATGATGCGCGCGGCGGCAACGGCGGTAATGCTGCCGCCGGAACGCTGGATATCGGGGTCGTCAGCGGTCTGGATACCGGCGCGATCAACCTTGGTTCGGCAACTTTCGCCAGCGTTGTGGCCAGAGCCACGGGAACGGGCGGCAATGGCGGCACGGGAGACAGTCTGGTTGCCGGAGCGGTGGGTGGCAATGGCGGCAACGGCATCGGCGGCGGATCGCGATTGCTGGTTGAAGGGGGCACGGCCACGATCAACGGCAGCGGGTCGTGGGTGGCCAATGCCATTGGTGGCAATGGCGGATTGGGCAATGGTCGCGGCACAGGTGGCAACGCTACCATCGGCAGCGTCAACCCCGCCGCGAATGCAGGCAGTTCGGCCGTTCTTTCCAGCAGGCTGAACCAGGACACCCAGCCCGGCGTGCTTCAGGCACAGGACCTGTCCTTTGTCTCGACGGCAAGTGCCGGTGGCGGATCTGTCAGCGGCGCTGCGGTCAATGCCGGTTCGGCGGTTGATTTCATAGCCAAGAACAGTTTGCTGTCCGCTGCGAACATCGAATTCGTCTCGCTGGCAGCGCCAACGGTTTCTGCGGCGCAAACTGCGATTGATCCGATCTTCTTCAGCAATTCGACCGCGACGGTATCGGGCGTGTTCGATTTGAGCACCTCGTCGGCCACATCGGTCACCCTCGATCGGGGCTCACTGAGCGCGAATATCCTCTCGATCACTGCGGCGAACTGGGTGCTCGATCCGGTCGTGCCGGCAACGCTGGGAACTTTGAACGGGACCAGTGCGCTCTCTTTGGACTCTGGCGACGATCTCGTCGCCCACGCCAATCTGGCAACGCAAAGTGGTCTGTCACTTGATGCGGCAGGCAGGATCGATCTTGGATCGATTGCGGCCACTGGTCTCTTCGATGCGCTGGCGGGCACCACCCTGTCGCTTGGTGACGTGTCGGCTCAAGTGGTCGATATAGAGGCAACGGGCGTTATCGATGTTGGCAGCGTCTCGGCAAACCACGATATAACCGCCCAGAGCCTCGGCAATATAACCACCGGCAACCTTGCGGCAGGCACGGGTGTGCCAACCGGATCGAATGGTCAGCTGAATTCTATCGGGCTTCGTGCAGGCGGTAGTATCGCAACAGGAACGATCTTCGCAGGATCAAATCTTGGCATCGTTGCGGCAGGTGCAATTTCAACCGGTGATGCAACGGCATATGATATGCTGTTGCTGAGTGGAGGAAGTGTATCGACAGGCGGGCTCAACGCCTCAAACCGTGTGCTCATCGCCAATCCCTCGATGGAAGCAGCGGGCGGTCCCCGCGACACCTTTAACCTGAATCTCGTGTTCTCCGCGACGCCGGTTGTGCCAACCGGGGGGCCGATCACGATCAGCGGTCCGGTGACAGCAACGTCCTTCAGTGCCGCGACCCAAGGTGCGTTTACCAGCGGCGCGATTACGGTGGTGCCCTCGTTCGTCGCTTCGGGCAATCTGCTGGTCAATGCAGGAGGCACGTTGACCGCAACGGATCTGGCGGCGCGCAATACGCTGGCGCTTTCTGCCGGTGGAGCGGTATCGACAGGAGCGCTGGCATCCACTTTGCAGGGCGTGAGCGTGAACGCCCTGAACGGCAGCATTGCCACAGGTGCCATCACGGCGCGCAATGATGTGACGCTTGGCGCAGCGCAGGCGTTGACGGTAAATGGAGCCATTGGCGCGCGTTCGGTGTTCGGAACATCAGGTGGCGACGTACTACTCGGCCAGATTGCGTCGACCGGGGCGATTTCGCTCTCGGCCCAAGGGGCGATGGAAGTTGGAAAGCTCAATGCTGCCAGAGACATAAGGCTGCAAAGCACCGGCAATCTGGTGACAGGCGATCTTGCCGCTAGCGGGGGCACGCCAACCGGAGCGAATGGTGAATTCAACTCCGTCAACCTGCGTTCGGATGGCAGCATCACCACCCGCGTTATCTTTGCCAGATCCAACCTGAACATCTTTGCCAATGGCAATATCAGCACGCAACAAGCCACGGCTTACGACATGCTGCTGCTGGGCGGTGGCAGTGTTTCGACGACGCGGTTGAACGCATCCAACCGCGTGCTGATGGCCAACCGGTCGATGGAAGCCATCGGGCAACTGGCCAACGGCTTTGACGCCAATCTCGTGTTTGCAAGCCCGGCTGTCGCCACTGTGGGCTCGATCTCGGCGGGGGCGGTATCGGCCACGGAGTTTACGGCGGCCACCCGCGGGGACTTTGCCAGCCAGTCGATCACCGTGCTGCCATCGGCCACCGGATCGGGCAATTTGCTGGTGACGGCAGATGGCGCATTGAACGC
>CAZSTP010000301.1:0-3218 GCA_964609325.1 uncultured Novosphingobium sp. | reverse complement strand
CCGTTTTCCGACATCTTGCGGCGCGCAATGATCGCCTCGCCATTGGCGGGCGCGATAATGTCGCCATCAAGGATCAGCCGTCCCGCGCGCTCTTCGGAAAGCTTCTTCGGGCCATCGGGAGCAAGACGGATCAGATCGCCGTTCTTCTGGACAATCGCCTTGGGAATCCCCTCGTCCAGTCCCAGCCTTGCCTGCTCGGCCATGTGGCGAATTTCGCCGTGCACCGGAACCAGAATTTCCGGCCTGATCCAATCATATAGCGCGACAAGTTCAGGCCGCCCGGGATGGCCGGAGACGTGGATCATCGATTGGCGATCCGTCACGATGCGGATGCCCTTGTCTGCCAGCGAGTTCTGGATGCGGCCAATCGCCAGTTCGTTGCCGGGGATCTGGCGGCTGGAAAACAGCACGGCATCGCCCTTTTCAAGGCGGATCGGGTGTTGTTCCGCAGCAATCCGGCCAAGCGCGGCGCGCGCCTCACCCTGCCCGCCGGTGGCCAGCACCAGCAATTCGCCGCGCGGCACATCCATCGCATCTTCGATATGAACAAGCTCGGGCAGGTCTTTGAGATAGCCGCACGATTTGGCCACGCGAATGATCCGGTCAAGCGAACGTCCGGCCACGCAGAGCCGCCGCCCCGTCGCCTCGGCCACTTCGCCCAAAGTCTGCAAACGCGCCACATTAGACGCAAAGGTGGTGACGACAACGCGCCGTCCCTTTTGCGCGGCCACGGCTTCCATCAGCCCTGCCCGCACTTCGCCTTCAGAGCCGGAAGCCTTGGGGTTGAACACGTTGGTGGAATCGCAGACCAGTGCCAGCACACCCTCATCGCCAATTGCGGTGAGTTCTTCCTCGGTGGCGGGCGTACCGATGCGCGGCTCGTCATCAAGCTTCCAATCGCCGGTGTGGAAGATATTGCCGTGCGGCGTATCGATCAGCAGCGCATTGCCTTCGGCAATCGAGTGCGCGAGCGGCACATAACGGATGCCGAACGGGCCCAGTTCGAACCGGTCAAGGTGATCGATAACGTTAAGCTCGACCTCTTTCTCGATTCCTGCCTCAACCAGCTTTTCATGCACCAGTTTGGCGGTAAACGGCGTGGCATAGAGCGGCACGCCAAGGTCTTGCGCGAAATAGGGCACCGCGCCGATGTGATCTTCGTGCGCGTGGGTGAGCACGATACCCACCAGATCGTCGAGCCGGTCTTCGATGAATTCAAGATCGGCAAAGACCAGATCGATCCCCGGATAGTGCGGATCGGCAAAGGTCATGCCCAGATCAACCATCAACCATTTGCCATCACAGCAATAAAGATTGACGTTCATTCCAATTTCGCCCGACCCACCAAGGGCGATAAACAACAATTCCTTGGGTGATTTCACTGCGAAAAGCCTTGCTTGAGCGCGACCCGCTCGGCCAGAATGGCAAGGCCATCCAGCGTCAGGTCGGTATCGACATGGTCGAAAATATCTGTGTGTTCGCCAAATAGCACGGCGAGGCCCCCAGTGGCGACCACTTTGGCGGGGCGTCCGATTTCGGCACGCATGCGCGAGATCAGGCCTTCCATCATCGCGACATAGCCCCAAAACACGCCGATATGCATCTGGTCTTCGGTATTGCGGCCGATCACGCTTTTGCTGCCACGTGGCGCTTCAATGGCGATGCGCGGAAGCTTGGCGGCTGCATTGACGAGCGCGTCCAGAGACAGGTTGATACCGGGAGCGATGATGCCGCCCTTATAGGCGCCGTTGAAGTCCACGACATCGAACGTGGTTGCCGTGCCGAAATCGACCACGATCAGATCACCGGCATAGCGCGCATGAGCAGCAATGGCATTGACCGCACGATCCGCGCCCAAGGAGCGCGGATCATCGATATCGGCTTCAAAGCCCCATTCCACCGGCGGTTGCCCTGCAACAAGCGGTTCCAGACCGAAATACTTTTGCGAAAGCACCGTCAGGTTGTGCAGCGCGCGCGGGACGACCGTGGAGATCAGGATCTGTTTGACCGTCTTGGGATCAAGCCCTTGCAACTGCATCAATTGCAGCAGCCACACGGCATATTCATCCGCCGTCCGGCGCGGATCGGTGGCCACGCGCCAGCGCGATTTGATCGCCCGACCTTCAAACAGGGCAAAGACGATATTGGTATTGCCGACGTCAACCGCCAGAAGCATGGGAACCCACCATTTCTATGTCGCCTGCGTGGATGGCACGGACGGTGCCGTTCGCCAAGCGCAGAAGGGCCACGCCATCATCATCAATACCACCAAACGCGCCCGTAATCTCGCCATGATCGCGATCCTTGACCGAAACAAGCGTCCCTGTGGGCATGGCCCGCGCCAGCCACTGCGTGCGCAATACCGGCCATTCGCCCAGATGCCAGCGGATCAGCGCATCGCCGAAGTGTTCGGCAAGGATTGCGGCGAAATCATCGCGGGGGACAGTCATGCCGAACCCGGCCAGGCAAGCCGTTGCCCGCCCCGGCACCTCGGGCGCTTGCGCCAGATTCACCCCGATGCCGACGACCACGGCATCACCCTGCCGTTCGAGCAGGATGCCTGCCAACTTGGCATCGCCGACAAGCAAGTCGTTAGGCCATTTTAACTGCAAGCCGGAGAGGCCGCCGGTTACGCCGACCACCGCCTCGTGAACGGCGAAGCCCGCGACGAGCGCAAGCGTTTGCGGCAAGGGATCGGAGGTGCGCAAGCGCACCACGGTGGAGCCCATGAAATTGCCGAAGCCGTCAGACCAGACGCGGCCTGCCCGGCCCCGCCCCGCGCTCTGGCGGTCAGCGACGAGCCACTGGCCTTCGATGACCGGCTCACCCCGGCCAAGGCGGGCTAGAAGCTCGCCGTTGGTCGAGGGAATATCGGCAATGGTTTCAATCAATGCAGGCGGCGCGTCAGTAAGCGAAGAACAGCGCCGCAGCGGCATTGCCCGCCAGCGTATCAAGGCACTTGGTCAAGAGATAGCCGAGCGGCGAATTGACCAGCAGGGCCAGTACGAGGATGACGGTGTGTGACAATTCGCCTGTGCCCTTCACCTTGTCTACCGCCTCGTCAAAATACATGACCTTGACGACTTTGAGGTAGTAGAACGCGCCGATGACCGAGGCGGCAATACCGATGGCAGCAAGCGCGATCAGATCCGCCTGAACCGCAGCCTGGAACACCACGAACTTGCCCCAGAAACCGAACAGCGGCGGAATACCGGCAA
>CAZSTP010000300.1:0-3222 GCA_964609325.1 uncultured Novosphingobium sp. | reverse complement strand
ATGGACCGCGTGGGTCGATAGCGACGCTCTGGAAAGTGCTACCTCTCATAGAGGGGGGCCGCCGAAGGGGTAACCCCGTGAAGCCCTTCTGGAGAGGAGGGTGGGGGAAAGCTCTCAGGTTTCCGTGACAGAGGGGGCGCCGAATGGCGTCTGAACTGTACGGGAAACTGATTTGTGAGCGACACATACGATATTGATGCGACCAACGCAGATGAGGGCGCGCCGCTTGGCCCGCTTTCGCTGCCACTGGATGGCTGGCACCGCGCGCGTGGTGGCCGGATGGTGGACTTTGCGGGCTATTGGATGCCGGTCCAATTCGAAGGCATCATCGCCGAGCATCTGTGGACACGGACGAGTGCCGGGTTCTTTGATGTTTCGCACATGGGGCAGCTCTATGTCTCCGGTGAAGGTGTTGAAGCCGCGCTTGAAGCTGTCCTGCCGATAGATCTTGCAACGCTGCCGGTGGGTGGGGTGCGCTATTCGCTGCTGCTGAATGATGCGGGCGGTATCCTTGATGACCTGATGGTGACGCGCTGGGGCACCGGCTTTTATCTTGTCGTCAATGGTGCGACCAAGTGGGACGATATCGCGCATTTGCGGGAGTTTCTGCCCGACGAGGTCACGCTCAATCATCTTGAGGACAGCGCCTTGTTTGCCTTGCAGGGGCCAAAGGCGTTTGAAGCACTCGAACCGCTTGTTTCAGGGGAGCAGCCGCTATCGGCGCTTAGCTTCATGCGCGGCGCAGCGTTCAAACTTGGAGGTTATGACGCGTGGATCAGCCGCTCAGGCTATACCGGTGAGGATGGCTTCGAAATTTCGGTGCCTGCTGAAAATGCGGCTGAAATCGCTGATCTCATTTGCGCCCAGCCTCAGGTGAAGCCCATCGGGCTTGGTGCGCGCGATAGCTTGCGTCTGGAAGCGGGGCTTCCGCTCTACGGCCACGACATGACCGATACGGTTGATCCGGTCAGCGCTGATCTGCTGTTCGGGATCAACAAACGCCGCAGAACAGAAGGCGGATTTCCCGGGGCCGATACGATCCTGCCGTTGATTGCCACCGGTGCGCTTACCCGCCGCGTCGGGCTGTTGATCGAAGGCCGGATGGCTGCGCGCGAGGGCGCGAAGGTGCTGCTTGGCGATGTGGAAGTTGGCACGGTTACGTCCGGCGGTTTTTCGCCAAGCCTGGAACGGCCCATCGCCATGGCCTTTGTTGCCGCCGAACATGCCGGCCCCGGCACATCCCTTTCCATCGACGTACGGGGGCGCAAACTTGCCGCCACTGTCGCGCCGATGCCCTTCATTCCCCACCGCTATTACCGCAAAGGAGCCGCATGATGACCCGCTATTTCACCAAGGACCACGAATGGATCGCGGTCGAGGGCAGCGAAGCCACGGTTGGCATCACGCATTATGCCCAAAGCCAGCTGGGCGATATCACGTTTGTCGAAGTGCCCGCCGTGGATGCTGCCGTTGCCAAGGGCGATAGCGCATCGGTGGTTGATAGTGTGAAGGCCGCCTCCGACGTCTATGCGCCGGTTTCGGGTACGGTGACCGTCGTCAACGGAGCGCTCGAAGACCAGCCCGAACTGGTCAATTCCGATGCCGAGGGCGAAGGCTGGCTGTGGAAGATGACGCTGTCCGACCCTGCCGAACTGGCAGAACTGATGGACGAGGCGGCCTATCAGACATTCGTGGCGGAGCTTTGATCCGATGCGCTATCTTCCCCTGACCGACGCTGACCGGAGCGCGATGCTCTCTGTCATCGGCGCGGGTTCTATCGACGACTTGTTTGCCGATGTGCCCGAACATGCGCGATTGACCGCGCCGATTGCGGGCCTGCCAAATCACGCCAGTGAAATGGCGGTGGAACGCCACATGGCGCGGCTATCGGCGAACAACATAACTGCCGGATCGGTGCCGTTTTTCCTTGGCGCTGGCGCTTATCGCCATCACATCCCCGCCACGGTCGATCACATGATCCAGCGCGGTGAGTTTCTGACGGCCTACACGCCCTATCAACCGGAAATCGCGCAAGGCACGTTGCAAGTGCTGTTCGAATTCCAGACGCAAGTGGCGCGGCTGTTTGGCACCGACATCGCCAACGCCTCGCTTTATGACGGTTCGACCGCGTGCTGGGAAGCGATTGCGATGGCCGCGCGGATTACCCGCCGCAACAAGGCCGTGCTTTCGGGTGGCTTGCATCCGCACTACGTCGAAACGTCTCGGACGATGGCGAAGTTTACCGGCGATGTTCTTGATATAAGCAATCCCGAACTGGTTGCTGATCCCGACGATGCTGCGGTGATCGCCAAGATCGATGGCGAAACGTCGTGCGTGGTGGTGCAATACCCCGATGTTCTGGGCCGCATTCCTGATCTGGCCGCGATTGCCGCGGCGGCGCAGGCCAAGGGCGCGCTGCTCATTGCCGTGGTAACCGAACCGGTCGCGCTCGGTCTGCTCGAAAGTCCCGGCAGCCTTGGCGCGGATATCGTGGTGGGTGAGGGGCAGACGATTGGCGTTGGCCTCCAGTTTGGCGGCCCGTATCTTGGCCTGTTTGGTTGCCGCGAGAAGTTTGTGCGGCAAATTCCGGGGCGTTTGTGTGGCGAGACGGTGGACGCCGATGGCAAGCGCGGTTTCGTGCTGACACTTTCGACCCGCGAACAGCACATCCGGCGCGAGAAGGCGACGAGCAACATCTGCACCAACTCCGGGCTGTGTGCGCTGGCCTTCTCAGTCCATATGACTCTGCTGGGCGGGGCAGGGCTGGTCAATATGGCCAAGCTTAGCCACCTGCGCGCCAAGCAAACGGCAAAGCGGCTTGCCCAAATTCCCGGTGTTGCTGTGGTCAACCGACACTACTTCAACGAATTCGCGGTCACCTTGCCCAAGGATGCGCGGCAGGTGGTGCGGGATCTGGCGGACGCCCAGGTGCTTGGCGGCGTGTCGTTGGGGCGGCTCTATCCGCAAGTGGCTGCGCTGTCGGGCGGCCTGCTGATCGCGGCGACCGAATGCACGACCGAGGACGATATTGCTGCGCTGGCGACGGCGCTTGAGGAGGTGTTGGCATGAACGAGATCAACCCGTCGGGCTGGCGTCCGGCCTTGGGCGCAGGCTCGGTACCGCGCGAGATCGAGACTTTCACGGGCAACCGCGCATTGCAGCTTGAAGAAGCCTTGCTGTTTGAAATCGGCGCGGCGGATCGTTCGGGCGTGGACTTTGATG
>CAZSTP010000299.1:0-3240 GCA_964609325.1 uncultured Novosphingobium sp. | reverse complement strand
TCCCCAGTGCCGCTGCCACCTGATCATCAGGCGAAACCGCGCCGGTGGTGGGCAGAGCGGAATAGGCCCGCTCCTCCCACGCTTCGACTTGCGGTTTGAACAGATAGATCGCGCCGGTGATCGACAGGATGACGATCATCGGCATGACGAACAGCGCGGCATAGAAATGCCAGCGCCAGATCGTGCGATAGCGCGCCGCACGATCTGCCGGGGGAGATGCGCTCATAACTTCCATCCTGCTTCGACGAGGAACGTGCGTTGCGGATAGGGGTGGAACACCCATGCACGGTCGTTCGTGATGTTATCCACGCCCGCCGAAACGCGGAATTGATCGGTGACGCTCCAATTGACGCGCGCATCCAACGCAAACAGTTCGGACGTGAAGCCAAATGTATCGCCGCGTTGGAGGCCGAACAGATCGGTGTTGGGGCGGCTGGCATAGCGTAGCCCAAGCGATGCCTGCACAGAAGCGGTCAGCGCATAACGCAGGTTCCCGTTGATCCGCCAGCGCGGGATACGCGGGAATTGCACGCCCTCGGCCAGTGTATTGGACGGATTGCGCAGCGTTTTGGAATCGATCAGCGCGCCGTTAAGATCAATGTCCATGCCTTCCACCGGCCAATCGCGGGTTTCGGCAATCAGTTCGAAGCCATATTGCCGCGTCAGATCAATGTTCTTGAAGTTGTTGGTGGGAATGCCGTTCTGGTTGAAGCCGGTGAACGAGAACACCGTATTGCGCACGCGCTGGTAGAACGCTGATCCCGTCAACTTCAACCAGCCGAAATCATGGCCGATCAGGAAGTTGGCGTCCTTGCTCTTTTCCGGCTTCAGGTCCGGATCGAAGCTGTTGACGTTGAAAGTGCCATCGCCGTTGAGGCTGCCTTGGAACAATTCACCCACCGTTGGATAGCGCGTTGCCATCGCAAGGCTGAGTTGCAGCGTGGTATCGTCTGGAAGCCTATATTCAAACGACAAGCTGGGGTCGACCGAGTCATCGGTGCGCGAAGCATAGCGTGCAGCTTGCAATCCGCCATCATAAGCGCGCCAGTTATCGTAGCGCGCGCCGCCCGTCACAGTCAGCGCGTCAAGGAAAAGCCGCGCTTCAGCCCACGCCGAGAGCTGACGGCTTTTGCCGAATGTGCGGGTGGTAGGCAATTTACCTGCGGCACTCGCCCAGTTGTTGAGGGCATAGCGCGTCTGATCAGTGCGGTAGGCGTTTGCGGTGAGCCCAAAAGCGATTTCGCGCATTTCAGTCTTGTTTTCAACGGTCAGGTCGGCAGTCCACCAGCCAGTTGGCCCCTGCTCCGCCAGAACGCCCGCGCCGTTGGTTTTGCCAAACGTGTAGCTGTTTGACGTGAAGCCATCCGAGCGAAGCACTTGATAAGTTGAGACGGCAAGCCGGGCGGTGGTGTTTTCCGTGAGCGGGGCTGCCAGTTTCAAGCCGGTCAGGAATTCATCACGTAAGGTTTTCGAAAAGTTCGCGCCTGAAGCCGTGTAGCTTTGCACGCCAATCCGTACGCGGCCGTCACACCTGACATTTCCGGCGGCATCGCGCAAATAGCAGTCCGGCGCTGTTTGGCTATCTTCGTTATGCCAGAACGCGAACAGGAATTGGCCGGTCAGACTGCCATTGTCATAGCCGACCTTCAGCTTGGCCTGTTGCTGGGTGATTTTGGCAGGCGACTGTGCTGCAAAATAGGGATTCGTCTCAGTGCCGGGCGCGCCGGGGATTCCAGTGCCCGCTGCGGTTGCGCGGACATGTTCGGGATCGGTGATCGCTCCAGTGACAACCACATCGGTGTCCCTAACATCGTTCACTCGGTTCAATCCAAGGAACGTCATCGGATGACCGGTATTGCGGAAATAGCGCCCGGTCAGGCGGACGGACCACGGCCCGTCCTTCTGCTTCAAGCCCAAACCAACTTCGGCCGATCCGCCCCAATAATCGTTCTGCGTGGAGAACTGGTCATAGGGTTGAACCATGCCCTGTACCGTGGCGAAAGCCTCGGTTTCCTTGGGGTCACGCGTGGTGATGTTGATGATGCCGCCCATCGAATTGCCGACATAGCGCGAGCTGTAAGGGCCATAAACGATGTCGAACTGCTCGACCTCACCGGGACCGACGATGCCCCATTTGGGGCTGAAGCCGAAGCTGTTGCCAAGGAAGTTGGAGACGGTGAAGCCATCCACCATCACCAGCGTGCGCGCACTTTGCGTGGAATGGGTGCCGCGAAAGCCGGGCACGCCGTTGCTGTCGCCTGAATAGCGTTTGCGCACAAAGAAGTTGGGCGCATATTTCATCAGGTCTTCGGTGTTGAACGCATTGATCCCGGCGAACTGTTCTTCACCAAGGCTGACCGCAAGACCGCGCGGTTCGATCTCGATAGGGGCATCACGCTGGCCGACCACAAGGATCGAGGCAGGAGCATCGGCAGATTCGGTGTCCTCAGCATAAGCAGGCGCAACAAAAACGAGCGCTGTGGCCAGCGCGAAAAGCGATGTCTTCATGGGATTCTTGTTCCGGTATTGCCGCCGCGCAATTTGGCGCAGACGGATCTGTCAGCAGTGGCCTTCAACAGGCCGGTTTATGGCTGTCAGACAGGAACCGGTGGAGCGCGCAAAGGCGGCCGGATACGGCGCGCAGTGGTGAGGCGCAGCGGCGCAACCGCCGCAAAGCCGAGCAGGAGAATGAACGCCAGCGCGAGCGCCAACAGCAGCGGATCGGCACCCGATAGCGCGGCCATGCCAAGGCCGGAAAACGCGCAAGCCTCACCGCTTTTGGCTTGGGCCGATTGGCCTTGCGCAGGCTTTCCGGGGATGACGATCTGTTTGGAAATCAAGTGCCCGCTGCTGGCATCGGCGCAAATCGTGATCGTGAGCACATGGTTGCGCGTATCAACCATGAACCCTGCCGGCACGAGCGCCTTCATGGCGAGCGCAAGCGCGATCACCGCAAAGGCTATCCGACGCCGGACCAGCAGGATATGACGGAATGCGTCCATGACGGCGCGCGCTTAGCGTCTCCTTGCGCCCTTGTCACCGTTGATAGCGACAAATTTGGATGTGAATGGCCCCAACGCAAAAATTCCTGCAAACCCGGTTGACCGCACCCCCGGTCGCGGTTAGGAGCGCGCCTCGTCTTGCAGAGATTGACCAGTCTGCACACGGGGCGGAGTAGCTCAGCTGGTTAGAGCAGCGGAATCATAATCCGCGTGTCGGGGGTTCGAGTCCCTCCTCCGC
>CAZSTP010000298.1:0-3240 GCA_964609325.1 uncultured Novosphingobium sp. | reverse complement strand
AGCGCGCTCATGTCTTTGAACGGGCCTTCGCCTGCCGCAAGGCGCGCCATGCCGCGTTCAAGCGCGGCCACATAAATCCGCGTTTGCGCCACTCCCCATTGCGCGCGGGTGTAGCGGATCAAGGCCCTTACATCGGCCTCTGCCGCTTCGGTCAGGACATAGCTATCGCTCAAGCTTTGTCGCCAGCACCCAGTTCCTCATCCAGAAGGGCGCTCATGCTCTTGCGCGAGACTTGCCCTGCCAGACCATCGGCAATCCGTTGTTCCAGCAAGCTTTTCAGATCATGCCAAGCTTTATCGCCATCGCCTTGATCGCCACCGGATTGCGCGGGAAACAGCCGCTCCAGCGCATATTGCCGGATCGTCTTGCCCTGCAAGGCGGCCATGGCCTTGAGGCTTTGGTGCTGATGATCGGTAATGTCGATGGTCAGCCGACTCATGATGTTTGCTCCGATGGGTTGGCCCACATTACCACAAATATGGGTATTTCCAAAAGCCGAAGCAATCCAAACCCCGCAACCACCCCCAAACCCACAGCCACCTTGTCATTTCCCCCCGCGCTTTATATGCGGCGTATCGCGTGGGGCCTTAGGCGGGTTCGCGATCGTCTAGGGGAAATGCGTGTACCAGCCGTCGATGTCTGATCGTGTCCGCTTCCTGATCGGACTGCCACTGAGCCTGATTTACGTTCCGTTGATGATCCTCACGCTGGTCGGCTATATGCTGATGCCGCGCGGGCTGGTGAACGATCTGCAACAGCGCAACCGTGCCAAGGAAATCGCGGCGCGGCTGCGCGCGATGCAGGCCTATGTCGGCGCGGGCGAAAAAGTGCTCGATTTCGGTGCGGGGCGGGGGGATTTTCTCAAGAACGTCGCCAGCGTCCATGATGTGGACATCATCGGGATCGATATTATCGATTATACCGATGATGATGTCGAAGTGCTGATGTTTGATGGCGATCGCATCCCGTTGCCCGATAAAAGCGTGGATATCGGCATGGCCGCTTTCGTGCTGCACCACATCGTCGATCAGGACCGCGCGATGGCCGAATTGAAGCGCGTGTGCCGCAAACGCATCATCATTTTCGAAGATACCTATTTCAGCCCGTGGCAGTGGGCGTTCGTGGTGTGGAACGATTTTTATTCCAACATTCTGATGGGCAGCATCCGCGCCTATAAGGCCATCGGCAAGATGGCCATCGTCTCGATGCCCATGCCGCTCACCTTCAAGACCGTGCGCCAATGGCAGGCATGGTTCCGGGGTCACGGCTTGACCGTGCTCTCCACCGATGTCCGCCACAACGCGGTCAAGCCGATGAGCAAAGTGACGTTTGTGATCGAGGTTTAGGGTCGCAGAATCAGCAGCGACATTCCGCGCAGCGCAAAGTGGTCAATGTCAAAGATTGGAAAGACATTCCCAACCTATTTGTGCGATAGCGCTGCAAAGCGAAGTGACAGGATCAAGCATAAGCCATGTGCGGAATTATCGGAATTGTTGGCAAGGAACAGGTCGCTGACCGGCTGGTCGATGGCCTGCGCCGCATGGAATATCGCGGTTATGACAGCGCGGGCGTCTGCCTCGTCGAAGGCGGGCAACTGGTGCGCCGCCGGGCCGAGGGCAAGCTCAACAATCTGGTGGTCGAACTGGCGCGCCATCCGGCCCAAGGCCTGATCGGCATCGCACATACGCGCTGGGCCACGCACGGGGCACCCACCACCAGCAACGCGCACCCGCACGCCACCGAACAGGTCGCGCTGGTCCACAACGGCATTATCGAAAACTTCAAACCCCTGCGCGAAGCACTGACCGCGCGGGGCCGCACGTTTGAAAGCGAGACCGATACCGAAGTCGTCGCGCACCTCGTGTCCGAACAGGTCGAAGCGGGCCTTTCGCCGCAAGACGCGGTCAAGGCCGTGCTGCCGCAATTGCGCGGCGCGTTTGCGCTGGCCATCGCGTTCCGCACGCATGACGATATGCTGATCGGCGCGCGTCTCGGCTCGCCCTTGGTCGTCGGCTATGGCGATGGCGAGACTTATCTCGGCTCCGATGCGCTGGCGCTCGCGCCGCTGACGCAGAAGATCACGTATCTTGAAGAGGGCGATTGGGTGGTCATCACCCGCGAAGGCGCGCAGATTTCCGATGCCGATAATGTGGCTGTCGAACGTCCGGTCGTCGCCTCGGGCGCCACGGCGGCGGCAATCGAAAAGGGCAATTACCGCCACTTCATGCAGAAGGAAATCTTCGAACAGCCGGTGGTCGTCGCGCAAACCCTGCGCAGCTATTTGCGCCGCGTGGAACAGACGGTCGCGCTGCCGCAGATCGATTTCGATCTGGCCAAGATCAACCGCGTCACCATCGTCGCCTGCGGTACCAGCTTCTATGCCGCGATGGTCGCCAAATACTGGTTCGAACAATTCGCGCGTCTGCCGGTCGATATCGATGTGGCCTCCGAATTCCGCTATCGCGATCCGGTGCTGGAAGACGGCGGCCTCTCGCTGTTCATCTCGCAAAGCGGCGAAACGGCAGACACACTGGCCGCACTGCGCCACTGCAAGGCGGCGGGGCAGACCATCGCGGTCGTCGTCAACGTGCCCACCAGCACCATGGCGCGCGAGGCGGATCTGCTGCTGCCCACCCACGCCGGCCCCGAAATCGGCGTTGCTTCCACCAAGGCGTTCACCTGCCAGCTTGCGGTTCTGGCCGCCTTGGCCGCGCACCTTGCGGTCAAGCGCGGGCGGATGAACCGCGCGGAAGAGGCCGAGATCGTCGAACATCTGATCGAAGTGCCCTCGGCGCTCAACGCGGCGCTGGCGCATGATGACGAGATCGCCGCGATGGCGCACCTGATCGTGCCTGCGCGCGATGTGCTCTATCTCGGGCGCGGGGCGGACTATCCGCTTGCGCTGGAGGGCGCGCTGAAGCTCAAGGAAATCAGCTATATCCACGCAGAAGGCTATGCCAGCGGCGAGATGAAGCACGGGCCGATTGCCCTGATCGATGATCAGGTTCCGGTGATCGTGCTCGCCCCGTCAGGCCCGCTGTTCGAAAAGACCGTTTCGAACATGCAGGAAGTGCGCGCGCGCGGCGGCAAGGTCGTGCTGATCTCGGACGCCGAGGGCATTGCCGAGGCGGGCGAGGGGTGCCTTGCCACCATCGAAATGCCCAAAGTCCACCCGCTGATCGCGCCGCTGGTCTATGCCGTGCCGGTGCAATTGCTCGCCTATCACGTCGCCGTCGCCAA
>CAZSTP010000297.1:0-3243 GCA_964609325.1 uncultured Novosphingobium sp. | reverse complement strand
AGCGCGGTGAGCGGCAAGGCCAGCCGCACTTCATGCCAGCCGCGATCCGCCAGCGCGCCCATCAACCACGTCACGATTTCGGACAGGGCAAAGGGATTGGGCGAGAGGCTGATGGCAAGGCTCGTCAGCGCACCGGCAAGGCTGGCGATCATCATGCCCGCCAGCGTGAACAGCGCAATTCCGCCAGAGCGCCCAGCGATCAGCGCGAGCAAGCCCATCGCCCCGCCTGCGCCGGTGAGTGCCAGCAAAGGCAAGAGAATGGCTTGCGCTTCAAACCCGGCGTAGAACGAGAGCACTGCGCCGAGCGCTGCGGCGGGCGCAATGCCGAACAGGCCGGGATCGGCGAGCGGGTTGCGCAAATAGCCCTGCATTGCGGCACCCGCAGCGCCAAGCCCTGCGCCGAGCACCAGCGCGAGCACGGCGCGCGGCAGGCGCAGTTCCATCAGGATGGCGGTGGCATTGGGCACGGGCGGGCCGAACGGGTCGATCCAGACCTGGCCTGCGAGCAGCGATAGCGGGATGGTTATGATGAGTGCGAGGACGAGGGTTCTGGTGAGGCTGGTCATCACCGTGAGTGCCCCTGCACCATCCTGCGGATGGTCCCCCTCCCCGCTTCGGGGACGATTGCTTGGCGCACCTTTGCCAGTTGGCGGGCCGCAGCGATAATCGTGGGGCCGCCGCAATAGAGCAGTTTGGGGTTCAGATTGACACGGTGCGTGGTGGTGAGCGCTTTGAGCGCGGGGTGCGAGAGGACTCGGTCATCGCGGCCATTTCTCGATATCTGGCCGGTTTCTGCGCTCTGCCCCGCCACGAGGATCAGGCCGGGCGGATCAGCGAGCATCTTTTCGAGAGGGAGAAAATCGGCCTGCCCGAACCCGCGCGCGGCGGCGAAGTTGGTAAAGCCGGTGTGGCGCAGGACGTCGGCGATCAATGTGCCGTCGCCCGGCACCATACCGCCCGATTGCCACACGACCGTGGGGATCGGCTTGGCGTTGGCGGGCGGAGCTGCTGCCAAGAGCGC
Organism: uncultured Novosphingobium sp.; assembly: GCA_964609325.1. Taxonomy (GTDB): domain Bacteria; phylum Pseudomonadota; class Alphaproteobacteria; order Sphingomonadales; family Sphingomonadaceae; genus Novosphingobium. Next base: position 2,222 of record CAZSTP010000297.1, on the reverse strand, counting down.
TGCGTCTATCCGCGCGACAAGAGCTTCGCCGCGATCCGCATGGCCGGTGAGCGTGGCGATCTGGCGGATCTGCGCGCGGCTATCGGCGATGGTGGCCGCCATGCCGAGCGGTTCGAAGTGCAGGCCCAAACGGTGATAGGCATTGACGGTGGCAGGGTCAGTGAAGGTGCTGCCCAGCACCAAATCGGGATGCAGGGACAGCACTTCTTCCACCGTACCGCGTGTGGACGGCAGAAGGCGGGCCGTGGCGGCGTCCATCGAGGAGGAGCGCGGGTCCTTGCTATAGTGCGATATGGCAAGGATTTGTGCCGGATCGGCCACTTCGGCAAGGATTGCGTCGGTGCAGGGGTTCAGGCTGACGATGGTGGGGTGCACTTGCGGCGGCTGATCGGGGGCGGCGCGGGATTGGGGGATGCAGCTGGGAAGGAGGGTTGCTGCGGCCAGCACCACCCCCAATCCCCCCGCTCTGGCGAGCAGGGGGAAAAGAGGGCGTTTCGCCGTAAAGGCTGAACGCTGGCTCAATAGCGTGCCCTGATGCCGATGAAGGCCGAGCGGCCCCAGGTGCCGTAATCGGCGACGGTCTGGTAGCCTTCGTCAAACAGGTTTTCGACGCGGGCGTAGAGTTCAACGGCTTCGGTCACAGGCAGGCTCGCACGCAAAGTGGTGAGCGCATAGCCATCGAGACGACGTGTGTTTGCCGCATTTTCAAAGCTATCGCCCACCATGCGCAAGTCGGCCCCTAAAATGAGGCCTGCCAGCGGCGTTGTCCAGTCACCCGATACGGTGAGCGCGTGGGCCGGGCGGCGCGGCGCGACCTTGCCGAAGTTGACGTTGCCCGGCGTCCGGTTTTCGGTTTCGAGATAGGTGTAGACCGCCTGCAATTGCAGCGTGTCAGACGGGCGGGCACCGAGTTCGAATTCGGCACCTTGCGCGCGGGCAAAGCCGATGTTGTCATAGGTGCCGTTGCGGCGGTCCGTGCAGATTCCCGAGGTAACCCCGCGACAGGAGATGAACGCGATCAGGTTGCGGCTATCGCGGCGGAATACTGTGGCCGAGGCATGAAGCGCGCCGTAGCGGCTGCCCCATTCGAGGCCCGCGTCATAGCTCTTGGAGCGTTCGGGCACGAGCGTCCTGTTGCCGAAGTCGGACAGAAGTTGGTACAGCGTCGGCGCTTTGAAGCCTTCCCCGTAGGAGGCGCGCAGGCGCAAATCCTGCGTCAGTTCGAACGAGCCGTTGGCTCCGAAGGTCCATGCCGTGCCGAAGCGGCTGTGATCGTCAACGCGGACACCTGCGGCAAGGCTGGCGCGATCCGATGTCCAGCCGAGCATCGCGTGGCCGCTGGTGAGGTTGGCCTTCGCTTCGGCATCGAACGTGCTGGAAAACCGCGTCCATTCGCTGTCCGCGCCGAAATCGAGCGTGAAGCTGGCGGGCAGGTTGAGGCGACCGGTAAGGTCCGCGCGTTCCGAGCGTGCGACATAGCCATACGAAGGGTCGGTGCCGAAGGTGGGATCGAAGTAATCGCGCTTGGTATCGGACAAGGCAAAGCCGGTGTTGATCGTGAGCGCGTCCGACGTGTAGCGCAAACCGACGCGGCCCGAGGCTTGGCGGGTGTCTTGAAACTCGGGCGTATCGCCGAACACGGCAAAAGTTGGCGGACCGAAACCATCGATGTCCGTGCGGGAATTGGCATAGCGCGCGGTGGCGACAATCGCGAGGTCTTGGGTGACGTTCAAGCGCCCGCGGCCGCCAATGCGCCACTGGCGGAAGCCATCGGGTTCGGTGCCGGTGGCGGCGGCGGAAATGCCTTCGTTGCGGGTATAGCCGCCGTTCAGCGTCAGCGCGCCGAGGTCTGATGACAGGCCCGCTGCGGCATCGGCGGTGTAGCTTTCGTTCGCGCCATATTCCGCGCTGGCTTCAACGCCGTTGAGATCGCGCGATTGGACCGCGATCACACCGCCAATGGCCGCGCTGCCCCAAACGACCGAGTTCGAACCGCGCAGCACGTCGATCCGCTCCAAGCCGCCCGAGGTGAGCGTGCCGAAATCGAAGCCGCCCGAAGGGGCCGAGACGTCTTCCACGCGCACGCCATCGACGAGGACGAGGACTTGTTCGGCATCAGCGCCGCGCAAACGCACGACGGTGAAGCTGCCGGGGCCGCCGTTGCGGGTCACGGTCAGGCCGGGGACGCGTTCGAGCACGCGGGTGATGTCAGGGCCTTGGAT
>CAZSTP010000296.1:2218-3289 GCA_964609325.1 uncultured Novosphingobium sp. | reverse complement strand
GAGCGGCGCTATGGCGTGCCCGGGCCGGTCATGCTGGCGATCTGGGGGCATGAAACCGATTATGGCGGCTATACCGGTGATTTCGATCTGCCGCGCTCGCTCGCCTCGCTCGCTTATGAAGGGCGGCGGCGGGAACTGTTTGCCAGCGAATTTATCGCGACGCTGAAAATGGTGGATCGCGGCGTGCCCCGGTCAAAGCTGGTGGGCAGCTGGGCGGGGGCGTTCGGCAATCCGCAATTTCTGCCGTCAGTCTATCTACGAGTGGCGCAAGATGGTGATGGCGATGGTTTTGCCGATATCTGGAGCAGCCGCGCCGATACGCTGGCCTCGATTGCCAATTATTTCCGCGATGCCGGTTGGCGGCAGGGGCAGCCATGGGGCGTGGCTGTCAGCGTGCCAGAGGGGCTGGATCGCGCCAGCCTTGGCACCACGCTGCAAAGCCCGCGCTGCACCCGCGTGTTTGATCGCCACACGGGCTGGAAGACGATGCGCGAATGGCGCGCGCTGGGGGTCGCGCCGAAATCCGGCGCCTGGCCTGCCGATGATGTCATGGCCAGCTTGCTGGAACCCGATGGGCGCGGACGAACTGCGTATCTGCTAACCGGAAATTATAGGGTTATCCTCGATTATAACTGCTCGAACTTTTACGCCTTGTCCGTGGGACTTCTTGCAGATGAAATCAGCCGCTAGCTATCTTGCCCTTTCGACAGCCCTTCTGCTGAGCGCCTGCGGCGGAGGAAATTCAGCAATTGCGCCACTTTCCGCCGCTCAAGTGCGCGGTCCGGCGGGTGATTATCCGATGGTTCTGGGTGAGCCGTTCGTCGTCGAGGGGGTCACTTATACCCCCGCCGATGTGATGAACTATGATTCGGTGGGCTATGCCGAGGCAGGTTATGGCGAGGGGGTGAGCGGGGCGCATCGCACATTACCGCTGCCAAGCTATGTCGAGGTTACCTCGCTGGAAACCGGGCGGACGATCCTTGTGCGGTTGACCGAGCGTGGTCCGATGCAGGGCCGCAATCTCGTGTCACTCTCCCCGCAGGCCCTGGCGCAGCTTGGCGAGACGCCATC
>CAZSTP010000296.1:0-2118 GCA_964609325.1 uncultured Novosphingobium sp. | reverse complement strand
GCCTTGGCGCTTCAGCCGAGCAAGCGGGCAAAGTATGGCGCGTGCGCACCGGCCCGCACAAGGACCGTGGACAAGCCGATGCGGCGCTGGCGAAGGCGCGCGCGGCGGGCTATGCAGATGCCCGGGTCGTGACCGCGCCTTGATCGCCAAGGGCGTGCGCTGGCCCGGATAGTCCGGGATTCTCAAACTTGCCCTTGAAGCTGATCGCCACTTTTGCAGGCGCTTTCCTCGCCATCCTGCCGGTGCAAGCCGCAGCCCCTGAAGCGTCCGCCCCCGGCCAGAGCGGAGCTATGCCCGCCATCGACGCGCCCATCGCGCTGCTGGTCGATGTCGGATCGGGCCATGTCCTGTTCGCGCGCGATGCCAACCGCCGGTTCGTGCCCGCATCAATCACCAAGATCATGACGAGCTATGTCGCGTTTGATCTCCTCACCCAGGGCAAGATCCGGCTTGACCAGCGCATGCCGATGCGGCCCGAAACCTTCCGCCAGTGGCACAGCGTGGGCAGCACCATGTTCATTCCCGCAGACGCGCAGCCCACCGTGGCCGAGTTGCTGGAAGGGATCGTCACCGTATCGGCCAATGATGCCTGCGTGGTGCTGGCCGAAGGCGCGACGGGTTCCGTGCCCTCCTTCACCCGATTGATGAACGATGCCGCCGCCAAACTCGGCATGCGCGATAGCCACTTCAACACGCCCAACGGATGGATGGACGAAGGGCAGACCTATGTTTCCGCCGCCGATCTTGCCACTTTGAGCGGCGCGCTGATCACCCGCTTCCCCGATCTTTATCGCCAGTTCTATGGCCATGCGCAAATGACGTGGAACGGCATCACGCAGCCCAACCACAACCCGCTTTATGGCGTGACCGAGGGCGCGGACGGGATCAAGACCGGCTTCACCAACGAAGCAGGCTACGGCTTTGTCGGCTCAGCGCAGCGCAACGGCCGCCGCCTTGTCATGGTGCTGGGCGGATATGATCGCCCCAAAGACCGCGAGCGCCAATCGCGCGATCTGATCGAATGGGGCTTTGCAGCATGGACCGCGCAGCCGCTGTTTGAACAAGGCGCAACTTTGGGCATGGCGCAAGTGCAGGGCGGGCAGGAACGCACCGTCCCGCTGATCGCGCCGCGCCCGCTATCGATCACTGCGGCCAACGGCACAACCCCGCAATATACGCTCTCGGTGCGCTACAAGGGGCCGCTCAAAGCCCCGATTGCAGCGGGCGAGACCGTGGCCAGCTTGCTCGTCCGCGTGCCCGGTGAACCGGTGCGCGTGCTGCCATTGGTGGCCGGAGCATCGGTGCCCAAAGGCGGGCTGGCTTCGCGGATGCGCGATGGTGCCTTGCAGATGGTCGGCCTATGACCACGCCACCTGCAACAAAAGGCCGCTTCATCGCGCTTGAGGGCGGAGAAGGGGTGGGCAAATCCACCCAGAGCCGCCTACTGGCCGAAGCCTTGCAAGCGCGCGGCATCGAAGCCGTGACCACGCGTGAGCCCGGCGGCACCCCCGGCGCAGAAGCCATCCGCGCGCTCTTGCTGTCGAACGATGGCGAGGGCTGGGGGCCAAGAGCCGAAGCACTGCTCTTTGCCGCCGCCCGCGCCGATCACGTCGAAAAGCTCGTCCGGCCTGCTCTGGCGCGCGGGGCATGGGTGATCTGTGACCGCTTCGTAGACAGCAGCCGCGCCTATCAGGGCGGCGGCAGCGGGCTCAACGATGCCGAAGTTCTGGCGCTCCATGCCATTGGCAGCGAAGGTCTATTACCCGACCAGACGCTGCTGCTCACCGTCGATCCCGAAGTTGCCGCTGCCCGCCTTGCCTTGCGCGATGGCGATCAGGCAGACCGGATCGGCGGGCGCAGCGCCGCCTATCACGCCAGTGTAGCCGCCGCGTTCCAACGCTTCGCCACACAAGAACCGAACCGCTTCAGCGTGATCGCCGCCGATGCCGCTCCCGCTCAGGTGCACAGCCACATCATGGCCGCGCTCGCCGGACTGTTCCCGGCATGACCATGCTGATCGGCCATGACGAGGCTTGGCGCACATGGCGCGCGGCCATTGCCAGCGGGCGGATGCACCATGGCTGGATCCTCACCGGGCGCGAAGGGCTGGGCAAGGCC
>CAZSTP010000295.1:0-3291 GCA_964609325.1 uncultured Novosphingobium sp. | reverse complement strand
CCGGCAGAGCTGCGCCGCCTTGCCGAAGAGGCCGAAGATGCCGCACGCAGCATCGCAGGCGTCACCAACAGCGAGGGTGCTGGCGCGAGCGCGGGGCGCGGGTTGTTTGCGCTGGCCACCAGCCACGGCTTTTCCGGAGGCTATGCCGCATCCAGCCACAGCATCTCGGCCAGCGTGGTTGCGGGCGAAGGCAGCACGATGCAGCGCGATTATTCGTGGCGCAGCACGCGCCATGTGGCCGATCTGAAAGGCCCTGCCGAAATCGGGCGCGAGGCGGGGGAGCGGGCGGTATCGCGGCTCAACCCCGGCCGCGTGAAGAGCGGGCAAGTGCCGGTGGTGTTCGATCCGCGCGTAGGCAATTCGCTGGTCAGCCATCTGATCGGCGCGATGTCGGGCGCGTCTATCGCGCGGCGGGCCAGTTTCCTGCTCGATCGCGACGGGCAGCAATTGTTCGACAGCAGCATCACCATCACCGATAGTCCCCACGTGCGGCGCGGCATGCGTTCGCGCCCGTTCGATGGCGAGGGCCTGCCCACCGGCGAGCGCAACTTTGTGGAAGGCGGGCGAATCACGGGCTGGCTGATGGATTCTGCCGCCGCACGCCAGTTGGGCAGTGAGCCGACCGGCCACGCATCGCGCGGATCATCCGGCCCGCCGCATGTCACTGCCAGCAATGTCGTGCTGCACGCAGGCACGCTGACCCCGGCAGAACTGATGGCCGATATTGCCGACGGCGTTTATGTGACCGAACTGATCGGCCATGGCGTCAACGGCGTGACCGGCGATTACAGCCGGGGCGCTTCGGGCTTTCGCATCGTCAACGGCGAACTGGCCGGCGCGATTGCGGAATTCACCGTTGCGGGCAATCTGCTCGATATGTTCGCTGCGTTGAGCGCTGCCAACGATCTGGAAATCTATCGCGGAATCGATGTGCCGACGCTGCGCGTGGACGGCATGAGCATCGCAGGCGACTGATAGAGATACAAAAAAGGCCGCCAAGTCCGGTGAACCTGGCGGCCTTTTTGATAACTCGAATGCCGATCAGGCGGGCTTTTCAGCCTTGGCGCGTTCGATCGCTTCGATAGTGATGCGGCGGGCATCTTCTGCGCCGCCCCATGTGCCGACGCGCACCCACTTGTCCTTTTCCAGGTCCTTGTAGTGGGTGAAGAAGTGTTCGATCTGCTGCATCACGATTTCGGGCAGATCTTCGCGTTCCTTCACATCGGAATAGTACGGGAAGGTTGAATCGACCGGCACGCAGACCAGCTTTTCATCGCCGCCATGCTCGTCTTCAAGATTGAGCACGGCAATAGGACGGGCGCGGACGACCGAGCCTGCCAGAAACGGCGAACGTGCGATGACCAGCGCATCCAGCGGATCGCCATCGGGCGAAAGCGTATGCGGCACAAAGCCGTAGTTGGCAGGATAACGCATCGGGGTGTGCAGGATGCGGTCAACGAACAAGGCACCCGAAGCCTTGTCGAATTCATACTTCACCGGCTCACCGCCGACCGGGACTTCGATAACTACGTTAAGGCTTTCCGGCGGATTGTCGCCAGTGGGAATCATGTCGATGCGCATGTGTTCGGCCTGTATGATTATGGGATAGGATGACTTCGCCACTAGCGAAGGCACTCCCATACAGCAACAAGACTTATGCTATGGTTAACATTTACCAATTGCGTTGAATATCGCGGCAGTTGGCCCGTAAACGTTACATAGCCCATGCGTGGCGGGGCTGACTGGTCGCCGCAGTCCACCCCGCCTTGAGCCTTGCCGTTTACTTCTTCTTCGCTGCTAATGCCGCGCCGGGGCGCTTGGGGGTAAGCAGCAGGTCCAGCCCGGTTGGCGCCTTGCCGGGGGCTACGCGCTCAAGCCAAGGGTAGCGCAGGCCATCCTTGTAATCGATCTTGACCGTTTCAAACCGGCTGCCGCGCTTGGTCAGCAGTTCGATGGGCTTGCCCCCATCGCCCTTGGCGGCGGTGACGGCCTTTTTCATGTCATCTGCGCTATAGGCAGCGCCGTTTACTGCCACGATCTGCGTGCCGGTGACGATTCCGGCGTTGAACGCGGGGCTATCCCAGCGGGTGCTGGTGACTTTGCCATCCTTATCAATCGCAATGCCGACAGAGTTGGCAAGGCTGAGGCCTTTGCCGAAGTCCATCGCGGCCTTCATGTAAGGATTGGGCTCTTCCTTCCAGACCAGCTTGTAGCCGCCCTTGTCGATGCCGTTCAGCGGTGCGGGCTGGCCCGGCTGGTTGATACGGGTGTCGATCAGCTTGGCCCAGTCATAAGGGTAAATCGCGTTGAGCCTGGTCACGATCTCGTCAACCTCGAACGGGATCTGGCCCCAATCGCCCGGACGCATGCCGAAGAACGACTGCGCGAAATCATCGATCGATTTCTTGCCGCCGGTGCCTTCACGCAGGATCTGGTCGATCTCCAGCCACACCAGCGCGCCTTCGGTGTAATAGTCTTCATTGCGGGCCAGCGAGGCAAAGGGCTTGGGTTTGCGCGAGGCGAAGACCGGATCGAAGCCGGTATCTTCGACCGAGCGCCATTCGCGCCCCGGCTGCTGGGTAAAACCACCGGCCCAAGCTGCCAGCATGCCCAGCACGGTTTCCTTGCCCTGCATGCCCGAACGCGCGGCCAGAACAGCGCCCCAGAACTGGTCTTGCCCTTCATAAGTCCACAACAGATCGCCCTGCATCGGCTGGCGATAATCAGGCGTCCACAGCCGCGACGGGCGACGGAACTTGCCCGACCATGAGTGCGCATATTCATGCGGCAGCAGATTGCGGTCCCATTCCTGCTTGGCCCAGTCGATGAAGGCGTCAGGCTCAAGCTGGTTTTCGCTCGACCGGTGATGTTCCAGCCCGATGCCACCGATCTTGTCAGACAGCGCGAGCAGGAAATCGTAATGATCGAAATGGTTTGCGCCGAAGGCCAGCTTGGCTTCATCAACCAGCGCCTTGTGCGCGGCGATGTGTTCGGGCTTGGCTTCAAGCTGCTCGGGCTTGTCAGCCACGACATTCAGCGTGACGTTCTGGCCCAAGTCCCACTTGCGGAAATTGGAGCCTGCAAAAATCGGCGAATCGACCAGTGTTTCATAGTCGGTCACAGCCCAGGTCACGCGGTTGCCCGCAACGCTCTTGCCATCAAGTGCTGTGGCGACGGTCCAGCCTTGCGGCAGGGTGACGGTCGGCTTGACCTTGATCTGCCGGACATAGTGGCCAGCGGGATAGAGGCTCATCTTCTCCCATTGCAGGTTGAGCATCTCGGGCGTCATCG
>CAZSTP010000294.1:0-3328 GCA_964609325.1 uncultured Novosphingobium sp. | reverse complement strand
CCCTGCTGATGATCGCGCTGATCTATCTCCTGCTGGAAACCCGCATCGCCGCCAATTCCCTGCGCCTGCCGCAGGAATTGCTGGAGCTGGAACGCAAGGATATTTGACGCGCGCCGAACGACGGGTGGACTTGCGTCACCGAGGACGCAGGAGAGCTACGTCGTCGTCCCAACCCATGTAACCTACACCTCAGACTTGTGCTGACAGACCACGGGTGGGAAGATAGCTTTGTAAAAGCTCTTGCGAGATCGGATGTGCAACGGGATGTAGGTAAGGTGCAGACTTCTTATGGACTGCAAGATAGCAGTTGTTCAAAAATTTGAACGTCTGTCACACTAATGCCCCAGCCCTCAGCTAAATTGCTAAAAATTCACCCTGGTGCATGATCAGCTTTTAAGCATGATCAAAGGCGGCTAAGCGTTGGATGATAGTCTTCGACAGGAAATACAACATTGACTATGAATCCAATTATCAAAGCCCAGCTCAATGAGTTTAAAAAGGCTAATCCTGACCACGCTGGAAGCGAAGCTGACCTATTCGAGGTATTGTCGATCTTCGCTGTGGAGAATGGCATTCTCGGCGAGAACATCGACCCATTCAAAGCGCATTTGAAGGGTCATGAATTTGGCCTAGATGGCATTGCAGTTTTGATTCAAGGTGATCTTTGCACAGACGTGGACGAGGCATCGGCAGTATTAGCTGCGGGACGAAACCACATGAGTGAGTTTCATTTTTTTCAGTCTAAGACGTCTGACAAACTGGACTATGGTGACGTTTCAAAGTTTCTCGACGCTGTTTATGATTTTTTCACAGAGCTTTCACTCCTTTCAGGCCAACAAATTGAAGATCTATCTGAAGTACGGGATGCTGTTTTCAAATCAGCCACCAAATCAAATCCCTCGTTGAAGTGTTATTATTGTACCACTGGAATAAATCAAGTTTCTGAACCGATAAAAACACTTATATACGCCAATAAAGTTCGCCTTGAGTCTCTGAGCGTATTTGAAAATGTCAGCATTGAGACAGTCGGAGCGAAAGAAATACAAGAAGGTTTTCGCGCTGCAACAAATTCAACGTCGGCCACTATCAACTTCCCAAAAGCTATTACACTACCAGACCATAAAAATGTAGATCAGGCATATATTGGGTATGTTTCCGCAGATCAAATTTTAGAAATGTCCCTTGATAAAGCTGATCCCACTGGCTCCCAGCATATTCGGAGAAACGTGTTTTATGACAACGTAAGGGATTTTAATCCGGATTCCGAAATAAATAAATCTATAATTGCAGAGTTAATGTCAGGCGACTATTCCTCATTCGTATTTAAAAACAACGGCATTACAGTGGTAGCTCGAAATATTAATAGAAAAGGAGACCAATTCAGTATAGAAGATTACCAAATAGTGAACGGCTGCCAAACTACAAATATACTTTCGCATGTCAAAGATCATGCGGAAAAAATTTACGTTCCATTCAGACTCATTGGAAGCTCAGACAGCGATTTTGTTTCAAGCATCATAATTGGAACAAATAAACAGAACGAGGTCCGTGAAGACCAATTCTGGGCATTACTTCCATTTATGAAAGATTTAGAAGTATATTGTCGCGCTCAAGATCCAGATGCGCAAATATTTATTGAAAGACGAGATAATCAGTATCGAGATGTCTCAGTTGAGCGAACTCGCATCATGAAGCCTTCAGATCTGATGAAAGTTGCAGCAGCAATGCTATTTTTTCAACCTCAGCGCGCTGCTCGTGATCATAGAGGAATTCGAAAAGAGTTCTCGCAGCGGATTTTCCTCGAATCGCACAGCGTCGAGCTTTATCACATGATAGCACTTTCCCTCTATAAGTTTGATTATATGGTAAGAACCGGAAAAACTGATCGCTCTCGGGCAATATATAAGTTCTATATATTATTTTCACTTGTCAGAGAAAAATGGATCAACCCCGATCTTCTAGATGCCACCCCAAAGGCTCAGTCATCCGTGATCAAACACGTCATAGGTATAGTAAAGAACAGTGATGAATTTTCTGAACATATAAATAAAATAGGAAATTACTTGGATCAACTGGTTGCCCAATCATCGACAAGATCTAGAGAACAAATTAGAGATTACATAAGAACTGAATCATTTGCTGAACAGTTCATTAGTAGCTACTTCGGAGGACCTCGACATCACCGAGGGGCCGGCAAATTGGAATCTTAGGCCAGCAGCATTTAGAGAGCTTTTGACCCTTTAAAAAGACATGCAGGGGGAGCGCCCTAACTCAACAACTTCCCCGTCTTTTCGCGGATCATGCCTTCGATCATGCGTTTGGCAAAGCCCAGCGTGGCGGGGATATCGACGTCTACCACCAGTTCGCTGTCGGTGAGTTCCACCGCGCAATCGACGGTATAGCCCATTGCGCCAACGCTCATCGTCATGTGATCATCGTCGACGAAGGTGGTGGTGATCGTGGCCATGCTTTCGGCCTTTTCCATGGCCTTTTCCGCCTTTTCACGCAGGCGGCGGCGCGCTTCTTCGCGGGTCAGGGTGTGGGGAATGGCAACGCGCATCAGGCTTCCTTTGGTGCGGCAAGCTGGGGGGCGTCGTCTAGCCCTTCGCCATAGCGATAGTCCAGATAGCGGCCACGCACCGCCAGCGCATCAAGATCGCCCGCCGCCAATTGGCGGGTAATCTCGTCAATCTCCTTCGAGATTTTGCCGAGCCCGTCGCTCAATTGCTGGTCGGCGTTGCGCCCGCCGCGCTCTTCCTTGCGCAGATGTGGCGGAATCTTGCGCCAGCTTTCGACCATGCCGGGCAGATGTTCGCCCACCAGACGGCGCACTTCGCCCACCGATGGTTCGGCAGGATCAATGCCTTCAAGCTGCAACCCGAGGCCATCCAGTTGCACGCCGATCTGGTCCACCAGTTGCACCGCAGGCGCGGGCAGCGCGGGGCGTTGCGCCTCAAGCCACAATTCGGTGCGCCCCACCATCGTGCGCACATCGCCGGTATTGAGCGCGGCCAGATCGGGCACTTTGAGCTTGGGGAATGTCGCGAAGAACACCAGCGCCGCGATGATGGCGAGGCCCAGCAGCATCACGCCGGTAAAGCCGATGCCATCCAGCACCAGCCCCGCCACCATCGCGCCCACCAGCACCACGCTGACGGCCATCGCCATGCGCGCCAGCTTCTTGCCGCGATGCTGGCGCTTTATATCTGCCGAACGCTGGCCGATGCTGCGCCGCCCGCCTGCCTGCTGGCGGACGAGCGTCGATCTGGCTTCGGCAAGGATGCGCTGGCTGTCTTGCGCGGGACTGTTGGCCATCAGCGGCTTAACC
>CAZSTP010000293.1:2046-3352 GCA_964609325.1 uncultured Novosphingobium sp. | reverse complement strand
CGCATGAGCCGGTGGCCTATATCGTGGGCCATCAGGAGTTCTATGGCCTTGATCTGGCGGTAAGCCCTGCGGTGCTGATCCCGCGCGGGGATAGCGAGACGCTGATCGACGCCGCGCAGGCAAGCCTTGCCCGCCGCCCGCCGCAGCGCATTCTGGATCTGGGCACAGGATCGGGCGCACTTTTGCTGGCGGCCTTGTCGATCTGGCCCGAGGCAGAAGGTATCGGGATTGACCGTTCGCCCGAAACACTGGCCATCGCCACTGCCAATGGCACGCGCCACGCACCGCAAGCGCGTTTCATTCAGGCCGATTGGACGCAAGCGGGTTGGAGCGACGGGTTTGGGACATTTGACCTGATCCTTGCCAATCCGCCTTATGTGGAAGATGCCGCCGATTTGGCACCATCGGTGCGGGCGCATGAGCCGGCGGGCGCGCTGTTTGCCGGGCCTGACGGGCTGGACGATTACCGCCTGCTGATCCCGCAATTGCATAGGCTACTGGCCGAAAACGGCATCGCCATGGTCGAGATCGGCTGGACGCAAGCCGAAGCGGTTACCGCGCTGGCAACAGCTTCCGGATCGGGTGCAATTTTGCACCATGACCTTGCCGGACGCCCCCGCGCGATAGAAATGGCGAAAAACCGCAATATTCCTCTTGGCAATGCCGCGACAGACGACTAACCATATCTTCAGGTAAAGAACGGATGATGGCTTCCCGATCTTGCCTGCCTCACCATTTGCAGGGATGAACGGCCAAAGGGGCCGGGACGAAAGCAGATGCTGAGAACCCCTGTTTACCCGTCCTTCGTGGTGGGAAAAACCGGTGGTGGAGATTGCGCGGCTAACGGGTAGCACGGCAATACGGGTTTAACCTGCATTCCAGATGGGCCTGAATTCCACTTGGGCCGCCCCCAAACAAGGAAGTGCCTGAAGTTGAATAACAACAATCGTGGTAACAACCGCCGTCGCGGGCGCACCAATAACGGTCGCCCCCAGAATGGCGGTCAGCAGCTTAACCGGATCGACAGCCGCGCACGGGGCAATGCCCCCCAGATGCTGGAGAAGTATCGCAAGCTCGCATCAGACGCGCACCTCAATGGTGACCGTGTGCAGGCCGAATACTATCTGCAATTTGCCGATCACTACTTCCGCGTGATCGCCGATAGCCGTGTCCGCACCGAAGACCAGCGCACCCGCCCCCTGGGCCCCAATGGCGAACGCTGGCAGGAGCAGGACGGCGAGGAAGAGAACAACGAATTCAGCGCAGAAGGCGATTACGCCGCGTATGAACGCGCGCCATCGCGCCA
>CAZSTP010000293.1:0-1946 GCA_964609325.1 uncultured Novosphingobium sp. | reverse complement strand
GATGATGCGCCCGCAGCGCTTGATCCATCCAGCCTGCCGCCGTCCATCAGCGTGCGGAGCGAGCCCGAACCGGTAGCACCTGTTGCTGCCGAACCTGCTCCGGCGGCTGCGGCTGATGAGGCAGCACCGGCCCCCAAGAAGCGTGGCCGCCCGCGCAAGAATCCTCTGCCCGTAGAAGGCTGAGGTGTGACGTGAGGGGCTGGCCGCTTGCGGTCGGCCCCGGCGCACCCCATAGCGTGCGGGCATGTTGCGACTGATCACGCCCCCCCGCCCGCACTTATACACCATCGCCGCCGGTGCCTTGGCCGCAACCGGTTTCCAGCCCTTAGGCCTGTGGCCGCTGACGCTGGCCGCGCTGGCCTATCTTATTCATCGTTTGTACGTGGTCAAAAGCTGGCAGCAGGCGCTGGCGTCGGGCTGGCTGTTCGGGCTTGGCCTGTTTACCGCGGGCAATGGCTGGATCGCCACGGCGTTCACCTATCAGGCCGAAATGCCGCAATGGCTGGGCATGATCGCGGTTGTGCTGATCGCGCTTTATCTGGCGATTTTCCCCGCCTTTGCCACGCTAGGCGGCTGGTGGCTTAGCCGCACACGCAGCGCCGCGCTGCTGCCTGCCTTTGCCGCCTGCTGGATCATCAGCGAATGGCTGCGGGCGCGGCTGTTCACCGGCTTTGCGTGGAATCCGTTGAGCATGGTGACGCTTGGCGGGTTTGATCGCCCCGGCCTTGCCTTGCTGGCGCAATGGACCGGCACTTATGCGCTATCGGGCCTTGTGGTGTTGCTGGGCGGGTGGTGGCTTTTCGCGGTGAGATCGTGGCGCAAGGGGTATAAATGGGGCGCGGCGGCCTATGCCATCGGCCCTGCGGTGCTGATGGCCTTGCCGTTTGGCAGTGCGATGATGGGCGCGGAACGGGCCGAAGGGACGCTGCCCTTCACACTCGTCCAGCCCGATGTGCAGCAGGACGTGCTGAACGATCCGGCCAATTACGAAAAGCAGTTTCGCGATACCGCCGCGCTCTCGCTTCCTCGCCAGCGCGGAACACGGCGACTGGTGCTGTGGCCCGAAAGCGGCGTGCCCGATTTCCTGCGCGAGGGTTATCGGCAATACTGGTACGAAGAGACGACATATGCCGCCGACCCCGTTCTGGCGCGCGAACGAATCGGACGGATCATCGGCCCCGGCAGCCTGCTGCTGACCGGGACGACCGACATCGCGATGAAGGCCGGGGCTGCTACGGGCGCTTACAACGTGGTGACGGCGCTGGATGACCGGGGCGTTATTCGCGGCAGTTATGCCAAGGCGCATCTCGTGCCGTTCGGCGAATATCTGCCAAAGCGTGAATGGCTGGAACCGATCGGCCTTGCGCGGTTTGTGGCGGGCAACCTTGATTTCCTGTCCGGGCCGGGGCCGCGCACGATCGATTTCGGGCAGCACGGCAAAGCTGGCGTACAGATTTGCTACGAGATCATCTTTTCGGGCGAAGTGGTGGATCGTGCCAACCGCCCGGATTATCTGTTCAATCCATCAAACGACGGTTGGTTTGGCGATTGGGGACCGCCACAGCATCTGGCGCAGGCGCGGATGCGCGCGATTGAGGAGGGCTTGCCCGTCTTGCGTTCAACGACCACCGGGATCAGCGCCGTAATCGATGCCGATGGCGTGGTGCGCCAGTTCCTGCCGCTACGCAAAGCCGGGCGGATCGATGGACTGGTGCCACCACCGCATGCGCCAACATTGTTTGCACAAATGGGTAACGCAATGGTTCTTGTGTGGTCCGTAGTGCTTCTTGTCATCGCGCTGGTTGCCAGCACCACGCGAAAGCGCTAGAGCCGAGCCAGACATAAAGCTTTCTTTATATGAGGCTGGCAATGCGCACCGAATATCTGTTTACTTCCGAAAGCGTTTCCGAAGGCCATCCTGACAAGGTTGCCGACCAGATCAGCGA
>CAZSTP010000292.1:0-3352 GCA_964609325.1 uncultured Novosphingobium sp. | reverse complement strand
CTAGAAAGGATTGGGGCCTGCAACGCCTGCCGGCAGATCGAAGAGGATGCGGCGCATCGAGAAATCGATCGCCACGCGTTTGAACAGGCGCAACTGGCTCATGCCCATCAGCAAGGCTGGACGCTGCACGAGGCCGAGCCGGTGGAAGGCGGGCGAATCCGCAAACGAGATGACGACGTTGTTGAGCTTGAGGCCTTCGACACTGATGGTGGAGGCCATGGCCATTTCTGCGTCGATGGATTGCCCGGTGACGGACATCAGCGTGGTTGATTGCATCGTGCGCCGCCGGGACAGCGCCTTGCGCAGTGCGATGTTACCGATGGAGCTATCGGCGCCGGTATCAATCACGATATCGGTTCTGACTCCGTCGATAATCGCATTGGCCATGATCAACTGGCCGGACTTGCGCCTGGCCCGCACCACGATTTCAAACCCGCGCGAACCGCCCAGTGTGGTGGCATCGCCCACTTGCATCTGGTTGGCGGCAAAATCGATCAGCACGCGCTGGTCTTGCAGGCTATCAATGCCGACGATGCCATCGGCCCCGATGAACTGGTCATCCAGCAGGGGCGCGGTGAGCGTATAATAAGTGCGTTTGCCAAGGCTGATCTCGTCGATCTCGACAAGCTCGACCGGCACCGATCCGGCAACGCCCACGACAGTGGCGGTTCCGGAAATCGCAAGCGCGAGCTTTGTGGCCACTTCGCGCGAGAGGACGGTGCGTTCAGAGCCTGTGTCGATCAGGAAATCGAACGGGCCCCGGCTGCCGATCCTGACGGGCACGGTCATGCGATTGTGCAAATCCCGTTCGAGCTTGAGAACTTCGGGCGCGGCGGACTGGTTTGCCTGCGCGTGGAGGGCAGGGGCGGTGCCAAGCATTGCGAGCGCAAGCATGATTGAAATGGGCCGTGCCGGTCGTCTCGCCATTCGCGCTCTCCTGACTGGTTACCATAGGCGCGCGGGACGGCCTCCGCCAGCTTGTACCGAAGTTCAGCGGGCAGGATTAACCTGCTCGCAATCCTGTGGCGTTATGCGGGGCTTATGGATCATGAATCGGCATCGCCAAACTGGCGCACACGCGCACTACGCTGGGCAGAGGCTACGGCTGCGGCCGTGGGCTATGACAAGACACACATCACCCGCGTTGTCGCCTATCGCGAGATTGACGCGTGGCTGGACCGGCGCGGGACGGACAAGCTGGATGCGCTGGAGATTTCGGCGGGCTGGAAGTGGCGACAGCGCCCGTGGGGCAGCTATACCGAGATGAACTGGCCCGAGCACGATATCTGCAAGGATGTGCTGGACCGGAAATTCGATGTGATCATTGCCGACAATGTGTGGGAGCATCTGCACTATCCCTATCGCGCGGCGCGCCATGTGCGGGCGATGCTGAAGCCGGGCGGGGTGTTCATCAACATCACGCCGTTCCTGATCCGCTATCACCCGATCCCCTCGGACTGCTCGCGCTGGACGCAGCTCGGCATGGTGCACTTTCTGGAAGAATGCGGGTTTGATCCGGCACAGATCGAAACGGGCGGCTGGGGCAATGCAAGGGCCGTGCGCGCCAACCTGTTCCGCTGGGCGCGTGCAGGATGGCAGCGCAAGCTGGCCAATGACGAGCGTTTCCCCGTGACGATCTGGGCCATCGCGCAAACATGACCGCAGCGGGGCAGAAAAATGCCTCGGTCGCGGTTGTCGTGCTGGCGCATAACGAGCAACGGCGCATTGGCCGCTGCCTGGCCTCGCTTCCATGTGACGATCCGGAATATGACATCCACGTTGTGGTCAATGGTTCAAGCGATGGCACTGCCGCCATCGTGGCCGATGTTGCTGCGCGGCATGGCAACCTGACGCTGCACGATTGGGCCGAGCCGGGTAAGGCGCGGAGCTGGAACCGCATGGTGATGGGTCTGCTGGCTCCCGGCTTCGAGGCCGTTGTTCTGGTGGATGGCGATGCCGAAGTTGCGGCAGGATCGTTTGCTGCGCTGAGGCTTGCATTGGCGCGCCATCCCGAGGCGCGCGCTGCCTCGGCGCTGCCGCTCAATGGCCGGCGTGTGGCGCATTACCGGCAGGCGATGCTGGACAGCCATGGCATATTTGGCGATCTCTACGCGCTGCGGGGCGAATTCGTCGACCGGATGCGGGAAAGCGGCTTCCGGCTGCCGGTGGATCTTGTCGGCGATGACGGGCTGGTTGGAGCTATGGCCAAGACGAACCTTGGTCCACTGGCCGATTGGGCAGAAGATGGCATCCATCCGACTGAGGCAGCAGGGTTCCTGTGCGAACCGTTGGCGCTTGCCGATTGGCGCAGTTGGCGCATGCAATACAAGCGCATGATCAATTATGCGGTCCGCCATTTTCAGGACCTGGTCATCACCGATATACTGCGGCGTGACGGTCCGGCAGGGCTGCCGGAGCGATTGGCCACGCTTTATCCGCCATACCTTCGGACATTCCGTCCGCGCGGCGGGGTTTGGATGTGGTTCGACCGCTGCGCTCTGGCGCGCATGGCGCACCAGATGAATGCCACGCTCGTCTGTTAAACTGCTTGCGCCGGTGCCGGTTGGCGGCGGATCAGGTGCCACACTTCGATCAGGGCCTTGCGATCGCGCAAGTGGATGATCCCGGCGTAGCTGGCCACGCCGGCCATCACGATCAACCCGAGTTGCAGCGGCGGCCATTCTCCCAATAGAGGCAAGGCCAGCCAATGGTTCGTGGCCCAGACAACAGCGCCCATCAACAAGCTGCATTCGACGGGGAAGCGCAGCGCCGATACCATATCGACTATACCGATCCCGAGATCAGGCTTTGACAGGATAAGCGTGACGACCAGCAAGAACGGCGCGGCGACGCACCATGCGCCCGCTATTCCGAATAAGCCGAAGCTCGGGGCGAAAAGGAAGGCAAGGCCGAAGATGATAGCACCGGCGATGCCTGTACGCACCGGGATGCTGGGCTTGCCAATGGCATTGAGCGCGGGTGCGAAGAGGATCTGGATGGTCATGAACGGCATGGCGAGCGCCATGACTTCGACCAGTGGCGGCAGTTCGCTCCATGTCGGGCCAAACAAAGTGGCGACCAAAGGCTTGGCCGAAACTGCCATGCCGACATAAAGGGGCGCGGCAATCAGCAGGATCAGGCGGGCCGAGCGCAGGAAGGCATGACGCAGGCCGGGCAAATCATCCTGCATCCGTGCATAGGCGGGGAAGGCGACTTCATTCAGCGGGGGCACGAAGCGCGCATAGAAGATCGTCGCCAGAAAAACCGCCTGCGAATAGACGCCCACTTCATGAGGGCTGAACTGGCGGCCGATCACGAAAATGTCGGTCTGGGTCTGGACGAGCCAGAACAG
>CAZSTP010000291.1:0-3380 GCA_964609325.1 uncultured Novosphingobium sp. | reverse complement strand
CGCCAACAATGTCAGCGGCCTATGCCGATTTGCTGCGAAAAGTCAATGATTCCCCAAGTGCGGGAAAAGACCGATCCGCCGGTCAATCGTCGTCGTCACCATCATCGGGCACCAGTTCGCGCAGTTTGGTGACCGCGCAATTCGCCCCGGCGCGCGAATGGATGATATCGCGCCCGGCACAAAGCTGCCCGTCGGCGTTCTGTTCGACGTAAAAGCCGGAATAAAAATCGCGGGCATGACAGGACTTATCGAGACTGGCACCAATCAGACGCCGATTCCGGGTTATCAGCAAAATCCGGTCAGGCGATTCGGGCTGGACCCCGGCGATGCTGACGATTGGCATGCATTTCGCCGTCTTACGCTCAACAAACCGGGGCTGCGCACGAGGGCGTGACGGCAGCGTGACCATCTGCCCCGGCAGGCGCGGCGCGATTCGGATGATCATGCGCTGTTCGATGCGGACCTGCATCCAGACATCGTCAACCAGCCCTTGCCGGATGAAGTTTCCCGGATCGATGGCGGAAACGCTCAACGGCCCGTCCGTTGGCACACTGGCAGCGGGCCACTGCGGTTCGCCAGCATCGGCCCGAACAGGACTATCATAGGAAGACACGTCCACCGTGGCCGCAGGAAGCAGCAGCGCTATTGGCGCAAGAAGGTGGGCAATGATGGGCATGACCGGAACTGTTACTCTTTTTTGCGCCTTGATACGGGCGGGCGGCATGCACCGCCAACCCCGTCCTATTTCCCCCTAGACCGGGGGCTTTAACCTTGGCTTAACCCGCCGCTATCGAAAAATGAATTGCCCTCATGGCACGAGGGCCATAGCCGGAAAACCCATGACGACCGCATTCCTTGATGAAGCAGCCCGATTGCTCAGCCCGAAGGGGCTGACGACAGCGCCCGAGGATATCGCCCCGTGGCTGACGGATTGGCGCGGGCGCTATACCGGCAAGGCTTTGGCAATGGCCTCGCCTGCCAATACGGACGAAGTGGCCGGCTTGGTGGCGCTGTGTGCCAAGCATGGCGTGCCGATCGTGCCACAGGGCGGCAATAGCGGCATGTCGGGCGGGGCAACCCCGTTCGAGGGCGGGGATGAATTGATCCTCTCGTTGCGGCGGATGAACCGGATCATCGCTCTGGACCCGGCCGCGCGCACGGCAACGGTTGAAGCGGGCGTGATCCTGCAAGTGCTGCATGAAGCCGCCGAGCGTGAGGGTTTGCGATTTCCCTTGTCTTTGGGAGGCAAGGGATCGGCGACGATTGGCGGGCTTGTCTCTACCAACGCCGGCGGGACACAAGTGTTGCGGCATGGATCGATGCGGGCGCTGGTGCTGGGCCTTGAAGGCGTGATGGCCGATGGATCGGTGTTCCGGCAGCTTGTCCCGCTGAAAAAAGACAATCGCGGCTTTGACTTGAAGCAAGTCCTGATCGGTTCCGAAGGCACGCTGGGGATTGTGACGGCGGCAACATTGAAGCTTGAGCCCGCGATTGCCGGGCGCGTTGTGATGTGGGCGGGCACACTAAGCCTGCATGATGCGCGCGCGCTGTTGCTGCTTGCGCAGGACATGGCCAGCGAACTGCTCGAAGGGTTCGAAGTGCTGCCCCAGCACAGTCTGGACGCGGTGCTGGCCTATCTGCCCGATGCACGCGCACCGCTGGCCGGCGAGCATGACTGGCATGCGCTTATCGAACTGGTCGCGGGCGATCCTGCGACCGCGACGCAACTTCCGGAAATCGCCGAGCGCCTGCTTGCCACCGCCTTCGAACGTGGCGTGATCGCCGATGCTACAATCGCTGCCAGCGAGGATCAGGCCGAGCGGCTGTGGCTGATTCGCGAAACCATTTCACCGGCAGAGCGCGCCATTGGCCCGGCGATGCAGCACGATATCTCGGTGCCGGTGGAACAGATGCCCGCCTTTGTGGAAGCCGCCGTGCCGCAGCTTGAAGCAGACTGGCCGGGCACGCAGGCGGTGTGTTTCGGGCATCTTGGCGATGGCAACGTGCATTTCCATGTCATTGCGCCACCCGGCAGCGACCGCGCCATCTGGGAGGCGAGCGATGGCAAGGCGATCAGCCGCCAAGTCCATGATTTGGTGACACAATGGGGCGGGTCGATTTCGGCGGAGCACGGCATCGGCCGGCTCAAGCGCGATGAACTTGCGCGGCTCGCCGATCCGGCGAGCCTGGCCATGATGCGCGCAATCAAGCAGGCACTGGACCCAAGAGGGCTGATGAACCCCGGAAAGCTTATCTGACGCGGCTTGCGTGGCTTCCTGACAGCCACTAAGTAGCATGACTTCCGCAAGTACCGCTGCCTTCCGCGCGTTACCAATTTTCTGAACCTGGAGAGATGACCAATGGCCAGCGCGCCGCAAGCGAACCTGCCGATGTTCTACAACGACCTCATGCCGCTCAATAGCCGCGACCACGCAACGTGGAAGGCAAAGAATGCGGATGCAGCACCCTGGCTGATCGGCCAGCATGCTATCCCATTGACGGCAGAGGAATTTCCGCAGGCCGCGCGTCATTATCCGATCATTTTTGCATCGGGCGATAACCCTGTGCCATTGGCTCTGATGGGCCTTAACGAAGGCGTAAACGTCTTTGTAGACGAAGATGGCAAGGTCACCCAGCCGATCTACATTCCGGCATATGTGCGTCGTTATCCCTTCCTTCTGGCCAAGCTGAACCCGAACAGCGAAGAGCTTTCGCTGTGCTTTGACCCGTCATCGGGTCTGCTGGGTGATTCGGCTGAAGACGGCCAGGAGCTGTTCACCGACGGCCAGCCATCCGAAGCGACCAAGGCCGCGCTCGGTTTCTGCGAGCAGTTCGAACAGGCCGGACAGCGCACACAGGCGTTCATTGACGAACTGAAAAAGCATGATCTGTTGATGGAAGGCGAAGTCGCCATCCAGCAGCAGGGCAACGACCAGCCCTTCATTTATCGCGGCTTCCAGATGGTCAATCAGGAAAAGCTGCGCGAAACACGCGGCGATGTGCTGCGTGGCTGGGCGCAAAGCGGGCTTCTGCCGCTGCTCTATGCCCACTTGTTCTCGCTTGAACTGATCAGTCAGGTGTTTGCTGCACAAGTTCAGCTGGGCAAGGGTCCAATGCCTGCGGTGGCTGCTCCAGCGCAGTGAACCAAGACTGAATGACTTGAAACCGAAACATTCGAGACACAAGTCAACAAAAAAGGCGACGGACCCTACGGTTCGTCGCCTTTTTCTTTGAGGTGTGACAAATTTCCCTCGAATCTACTTGCAGCCACCACAGAGCTACCCTATTTAGAGCGTGTTGCGTTGTGGCTCCCCTCATGGCCCAGCGTAACGGGTGCACCTCGGTGCACCTCCTCCCTGAACCTTGGCCACCTGGAGCAT
>CAZSTP010000290.1:0-3387 GCA_964609325.1 uncultured Novosphingobium sp. | reverse complement strand
CCGTGCGGTCAACAGGACGATCAAACCTTGCCTGCACAAGCGCGGCAATTTCCTCGAATGTGGCGGGCCGAGCTAGGTATTGCAAAGCGCTTTCAACCACCTCCGAAAGGCGCAAGCGCCGTGGCTCACCCCATTCTGCAAGGTACACAAACTGCCCAATCCCAACGCTTAAATGATCGTCCAAAACGGCGAGACTAAATGCGGCCTCGGCGGACATGCCCGGTACAGGCTGCATCACTTGCCAAAGTTCTGACAAATGGATTCCTTTTCCGCGCCATTCCAGAACCGTGATGAGTTTTGCGATGAAGTCCGTCTGTTGCGAGGGCGTGAGTGGTACATCCCGGTCAGCCAAACCCCAAAGCGAAGGTCCGACGCGTATCAACGGCCAATAAGGCTGAAGCTGGACAGACACCCCGATGCCCCGCGATACTTTTAGTCGCTCTAGTATCGTTCTCGGCCTCAAAGGCTCGCCTGCGTCCCGAAGAATGTCTATGATGGTTTGCCGGATATCGATGCGCCCTTGCGCTGTAGTATCAGCTTCAGCGGACGCCCAAACAAGCCGTCCAAGATAGACTAGCCTGCTCGACTGCAGCAGTGCAATGCTCAGGAGGTAATGGTCAGCTTGGACAGCAGAATGCGAACCCGAGTCAATAAGTAGCGCTAGCAGCTCATACGCGTGCCACTGCCGCCCTTGGGGACCCCCAGCAACAATGGCTTCCGCCTCTTCAGCGATCGCTACCATATCCTCACCAGAGAGCGGGATATGCTTCGCCAAGCCAAACTTTCCGCGTCCGAAGAGGAACGCCACTTCTCCAGCCGCCTGATGTATGCGGCGGACGTCCACATCCTCTCTTCCACGAGCGTTAGCGCGTTGAAATATCTCTTGGTAATGCAGCGGCCTGTCCGCGTCTTGGAGAATGGCTTGAACAAGTTGCTCAGCGCCACGGCCGTAGGACAGCAGCAGTCTTTCACCATCTGGATGATCTGAGAAATGGCACATAGGTGCCAGTCTCTCCCAGAGCAGATGGCGAAACTCTTGCGCGTCGTCCGGCAAAAACGCCGATAAGGCGTCAAGGCAATGCGCTTCAGTCCAGCCCGCAGCGGGAGCTGCCGCGAGAAGCTCGCGTCCTTGGCTCAGGGCAACATTCCATTGCTCCTGTCCAATCCTGCCGAGGTAGGTCACGCCCTCAACCAAGATGAACTTTGCAGACGTAGTTGCAAACGCATCCACGAGGTAAGCAAGAACACTTGGCTTATCGGCGACACCGTCAAACCAGGGATCAACGGCCGGAACATCCAAAAGTCTAAGCGGTTCAACCCTCTGAGACAACAAAGTATTCAGCCTTTTGGCAAGCACGATTGGCCAATGATCACGGGCGCCAATCGATTGAAGTGCTTTGGCCTCAATTTGCCGGATCCGCTCCCGTACCAAATTCAAGCGATCACCAATTTCAGCCAGCGTCTGAGGCGAGCAATCAAAGCCCATTCGACACCGCAGAATGTCTTGAACGCGCGTGTCGAGCACCATGAGTGATTGTTGTACGTTCTCGAGAAGACTGCGCTGAGTAACCGTCTCTTCGACCCATTCCTGCTCGAGTGGCCCCTGATCAAGGGCATTTTTGAGCGCTGCATGAAGGTCTGCCGCGGATGTGCGGCCAAAATTCTGGAGCTTGAGCATTTCACCCATGGTGAGCCTGCCAAGGTCGGCAACGTCTTTGATCCCGCGAGCTTTCAAGACGTTGGCAGATCGAACGCTGACAGTCATAGTAGAAAATTCGCGATTTTGCAGCCAAGGGGGAGCCACTCTGGCGAGCTCACAAGGATCTGCATCTTCGCCTGTAAGCATGCACGCTATGCGGGATTTCCCCAGCAGGACGCGCAACTCACGGTCGAGCGATGATTCATGAGCAAAATAGGTCTCATCGTCGACAATGCCAGCGTCGACCAAGCTACTTTCGAATTGAGGCGCAGTTGCAACGAAGGTTGCCAGCCATTCGATCCGCTTGGACTCTGGCGCAGGTCTGGGGGGCGGCGAAACCTCCTCAATGTTGTAACCCCAACCCGTTAAAGCGAGGAAAATAGGCTGTTCTTGGACTTCACCAACAGGAGCCACAGAGGATCTGAAGGCTGAGGGGAGGGCATGCTTGGCAGCCACCGTTAGCAACAATTTCCCCGGATGTGCTTTTGCCAGATTGTCGAACGCTTCGGCCTGAATTGCATCAAACCCTATGTGCAGCAGGCCGGCCCCGTCGTTCTGGGTTAAATGAAGCTCCCATGCTCTGCGAACCGATTCCAGATCTTGCGTCGTCTCATAACGCCAGCCGGACAACCCGTTATCAAGGCATAAAAAAGCCCTTACAGGTGTCCAAGAAAACTTCGGTCCAGAAGCGAGCAAAGCCTTATCTCCATTCTTTGTTACGCACCCGCGCTTAGCTGTCCACAAAAATTATTACAACTCAGTGTGTACAATACGCCGATGAAGCAAAACGAGATCGTCAAAAATGATGTGGGATAGGCGTTGCTGCATCCTGTTTCGATAACCGGCGAACGAGACCGCAACGGTGAAGTTGGGGAGGTGGTAAGACTTTGATTTTAGGGTACTGTATCTCAGCAGAGCGTCACAATCACAAAGTGACCGCTTGTGACTTCGATCAAGCAGCCATCTGTCCGCAATCATTCGACGACGGACAAAGAAACAGCAAAGCGCCGTGCGTGCTCCACAATGGCACTGGCTATCAAGCTCCAACGATGTATCGCCACCACACGGCACGCCAATTCGGACAGTCATGCTGTTTGATCAAATTTTATGTCAACCATGGTTAAAATGCCTTGCGCACTACGATTTTTTTGCGCTCCACGTTTCGATCAATAGTAAAATGATTCCAGTGGGTTAGGGTGGCGCTTACCGGCATGGCTCACGATGATATTCAAAAAATTCTTGACATACTAAGATGTTTTTGTAAGATCGAAAATGTCAGGAGGGCAAGGCAAAGAGTTGTTCATATATAAAGCGCTGCTGAGATTATAGTAAAAGTCAGAGCGCTGGATTGTTTTGATGATGGTTATGTTGGTCTAGATTCTATTGGATTTGAATAAAGATCGGCTGTGACAAAAACTGTGCTTTGTGCACTAATGCTTGTTCGCCTCAGAACATGGCAAAAATCTGACTACATTATGGGACCTTTGAGTCCGGGCATGAACGTCCGGATGTTTGTCGTGCGTATTGGATAGGAGGGCAACTAAAATGAAGAGTGTCGATAGCCAAGTTTTGCGCACCCCAGTAGCAACTACATTTTTATGGAACATTGTTGTTTCAGGAGACAGCGGACTCAAGATCGGCATTGCGAGTTCATTGTATGATGCTGAAAATATTGCATTCTCTTTCCT
>CAZSTP010000289.1:0-3416 GCA_964609325.1 uncultured Novosphingobium sp. | reverse complement strand
CGCAGCCTGATACGGGTGAACAGGCACTGGAAATCGTCGACACGCTGGTGCGTTCGAATGCGATTGATGTGCTGGTGGTCGATTCGGTGGCTGCGCTTGTTCCCCGCGCTGAAATCGAAGGCGAAATGGGCGACAGCCACGTCGGTCTTCAGGCCCGTTTGATGAGCCAGTCGCTCCGCAAGTTGACCGGTTCGATCAGCCGTTCGCGCTGCATGGTGATTTTCATCAACCAGCTGCGCATGAAGATCGGCGTGATGTACGGCAACCCTGAAACAACGACGGGCGGTAACGCTCTGAAGTTCTATGCTTCGGTCCGCCTTGATATCCGCCGTACCGGCCAGATCAAGGACCGCGATGAAATCGTTGGAAACGCCACCCGCGTCAAGGTGGTGAAGAACAAGGTTGCCCCGCCGTTCAAGCAGGTCGAATTCGACATCATGTATGGCGAAGGCATTTCCAAGATCGGCGAAATCCTCGATCTCGGGGTCAAGGCCGGCGTGGTTGAAAAGTCAGGCGCGTGGTTCAGCTATGACTCGATCCGCATTGGACAAGGGCGCGAGAATTCCAAGAATTTTCTGCGCGAAAACATGGAGATCTGCAACCGGATCGAAGCTGCGATTCGTGGCCGCACCGATCAGGTTGCCGAAGGACTGATGGCGGGCCCGGACGCGGACGACGACGTTTGATCCTTCAAGGTGGCATGTTGCGCGATGACCGGCGCAGCGGCTGACCAGACCAAAGAGCCCGCGTGTTCCCCGGCAGGAACACGCGGGCTTTTCGTTACAGGATCACAACGACTGCTTGAGCGAACTCGCCGGACCGCCTAACTTCTCCGGATGACAGACATTACAGATTGGCAGGGCAGCGTTGGCCGCAATTGGGCGGCGCAATGGCAGCGGACGGACACGAGTTTTTCCGAACTGACTCCGCAATTGCTGGCTGCGATTGCCGCAGAACCGGGAAGTCGCATTGTCGATATCGGCTGCGGGGCAGGGGAGGTCGCGATGGCCGTTGCGGCGGCTCGGCCCCAAGCCAGTGTGATCGGGGTTGATGTCTCCCCCGATCTGGTCGAAGCGGCGCAAGCACGGTCAGGCACCATCGCAAACTTGTCCTTCGAACTTGCCGATGCTGCAGTTTGGTCGGATGGCCGGGGCGCACCTGATCTTTACGTGTCTCGCCACGGCGTCATGTTTTTCAGCGATCCACCCGCAGCATTCACGCGTCTTGCAGCGCAGGCGCAGCCCGGCGCGCGCCTTGTGTTCTCCTGCTTTCGCAAACCGTCCGAGAATATCTGGGCCAAGGCCATCGCCGGAATCTTGCCCGGCACACCAGAGGCTCCCGCCGCGCCGCATGCGCCCGGCCCGTTTGCCTTTGCTGATCCCGTGCATTTGCGCCAGTGCCTGGCAGGGTGGCGGGAAGTGGCGTTGCGGCCGGTGGATTTTGCCTATGTCGCCGGAACGGGGCCGGATGCCGTGGCCGAGGCCATGGCGCTCTTCGCGCGAATCGGTCCGTCAGCATTTGCCTTGCGAACGCTCCCGCCCGAAGAGCGTGCAGCCTTCGAAAAGCGTCTTTTGGCCTTGGTCGAGGCGCACCATGATGGCGTTCGCGTCGCATTTTCTGCCGCTGCGTGGCTTGTAACCGCCACATCCGATCACTCTGATGGATGAAACGTGCTTGTAGCGCGTCAAACGCTCGCCTAATCGGCAGGCTATGACTTCCACGAACGAAATCCGCCGGTCCTTCCTCGACTATTTCGGCTCCGCTGGCCACGATGTGGTCCAGTCCGCACCGTTGGTGCCGTATAACGACCCGACCTTGATGTTCACGAACGCGGGCATGGTCCCGTTCAAGAATGTCTTTACCGGGCTTGAGACACGCGCCACGCCGCGCGCGACATCGTCGCAAAAGTGCGTGCGGGCAGGCGGCAAGCACAACGATCTGGACAATGTCGGCTATACCGCGCGCCACCACACCTTCTTCGAGATGCTCGGCAATTTCTCGTTCGGCGATTATTTCAAGGAACAGGCGATCATCCATGCCTGGACCCTGCTGACGCGCGAGTGGGGCTTGCCCAAGGACAAGTTGCTCGTCACGGTCTATCACACCGATGATGAGGCCTTTGCGCTATGGCAGAAGATTGCAGGGCTGCCTGAAGATCGCATCATCCGCATCGCCACGAAGGACAATTTCTGGGCAATGGGCGATGATGGTCCGTGCGGGCCATGTTCGGAGATCTTCTTCGATCACGGCGATCACATCTGGGGCGGCCCTCCGGGATCGCCAACCGAGGATGGTGACCGGTTCATCGAGATCTGGAACCTCGTGTTCATGCAGTTCGAACAGACGGCGGGCGAGATCACCGGCAGTCTGCCCAAGCCGAGCATCGACACCGGCATGGGCCTCGAACGCATCGCTGCGGTCATGCAGGGTGAGCATGATAACTATGACACCGATACCTTCCGCGCGCTCATCGCGGCGTCTGAAAGCCTGACTTCGGTCAAGGCCGAAGGGGACCAGCGCGCCAGCCACCGGGTCATCGCAGATCACTTGCGCTCGACCAGCTTCCTGCTGGCCGATGGCGTGCTGCCTTCAAATGAAGGACGCGGTTATGTGCTGCGCCGGATCATGCGCCGCGCGATGCGCCACGCCCATCTGCTGGGTGCGCGCGATCCGTTGATGCACCGTCTGGTCCCGGCGCTGGTGGCCGAAATGGGCGCAGCCTATCCCGAGCTTGGCCGCGCACAGCCCCTGATCGAGGAAACACTGCTGCGCGAGGAAGTACAATTCCGCCGCACCCTGTCGAACGGGCTCAAGCTGCTTGACGAGACGACCGGCACTTTGGGTGAGGGTGACAAGCTTCCGGGCGAAACCGCGTTCAAGCTCTATGACACCTTCGGCTTCCCCTATGATCTCACCGAGGACGCCTTGCGCGCACGCGGGATCACCGTTGATCGCGAAGGCTTTGATGCGGCCATGGCGCAGCAGAAGGCGGCTGCGCGCGCGGCGTGGAAGGGCTCGGGTCAAGCAGCGGATAGTGAGGTCTGGTTCGACATCGCCGAACGCGTCGGAGCGACCGAGTTCACCGGCTACACGGCCACCACCGGCGAGGCGCAAGTCGTCGCGCTGGTCAAGGACGGCAAGGAAGTAGACAGCGCTGGCACCGGCGATACCGTGACGGTCATCGTCAACCAGACGCCGTTCTATGGCGAAAGCGGCGGACAGACGGGCGATGCGGGCACGATCACCGGCGGTGACGGTCTGGTTCTGGCAGTGAGCGATACCGCCAAGCCTTTGGGACGCCTGCACGCACACAATGCGACGGTCAACGCGGGCAGCATCAAGGTTGGCGATGTGGTCAAGCTGGATATCGACGTGGAGCGCCGCGATGCGATCCGCGCCAATCATTCGGCCACCCA
>CAZSTP010000288.1:0-3432 GCA_964609325.1 uncultured Novosphingobium sp. | reverse complement strand
CAGTACATCGCCGCATCCGAAGCCAAGTGGCTGCGCGCCAACGGCCTCGTCATGCTGCTGCCGCACGGTTATGAAGGTCAGGGGCCGGAACACTCCTCGGCCCGGATGGAGCGCTATCTCCAGCTTTGCGCCGAAGATAACATCCAGGTGTGCAACATCACCACACCGGCCAACTACTTCCACGTGCTGCGGCGGCAAATGCACCGCCCGTTCCGCAAGCCGCTGATTATCATGACGCCCAAGAGCCTGCTGCGCCACCCGCTGGCAAAGTCGGTCGCGTCCGATTTCATCGGCGACGGACACTTCATGCGCATCCTGTCGGACACCAACGGTTCGGCAGACAAGGATACCAAGCGCGTCGTGCTGTGTTCGGGCAAAGTCTCGTACGATCTTATGGAAGCGCGCAATTCCGCCGGGATCACCGATACCCAGGTGATCCGTCTGGAACAGCTTTACCCCTTCCCGGGTGATCCGCTGGCAATCCGTCTGGCGCGCATGCCCAATCTTGAACACGTCGTGTGGTGTCAGGAAGAACCCAAGAACAACGGTTCGTGGTTCTTCGTCGAACCGCTGATCGAGGAATCGCTGAAGGCCGCCAAATGCAAAGTCGCCCGCGCACGCTATGCCGGACGCCAAGCTTCGGCATCGCCTGCAACGGGCCTCGCCAGCCGCCACGCCAGCGAGCAAGGCGCGCTGGTTGCCGATGCATTGGGCCTTTCGGTGCGCGGTGAAATCCGTCGCCAGAAGAAATCCTGATTTTCCTGATTTTTCCTTCTCCCCAAGGAATTGCATTATGTCGATTGAAGTTAAGGTTCCAACGCTGGGTGAAAGCGTCAGCGAAGCAACCGTTGGCCAGTGGCTGAAGAAGCCGGGTGAAGCGGTCGCTCTGGATGAGCCGATTGTCAGCCTCGAGACTGACAAGGTCGCGGTCGAAGTGCCTGCGCCGTCTGCTGGGGTGATGGGTGCCCTTGTCGCCAATGAAGGCGATACCGTCTCTGTCGGCGCATTGCTGGCGTTGATCGAAGCAAGCGGCAGCGCCGTTGCCGCTGCACCGGCACCTGCCGCTCAAGCCCCCGCCGCTGCGG
Source organism: uncultured Novosphingobium sp. (assembly GCA_964609325.1). Classification (GTDB taxonomy): domain Bacteria; phylum Pseudomonadota; class Alphaproteobacteria; order Sphingomonadales; family Sphingomonadaceae; genus Novosphingobium. The sequence goes on along the minus strand of CAZSTP010000288.1, from coordinate 2,347 downwards.
CTCCTGCTCCGGCCGAGGCCGCAAGTGGCGATGCCGCCGTGCTCTCGCCTGCCGTGCGCCGCGCGGTGCTGGAATATGGCATTGATCCTTCCAGCGTCAAAGGCACCGGCAAGGACGGCCGCCTGACCAAGGAAGACGTCACGGCCGCAGCCCAAGCCAAGCAAGCAGCACCTGCGCCTGTCGCATCGGCCCCTGCCGCAGCTTCGCCAGTTGCCGCCGCTCCCGTGGCCGGTCGCAATGAAGAGCGCGTGAAGATGACGCGTATGCGCCAGACCATCGCCAAGCGCCTGAAAAGCGCGCAAGAAACCGCCGCCATGCTCACCACGTTCAACGACGTGGACATGGGCGCGGTGATGGAAGCGCGCAACAAATACAAGGACGTGTTCGAAAAGAAGCACGGCGTGAAGCTTGGCCTGATGTCGTTCTTCGCCAAGGCATCGGTGCTGGCGCTCAAGGACATCCCTGCCGTCAACGCGCAGATGCAGGGCGATGAGATCGTCTATTTCGATTACGTTGATATCTCGGTTGCGGTTTCGGCCCCGAACGGTCTGGTTGTGCCGGTGGTGCGCGATGTCGATAAGCTCAGCTTTGCCGCCATCGAAAAGTCGATTGCCGATTATGGCAAGAAGGCGCGTGATGGATCGCTGACGATGGAAGACATGAAGGGCGGCACCTTCACCATCTCGAACGGCGGCGTGTTCGGCGGCCTGATGTCCACCCCGATCATCAACCCGCCGCAGTCCGCCGTGCTCGGCCTGCACCGCATCGAAGACCGTCCGGTTGTCCGCAATGGCGAAATCGTGATCCGCCCGATGATGTACATCGCGCTGTCATACGATCACCGCATCATTGATGGACGTGAGGCTGTGACCGCGTTGAAGACAATCAAAGAAGCGATTGAAGATCCGACAAGGTTACTGATAGACCTCTGACTTCGAATCGGTGGTTTCAAAGGGGATCTACGTGCTTAAATACAGGCTGGCAGCAACTGCGCTGAAGATCTTTTCTGTAAACAGTTTTACGCGGAAAACCTATCGATCGCTTGGGAACGCATTGGGCGGCCGCAAGCGGGGCAGTTCTGTTCAGTCACATTATTTCAAGCGTGCGGATGGCAATTTAAAGGCGATCGAAAGTTGCGGCGCGATTGCCGATGGTATGCAGTTGATGGAACTGGGTACAGGTTGGGTGCACTGGGAGGCCATGTTCACCCGCCTGTTTTACGACGTGCAGATCAAGTTGTTCGATGTTTGGGACAACAGGCAGTTTGCAGGGTTTTTGCATTACGCCACTGAATTGCGTCGGCGTCTGGCTTCTGAAACCGACCGGTCGCCAGAAGCCATTGCCAAGGCAGAAGCGCTGCTCGATCAGGTTTTGGCAACCAAAACTTTTGATGAAGCTTACGAACTGCTCGGGTTTGAATACATCGTCGATCCAACGGGATCGCTTCGTGCAATCGCCGATGGGACGGTCGACCTCGTAATTTCAAGCGATGTCATGGAACATATTCCACGCAACGCCGTACCTGCACTGTGTGCTGATTTGCGCCGCATTGTGCGGCCGGGTGGATACGTTGCACAGCAGATCGTCTATACTGATCATTTGACGATTTATGATCGTTCGGTCCATCCGAAGAATTATCTCCGGTATTCAGATCGGCAATGGCGCTGGTGGCTCGAAAACGATGTTCAATACATAAATCGCCTTCAACCCAGTGATTTCCTGAAGGCTTTTGGCGATAACGCCTTCACCGTCGTATCCCATGAGGCCGTTCAGACCTGCGATAGCTCGCAATTGAAAATCGATGCGCGGTTTGCGCACTATACCCGCGAAGAACTTGATGTGGCAGTCGACCGGCTTATTTTGCGTAAGCCCACTTTAGAATGAACTTCAGGACACAACATTCCATGGCTGAATACGATTACGACGTTCTGGTTATCGGTGCCGGTCCCGGCGGCTATGTTGCGGCCATTCGCGCAGCGCAACTGGGCCTGAAAACGGCCTGCGCCGACGGGCGTGAGACGCTGGGCGGAACATGCCTCAACGTCGGTTGCATTCCGTCGAAAGCGCTGCTGCACGGGTCGGAAATGTTTGACGAAGCCACCAACGGCACGTTCAACACTTACGGCATCAAAACCGGCCCGGTCACGCTCGACCTTACCGCGATGCAGGCGCAAAAGCTGGATTCGGTCAAGCAACTGACCGGCGGGATCGAGTTCCTGTTCAAGAAGAACAAAGTGACATGGCTCAAGGGCTATGCCGCGTTTGATGATGCGCACACGGTCACCGTCGCTGGGCAGAAGGTCACCGCCAAGAACATCGTGATCGCTACCGGCTCCAGCGTAACACC
>CAZSTP010000287.1:0-3445 GCA_964609325.1 uncultured Novosphingobium sp. | reverse complement strand
GCCAACATCATGGATAACAAGGGCTGGAAGAACACGACGATGAACACCAGCGGCGGCATATCGCGCCACCGCATTTCCAGCGCGATCTATTATTACTGCGAAATGCCGGGCCATGCTGGCGAAGCCGAATATCACGCTGACACAGACTACTTGGATGACAGCTGGGTGCCGCGTGCCTGGGACTTCAAATTTGGTTCGTTGTTATGGGCACAAAACGCACCCGCAATCTTTCGGGGCGATGATATTCCTTGGGACATGACTTTTGATGCAGACCGCAAAAGCTTTGACCCGTTCCGCCGCGCCAAACCCGGCAAGCAACCGATCGGGGGCGATCTGGCAAAGCTGACACAAGAAGACGAACACGCGATTTAATGCTCGATGCCAAGGGATTAGCCCGCTGGTGTGAGTAGGCTGATCCCTTGGCGAGTTTTCGCGGCGTAGTTAGAGACCATCAGGCCTCCACTTCTTTTTCCTGCGCAATCAGTTTTTCAAGAATGCGTCTTGCCCGTGTGCCACCTTGGTCAATGCCAAGTGACACAGGCTTTTCCTTCCAGAAATCTTTGCCTCTGACATTGTCATAGGCAGCTTCGATCATCGGCTTGTCTTCAATGTCGAAGGCATCACCGAAGAGAGACAATAGCATCGCGTCGACTTCAGGGTTATCGAGATCATGATACCGGGTGGATGACCAGAAATAATGGGTGGTGTGGTCATCTGCCGGGGTCAGGATATGCGCCTGTGGCACTTCAAATCCGGCCTCGCGCCCGGCGCCGTGCGCCGTTACGCCTACATTCAATCGCATCGTCGCCGGCGCATTCCACCGCATATCCAACCAGTGGTCGACTTTGGCTTCCGGCGGAAACATGCCCTGTGCCACAGAAGGGGGCGCAATGTCAGGCATCCACCAGTTCGAATGCAGGGTATTGCCATCTGCATGGACGCTATGGTCGCCGGCAAAGATCACGCCTTGTCCGGCAAAGGTGCCCTTATGCACAAATTCGATATGGGAAAGATCAAGCAGGTTGTCGGTCCCATATTCATAATTTGCGCGCATCAAAGTGTAACCGCGAACAGTCCGGCTGTGCGGCGTGTCGGGTACGAAGTTGAAATCCGGAATAAGCGCAGGCTCGGCCGTTCCGGCAGCACCACCCCACAACCATACGATGCCATCTTTTTCGGCAATATCGAATGCGGGAATATCGGATCCTGCCGGAATCCGGTCAGAAAATGGATTGCGCACACACTTGCCCGCAGCTGAAAACGCAAGGCCGTGATACCCGCAGACTACCGTGTCACCCTCGCGCTCACCTTTTGACAAAGGTGCAAACCGGTGCGGACAGCGATCAAGCAATGCTGCAATCTGCCCATTACTCAGACGGAAAAAATAGACCGGCTTATCGGCAATTTGGCGCGATAAGCCGCTGCTGCCGACCTCGTCGGCCCATGCCCCCATATACCAAGCGTTCTGAAGCCAAGACACTGCCGTCTCCCTCATTTTTTGTGTACCTGCGGTACATATTAAGGCGGCGGCCGTCGGTCAAGGGTCTGCGTGTAACGCCAACCCTGGCATGATCAGATTTAGTGTGGTTGCTATTGTGGCGCTGATCTCACTTTCATCGAAAGGCGGCTGATCAATTCCAATAAGCGCCCGCTCGTACAATCCTGCGCGAATGACATGGACAAGTTGATCGGCAACATTTTGGGTATCCAGGTCTGCAGGGACATCCTGCCCTTTGCGCTCCTCAAGAAGGTTGGCAATCGTGCGAACTACTACCGCATGGCCTTCATGATAAAATGCGGCGGCTCCGCGCGGGTCTCCATTGGCAGCCCCGATCACGGCGCGGTAAAGTGATAACGCGCCCGGTGTCAGATAAAATCGCAACACACCGCCAAGTGTGCGCTCAAGCGCCTCGCGCAGCGGCAGCGAATGCGGAAGTACGGTGCTAAAACTAAGCGCTGCCATGGCCGAACGCGCCTCAGCTCCGATAGCGGCAGCAATCAAGCCGGTGCGATCCCCGAAATACTTCGCCAGTGTTGCTTTTGATCCGCCAGCCTGCCGCAACACTTCATTGACGTTGAAGCGATCAACGCCGACCGCCATAATCTGGGTGCGAGCATGGTCAATCATCGCCTCGCATCGGGAGGCCGCTGCTTGGATCTTGGCCGATGCCCGCAAGACGTGCGGGTTTGGCTGGCGCTGCACTTCTTGTTCGTGCGCCGGACTTGGGCCTGCATGATGCGCAGTATCTGACATAAGCTTCCAACAGGCCCTTGCGCGGTCTAAATCAACGTCGTCACGCTCTACCCGTTTAGGCGACCAGTTTCAAAAGTCCAAAATACGAAAAAGCCCTGCCAATGCATGACGCACTGGCAGGGCTTTTAATTTGCGGTGTGTTCAAATCAGAAGTTGAACGATGCCCGCACGCCATAGGTGCGTGGCGGACGCAATACCGAATAGACCGTCTGCAGAACCGGACGCACAACAGTTCCGCCCAAAATAGTCTCGTTTTCAATGTTATTGATGAAGCCAGTCAGCGACCATGTCTTGTCAGGCCCTTCAAGCGTCACGTAGGCATCCGACGTCATGTAGCCGCCTTGCTTTTGTTCAGGCAGGTACTCGATGTTGGTAAAGCGGCTTGATTCAATTCTCGTCCGGCCGCCCAGCACCAGCATGAGATCCCCGACCGGGATTTCATGATCATATCCCAGGTTCAGCGAAAATTCGGGCGAATTGATCGTCGGCGATCCCGAACAATCAATATCGAACAACCGCGAAGGGATCGGCGTGCCGGGGTTTGCCTGACGACCGTTCGTCACCGAACAACCGTTGCGGATTGGCCCACCAGATGCCGAGATTGCGGTGTATGCCAACGTCTTGTACTTGGCATTCAGGTACTGGAAATCAGCCGAGAACAGGCCGTTATCACCGACCTTCACGCGCAGTTCGGTATCGACGCCATACATTCTGGCGCTACCGGCATTGATCGTGACGCCGCCGGGAACCGAAATCGGACCGGACTGGACCGGACCGACAAACGAGATCTGCTGATCGGTGTAATCCCAGTAAAAGGCTTCAAGGTTCAGCTGCACCCGGCCATCAAGGAAGCGGTTCTTTGAGCCCAACGTATAGGCGGTAAGCTTTTCAGGCTTGAAGGTGTTGTTTGGTGGCGACGCGACGTAAAAGCCACCGGCTTTGAAACCTGTCGAGACGTTGGCATAAAGCAGCGATGCCGGACCGACATCCGCTTCGATGCCGAGCTTCCAGGTAAAGCGCTTGAACTCCTGATCACCGGTGAAAGGTGCCCCGAGAGGAGGCAGCACCACGCCAGGCAGCCCGCCCGACGCAAGTGCGGTCAACTGCGTACGGTCTTCCTTGGTATAACGCCCACCGGCCACAATCCGGAAGCTTTCGGTCAACGAGTAAGTGCCCTGGCCAAATGCAGCA
>CAZSTP010000286.1:0-3454 GCA_964609325.1 uncultured Novosphingobium sp. | reverse complement strand
TTTTTGATCGATGCGAGGATTTCCTCGACGGATGGCTCGCCCACTTGGCCCATTGAAGATTATTCCCCGGAAGTCCCTGATACCGATTCTTTTTATGGAATCGGCGTAGGCGCAATTGTCGCATTCTGGGCGGGTGTGTCAACGGTACGTGTCGATACGGCTACAGGATCGGAATCGCGGTCCCAATCGAACATGCGGTGCCGGACCCGGTCATAATTGGTCTGCGGATCATAGAGCGCGCCGCCATCCAGGCCGAGGTCTTGTGCCTGCGCGCGGCCCATGGCGGCCAGCAGGTTGAACCCGGCCACATAGGCATTGCGGCGTGCGGCAACGAGCTGCACTTGCGCGCGCAGCAATTCCTGCTCGGCGTCCAGAATGTTGAGGATCGTGCGGTTGCCCACGGTGTTTTCCGCGCGCACGCCTTCAAGGCTGAGCGCGGCTGCATCGACCGCCGTCTGGTTCATCGCGATGATTTCGTTGGCTGCGCGCCACGAAGCGAAGGAGGAACGCACCGAAGCGATGACTTCGCGCTCCACCGCGATTTCCTGTTCCAGCGTGGCGCTTTCGCGCGCTTGTGCCTGACGGGTTTGCGCTGCCGGAGCGCCGCCCTGAAACAACGGGATCGACACGTTGACGCCCGCTTGTGCAGTGGTCACACGTTGCTGGAAGGATTGCCCTCCTGCCAGCGTGCCTGCCGAATTCTGATAACTTCCCTGCGTGCTGAGCGATACGGTGGGCAGCTTTGCCGCATTGGCAATCTTCACATCATATCCCGCCGCCTTGCTGCGTTCGCGCGCGGCACTGAGGTCCGGGTTGTTTTCGAGTGCGAAGTTCACCGCTTCGTCCGGTGTGGCAGGAAGTCCGGGCAAGGGCGGCGGAGGGGCCAGATCGACCGGCGCTTTGCCGACAACCTGGATATAACGCTCGCGGCTGGCGATCAGATTGACTTCGGCATTGGCCAGTTCACCGCGCGCCAGAGCCAGACGCGAATCGGACTGGGCAACGTCGGTGCGGGTAAGATCGCCGATTTCATAGCGATCTCCTGTTGCCTTCAGGTTGACGTCCAGCACCTCGACGTTGTTGCGGCTGAGGCCGACAATCGCGCTGTCGCGGATCACGTCCATATAGGCGGCAACGACTTGGGCAAACACGCCCGCTTCGGTGGCGCGCAGATCTTCCTGCCCCGCCTCGACCCGGGTTTTGGCCGCACGAATGGCGTTCTTGACCGCGCCGCCCGAATAGACCGGCAGGCCAAGGTTCAGATCGGCACTCTTGGCGTGATCGAGCAGCACGAACGACAGCGGATTCTGCCGCAGGAACGTGGTGTAGTTCAGTTGTCCCGAAAGGCTGGGCAATGCTCGCGCCCGCGCCAACGGCACCCCTTCATCGGTGGCCCGCTGCGTTGCCCGCGCACCCTGCAAGGTCGGGTTGGTATTGTAGGCGTTGACCAGCGCCTCGCGCAGATCATCGGCCATGGCGGGCGTTGATGAAGCAAGGGTGGCGCTGGCCATCATTGACAGGCGCAGAGCCTTGAGGGGAGGCATAAGCCTTAGAAACTCCAGCTTTTGGGCGCTGCAAATTCGGGCAGAACGGCAAAATCGGCTTCGCCCAGCGCGGTTGGCACAACCTTGCCCATCGCTTTGCGCGCCAAAGCCAGCCGCGTAACCTTGCGGTCCACCAGACCTGTCACCACGCGGCCATCATCGGCCAGCAGACTCGCCAGCGAATCGGGCAGGACTTCGGCAGCGCCATCAATCAGGATCACCGAAAACGGTCCGCCCTGCGCCGCTGCCAGCGTTGCCGCGCTGGTCACGCTGCCTGCGAGCTCCGTAGCAAGGGCAGCAAGATAACCGTTGGCCGAAATCACCAGCACGGTGTCAGCCTTGGCCAATTCGGCGGCTTCCAGCATCTGGCCATAAGTCAGCGCAGGCGAAAGCGCGGTGCCATCACCCAGCGGCACGGCACGATCAGCATAGGCCACGGCGCGGCGTTCTGCTGGAACGAAGTCTTCGCGCGGCACTTTGGCAAAAGCGGCAAGAATCGTGGGCGAGTTCACCCCGGTAACGCGCAGTTGGCTATCGATCATTGCGCGGCGGGCAGTCAGCATCTCAGCCGATGCCGGGCGGTCTTCAACCACGGTCATTTCAACCTCATATTTCGCTTATCCGCCACGGCTTGTAGGCGCGGCCATCAACATCGCCAACGCCTTAGAATATCGACTTGTGCTTTCCAAGGGATTTGCATGTCGATTATCGAAGCGTAAGGGGCGTTGGCAGTTTCCCGGGGACTTGGAGCAAAGACCGATGACCGAAATGGTAACGATCAGGCAAGAAGATCTGATCGAAAGCGTGGCAGATGCCCTCCAGTACATCAGCTATTTCCATCCGATGGATTATATCCGCGCGCTGGGCGATGCCTATGAGGCCGAACAAGGCCCCGCCGCCAAGGACGCGATTGCGCAAATCCTGACCAACAGCCGGATGTGTGCCGAAGGCCACCGTCCGATCTGTCAGGACACCGGCATCGTCAATGTGTTCATCGAGTGGGGCCAGAATTGCCGCCTCGAATCGGACATGTCCTTGCAGGACGTGGTCGATGAAGGCGTGCGCCGCGCCTATCTGAATGCGGACAACAAGCTGCGCGCCTCGGTGCTGGCCGATCCTGCGTTCACGCGCCGCAACACCCGCGACAACACGCCCTGCGTGCTGCACGTGGACATGGTCAAGGGCAGCAAGGTTTCGGTCGATGTGGCGGCCAAAGGAGGCGGGTCCGAAAACAAATCCAAGTTCAAGATGATGAATCCCAGCGATTCGATTGTCGATTGGGTGGTCGAGATGCTCCCGCAGATGGGCGCAGGCTGGTGCCCGCCGGGCATGCTCGGCATCGGCATCGGCGGTACGGCAGAACACTGCGTGCTGCTCGCCAAAAAGGCGCTGATGGAGCCGATCGACATGGCGCAGTTGAAGCTGCGCGGGGCCCAGACCGATATCGAGCGCATGCGCATCGAAATCTTCGACAAGGTCAACGCGCTCGGCATCGGTGCGCAGGGGTTGGGCGGGCTTTCAACCATCCTCGACGTCAAGATCATGGACGCGCCATGCCACGCAGCGGGCAAGCCTGTGGCGATGATCCCGAACTGCGCCGCCACGCGCCACGCGCACTTCACGCTCGATGGTTCGGGCCCCGCCTATCTGGAACGCCCCAAGCTGGATGAATGGCCGCAAGTGCACTGGGCGCCCGATTCGGCAGCCAAGCGCGTGAACCTCGATACATTGACGGCGGAAGAGGTGCAGGGCTGGAAGCAGGGTGACCGCCTACTGCTCAACGGCAAGATGCTGACGGGCCGCGATGCCGCGCACAAGCGCATCAAGGACATGCTCGCCAAGGGTGAGGAACTGCCTGTCGATTTCAAGGGCCGCGTGATTTACTACGTCGGCCCGGTCGATCCGGTGCG
>CAZSTP010000285.1:0-3457 GCA_964609325.1 uncultured Novosphingobium sp. | reverse complement strand
CCAGCTTGCCCTTGAATTGCTGCCCGGTGCCCAGCGGCGTCACCGGACTGCTGGCGGTGAGCGTGAGCGCGTTTTCCTTGCCGGTATAGTGCGACCAACTGCCCATCGGCAGCTTGGCGCTACCGGCATCGGGCGCGAGGATGACGAGCGTATCGGCCACTTTGATTACCCCGCGCTTGTCTTGCGCCAAAAGCACCGCGCCAATCCCGCCGCCTTCGGGCACAAACGCGCAGCCGGTGCCGTGCAGCTTGTTTTTGGTAATGTCGGGTGAGAGGATCGGTTGCAGCGTCAAAGGTTCAACCGGAGCCTTCATATCTTGCGCCGTATTGACCGCCGCAATCGCCTCGGCATCGCCCGGCTCTTTTTCCCCGCAAGCGGCAAGGCCGAAAAGCCCGACGACGATCAGCGCACTGCGTGGCAAGGTTGGCATCATTTTCTCCCGAAAAGCTTTTCGATATCGCCGTGTGCCAGCTTGACCCACGTCGGGCGACCATGATTGCACTGGCCCGATCGCGGCGTCACTTCCATTTCGCGCAGCAGCGCGTTCATTTCCGCCACCGATAGCACGCGCCCCGCCCGCACCGAGCCGTGGCAGGCCATCGTGGCCAATACCAGATCAAGCTTCTCGCCCAAGAGCAGCGCATCGCCGTTCTGCGCCAGATCATCGGCTACATCGGCGACCAGCTTGGCCGGATCGCCTTTGGCCAAGGCCGCCGGAATGGCGCGCACCAGCATCGCCCCCGGCCCGAAACGTTCGAGCACAAGCCCGAACTCGGCTAACTGTGCCGATGCGTCCTCCAACCGGTCACACGCCACTTCTTCCAGTTCAACCACTTCGCCGATCAGCAACGCTTGACTGGGCGCAGCGCCCTGCCCTGCACCGCCAGCACGCAAGCGTTCGAGCACCAACCGTTCATGCGCGGCGTGTTGATCGACGATCACAAGGCCATCCTCGGCCTCTGCCACGATATAAGTATTGGCCACTTGGCCCCGCGCCACACCCAACGGATGCTGCGTTGCGGGCACGACCGGTTCGGACGCTTCTTCGGCGCGGGCCGCAATGGGAGCCATCAGCGCCTGTTCATAGCCGCGCCAGACCTGTCCGGCATCGGAAACACGCGCTTCGGGCCGCCACTGCTGGGCGAAGATCGATCCTTGCTGCGGCAGACCGGGTCCGGATTCGGGCGCAATCGGCTCAGCCTGCCACGCCGCCATCGCGCTGGCCGAAGGGGCCTGCGCCGAACGCCGGTCCCCGCTCGACAAGGCTTGGCGCAGGCCGGAGACGACCATGCCGCGCACCAGTTGCGGATCGCGAAAGCGCACTTCGGTTTTGGCGGGGTGCACGTTGACGTCCACTTCGCTGCCCGGAACCTGCAAAAACAAGGCCAGCACCGCATGACGATCACGCGCCAGCATATCGGCATAGGCCCCGCGCACCGCGCCGATCAGCAGCCGGTCCTTCACCGGACGCCCGTTCACGAACAGGTACTGGTGATCGGCCACGCCGCGATTGAACGTGGGCAGGCCCGCCACGCCGACGAGATGGTAATCGCCGCGCGCCAGATCGACCGCCACCGAATTGCCCGCCAATTCGCGCGCCACCAGTTGCGCCACGCGCGCTTCCAGCGTCTCGTCGCTCTGCACATGCAGCGCGCGGCGGCCATCATGCTCCAGCGTAAAGCCGATGTCCGGCCGCGCCATCGCCAAGCGTCGCACCACGTCTTGCGCGGCGGCCCATTCCGAGCGCGCACTGCGCAGGAACTTGCGGCGGGCGGGGATTTTCTCGAACAGATGCTCCACCCGCACGCGCGTGCCGGGAGGCAAGGCGGCGGGGCCTTCGGAAAGGAGCACGCCATTGTCGACCACGCGCTTCCAACCCTCGGTGCTGCCTTGCGGGCGGCTCTCGATGGTCACCCGTGCTACCGATGCTATCGAGGGCAGTGCCTCGCCCCGGAAACCCAGCGTTTCGACGTGCTCGATGGCCTCGTCGGGCAGCTTTGACGTGGCATGCCGTTCCAGCGCGAGTTCGATCTCGTCAGGCCGCATCCCGCAGCCGTCATCCGACACCTCAATCATCGCAAGGCCGCCTTCGGACAGGCGCACGTGAACGTGGACAGCGCCCGCATCAATGGCGTTTTCGACCAGTTCCTTGAGCGCGCTGGCGGGGCGTTCAACCACCTCACCGGCGGCAATCCGGTTGATCAAAGTTTCAGGAAGGCGGCGGATGGTTCTCATATTCGGGCCTACCCTAGCGCCGAACCTGCCTTTTTTCGAGACAAGCGGAAAAGTTATCCATCCAATCGCACACAAGCCTATGGGTTTTACCGGAAACCCCTGCTAGTGAGCCACCTTCCCGGGCGCACATTCTGGAGGGGTCTGGCGCGTGCCCGTGCGCCAAACCGCAGTTTATTTACGGATTTTCTGATGGCTTCGATCTTTTCGCGATTCTTCAAATTCGGCTCGCAGAACATTGCGATCGATCTCGGCACGGCCAACACGCTGGTTTACGTGCAGGATCGTGGCATTGTTTTGAACGAACCTTCGGTCGTCGCTATCGAGACAATCAACGGCATCAAGCGGGTCAAGGCCGTGGGCGATGACGCCAAGATGATGATGGGCAAAACGCCTGACAACATCGAAGCGATCCGTCCGCTGCGCGATGGCGTGATTGCCGATATCGAAGTGGCCGAAGAAATGATCAAGCACTTCATCCGCAAGGTGAACGGATCAAAAAGCCTGCTGCGCTTCCCCGAAATCGTGATCTGCGTGCCCTCGGGCGCCACCTCGGTTGAAAAGCGCGCGATCCGCGATGCTGCCAGCAACGCCGGCGCCAGCCAGGTTTACCTGATCCTCGAACCGATGGCAGCGGCAATCGGTGCTGATATGCCCGTCACCGAACCGATCGGTTCCATGGTCGTCGATATCGGCGGCGGCACGACCGAAGTCGCCGTGCTCTCGTTGCGCGGGCTGGCCTATACCACCTCGGTGCGCGTCGGTGGTGACAAGATGGACGAAGCCATCGTCTCCTACGTTCGCCGCCATCACAACCTGCTGATCGGCGAAGGCACGGCAGAACGCATCAAGAAGGAATATGGCATCGCCACGGTTCCTGCCGATGGCGTGGGTGAAACGATTGCGATCAAGGGCCGCGACCTTGTGAACGGCGTGCCCAAGGAAATCACGATCACGCAGGCCAATGTCGCCGAAGCGCTGTCCGAACCCATCGGTGCGATTGTCGAAGGCGTGCGTATCGCGCTGGAAAACACCGCGCCCGAACTGGCCGCAGACATCGTCGACCAGGGCATTGTGCTCACCGGTGGCGGCGCCTTGATTCGCGGTCTGGACGAACATCTGCGCGAAGAAACCGGCTTGCCGGTCAGCGTTGCCGAAGACCCGCTTTCATGCGTGGCGCTGGGCACGGGCCGTGCGATGGAAGATCCGATTTATCGCGGTGTGC
>CAZSTP010000284.1:0-3488 GCA_964609325.1 uncultured Novosphingobium sp. | reverse complement strand
GGATCATGATGTACACTTCGGGGTGGCCGAAGAACCAGAACAGGTGCTGGTAGAGAACCGGGTCACCACCGCCGGCAGGATCGAAGAAGGTCGTGCCGAAGTTGCGGTCGGTCAGCAGCATGGTGATGGCAGCGGCCAGCACCGGCAGGGCCAGGAGCAGCAGGAACGCGGTGACCAGCACCGACCACACGAACAGCGGCATCTTGTGCAGGGTCATGCCCGGCGCGCGCATGTTGAAGATGGTGGTGATGAAGTTGACGGCACCAAGGATCGAGCCTGCACCCGAAAGGTGAAGCGAGAAGATCGCAAAGTCGACCGCAGGACCGACCGAACCCGAAGTGGAAAGCGGTGCATAGACCGTCCAGCCCGTGCCCGCGCCCTGGCCTGTGCCGCCCGGCATGAACGCCGACATCATCAGCGAGCAGAAGCCCACAAAGGTCAGCCAGAACGACACGTTGTTCATGCGCGGGAAGGCCATGTCTGGCGCACCGATCATGAGGGGGACGAACCAGTTGCCGAAACCGCCGATGATGGCGGGCATGACCATGAAGAAGACCATGATCAGGCCGTGCGCGGTGATCAGCACGTTCCACAAGTGGAGTTGCTGGTCAAAGCTCGGGTTTGCGGTGCCCAGCAGTTCGGCGAAATAGCCAAGGTACTGGATGCCCGGCTGGGCAAGTTCGGCACGCATGATACCCGACACTGCGCCACCGATGATCCCTGCGAAAATCGCGAAGATCAGATAGAGCGTGCCGATATCCTTGTGATTGGTGGACATGAACCAGCGGGCAAAAAAGCCCGGCTTGTGATCATGATCGTGGTCGTGCGCATGATCATGCGCATCGAAGCCTTCGTTTGCGGGTATGGTGGCCATTTCGGTCAAACCTTGTCCATGAACCTAGCGTCAGGCTGCTGGCGCTGCGGGCGCAGCATCAGCAACCGGGGCGGGGGCAGCAGGTGCCGCAGCGGTTTCCGCCGCAGGACCAACCGTACCGCCGGGTTGGGTTTTCACCCAAGCCTCGAACTTGTCACGCGGCAGAGCTTCAACCGCGATCGGCATGTAACCATGACGGGCACCGCACAATTCGGAGCACTGGCCGTAATAAACGCCGGGCTCTTTGATGATTAGCACCTTTTCATTGATCCGGCCGGGGACCGCATCCATCTTGAACCAGAGCGACGGCACCGCGAACGCGTGAATCACGTCAGAGCCGATGGTCTGGATACGGATAGGTTCACCCACTGGAACAACCATGCGGTTATCCACCGCAAGCTGTGCAGGCTCACCCGCCTTGAGTGCATCGGCATCCGACAGCATGTTCGAAACGACTTCAAAGCCGCCGTTGTCAGGATACGTATAACCCCAATACCACTGATAGCCGGTAACCTTGACAGTCACCGCACCCTTTGGTGCCGGTTCATACTGGTGCGCCAGCAAACGGATCGAAGGCACCGCGATGACCACAAGGATCAACACCGGAACCAGCGTCCAGATCACTTCGATCAGCGTGTTATGGCTGGTTTTCGAAGCGACCGGATTGGCGCGCTTGTTGAACCTGGCCATCACGACCAGCAACAGACCAAGCACCAGCAGCGAGATCACGACGATCACCGGCATCAGCAGGTAATCATGCATCCACAGCGCTTCTTTGCCGGTATCGGAATACTGGTCCTGGAAGGTCCACCCCTTGGCAACCGGTTGGCCCTTGCCGGGCGTCGGCTTCATGGGAACGTAATAGCCCTTATCAACGGTTGCTGCGGCTGCATCAGCAGCAGGCGCTGCCGAATCAGGAGCGGCAACCACTGGCGCTGGTGCAGCAACCGGCGCAATGGGTGCAGCGGCAATAGCCTGCGTCCCAAATGCCAGCGCGGCGACAACGCCAAGGGTCCTAATTGCTTTGCCCATGGAGCGGGCGGTATCAGCAAGACTCATCGTCTAAGTTTCCGCTTTTCCCTGTTTGCGAGCGCTTTCGCGCTGCGCCGAATGGCGCTTTCACGCTAGTTTAAGTCCCTCGAATGGTCCGGCCTATACGCGCGCTTGCCATAAGCCTCAAGCGGCTGGTCGCCTTTTTTTCCGCGCAAGCGCACACCCATTGGGGCAATGCCCTTTCGGCCACCGGATAGCCGTGTCGAAAAGAGTTGCCGCAAGCTTGCGCAAGCGCCATTTGCGCAAGCACTTTCATGACCTTCAGGTGTTTCATGCTCGAAGACGAGATCCTTTCCGAATTCCGCTCAAGCCAAGCCTTGCTTGAAGGACACTTCCTGCTTTCGTCAGGACGCCACAGCGCGCACTATCTGCAATGCGCCCGCGTGCTGATGGACCCCATGCGCGCCTCTCGGCTGGCGGTGGCGATAGCCCAGAAGATTCCGCGCGAGATCCGTTCGCAAATCCAGAAGGTTGTCGCGCCTGCCATGGGCGGTGTGATTATCGGGCACGAGATGGGCCGCGCGCTGGGCGTGGATGCGATGTTCGTCGAACGCCCCACCGGGACATTCGAACTGCGTCGTGGTTTTACGCTCAACCCCGGCGACAAAGTGCTCATGGTTGAGGACGTGGTCACCACCGGCCTCTCCAGCCGTGAAGCTATTGCCGCGATTGAAGCAGCCGGTGGCGAAGTGATCGCTGCTGCCTCGCTTATTGACCGGTCAGCAGGAGCGGTGGAACTGGGCGTCCCCTTCTTCCCGCTCGTCGCACTGAACTTCCCGACATATGCACCCGATGAATTGCCACCGGAACTGGCGTCGATTCCAGCAGTGAAGCCCGGAAGTCGGGCAGCCGCCTGATGAGCGTGCTTTTGCCCCCGCGCCTTCGGCTTGGCGTCAATATCGATCACGTCGCCACGATCCGTAATGCGCGCGGCGGGGACCATCCCGATCCGGTGCGCGCGGCAGAGATCGTCGCCAGTGTGGGCGGAGACGGTATCACGGCGCACTTGCGCGAGGACCGTCGCCATATCCGCGACGAGGATCTGGCGCGCATCCAGGCGGCGACCAATCTGCCGTTGAACCTTGAAATGGCCGCGACCGATGAAATGGTCGAGATCGCGCTGCGCCATAAGCCGCACGCGGCCTGCATCGTGCCCGAACGGCGCGAAGAGCGTACGACCGAAGGCGGTCTGGACGCGGCAGGGCAACATAACCGCCTTGCCCCGATCGTCAGCCGTCTGACCGATGCCGGAATCCGCGTCAGCCTGTTCATAGCGCCAGAGCCGCGCCAGATCGAGGCGGCGATGAAGCTTGGCGCGCCGGTGGTTGAACTGCACACGGGCGAATATGCCCATGCGCAAGGCGACGCGATTGCCGTGGAACTGAAGCGTATTGCCGATATGGCAGCGCTGGCGACGGTCAATGGTATCGAGCCGCATGCTGGCCACGGGCTGACTTATGAGAACGTCCAGCCGATTGCCGCCATTCCGCAACTGGCCGAATTGAACATCGGGCACTATCTGATTGGTGAGGCCATTTTCGTGGGACTGGAAACGGCGGTT
>CAZSTP010000283.1:0-3497 GCA_964609325.1 uncultured Novosphingobium sp. | reverse complement strand
GGCTTTCTCTATGTCATGTATGCCATGATCCTGTGGGCCTTGCCGATGGGCATCATCGCCGCATTCCGCCCGGACGCCGCGCAATCCATCGCCAGCGGCATCAATGCCTATCTCAACGGCTTGCCCGAACCGCTCTACGCCTTGTTCGGCACCGGCTACCTTGGCTACACCGCCGCACGCCAATGGGGCAAAGTCAAAGGTTCGGACCGTTAAACGATCCGATAGGGTGTGGTTAGCTTCTGGTAACCTTCAGTTGCTATTGCCGGACAGCACATGTTCAGGCCCAAACAACCATGCATGACCGGATAAAAGCCACCACCGCACCCCATAACGGCGTCAAACCACGCCGTGTTCTCCCTATGCTGTTGCCCGCCCTGCTGCTTGCAGGGTGTGGCAGCAGCCCTTCCCCCAACGCCGATCTGGAAGCCCGCCTTGCCGCCGTTGAAGCCAAGGCCGAGCAAGCCGAACAGCGCTCCAAAGAGGCGCTTTCTCTCGCCGCTTCAGGCAGTTCGTCTTCCAGTGGCGGTTTTGCAGAACCCGAAGAGTTGCCGGAAGAGGCAGGGCCCGAGCAAGAGGCCTTTGGCGATAGCCAGCCCCCCGCCACCCAGATGATCGGCCCGCCACCACCGGGTCAGGGCGGACCTCCAGGACAGTTTTGACGCCTCTTCCATCACCGGTACAGTCCACCGGCACTGCGCCACAACCGCTTGCTTGTCTGCGGGCACAAGCTATCAGGTTCGGCAACTGCCACCTTCCGGGGATTTGCCATGACCGAGCCCGCCCTTTCCGACGCATCAGGGGCCAGCACGACCGTGTTCGTGCTCAACGGACCCAACCTCAACATGCTCGGCCTGCGTGAGCCCGAGATTTACGGCTCCGATACGCTCGATGATATCGCAGGAATGCTTGAAGACCGCGCGCAAGAGCTCGGCCTTGAGGTTGACGTGCGCCAGTCAAACCACGAAGGCCACCTTGTCGATTGGCTGCACGAAGCCCACGCCAGTGGCGTAAAAGCGGTATTGCTCAACGCTGGCGCCTATACCCACACCTCCATCGCTATCCACGATGCGATCAAATCGATCACCGTGCCGGTGATCGAGGTCCACTTGTCAAACCCCCATAAGCGCGAGGAATTCCGTCACAAATCCCTCGTCGGCATGGCCGCCAAGGGCTCCGTTGCGGGCTTCGGTGCCAATAGTTATGTCGTCGCGCTTGAGGCCGCCGCGCGGCTTTAACGCTAAGCTTTTCCACGCGCAGAACACACAACCCCTTGCCAGCAACACGGCATGCGGGCATGGCGCGAGGCCTGTGACAATACCCGCGAGGAACAACAAAATGGGGCACGACCGCGGCGAAAAAGCCGAAAACATGGCCATCGACGGCAAACTGGTGCGCGAACTGGCTGAACTTCTTGCCGAAACCGGATTGTCCGAGATCGAAGTCGAGGACGGTGACCGCAAAATCCGCGTCGCCCGTCAGTTGACCGCAGCGCCTGTGCAACACTTTGCCGCCGCTCCGGCACCCGTGGCCGCGCCTGCCGCCGCCGCTGCTCCTGTAGCCGCCCCTGCTGCTGCGCCTGCGGTTGACGCAAACGCCGTCAAATCGCCGATGGTTGGCACCTGCTATCTCGCCGGTGAACCCGGCGTTCCCAATTTCGTCTCGGTCGGCCAGGCGGTCAAGGCAGGCGATACCCTGCTGATCATCGAAGCGATGAAGGTGATGAACCCGATCGTCGCGCCCACCGCCGGTACTGTCACCGCGATTCTCGTCGAGAACGCGCAGCCGGTCGAATTTGACCAACCCCTTGTCGTAATCGCGTAAGGGCCGCAGATGGCCATCAAACGCATCCTTATCGCCAATCGCGGCGAAATCGCGCTGCGCATCCATCGCGCCGCACATGAAATGGGCATTGAAACAGTCGCGGTGCACTCCACCGCCGATGCCGATGCCATGCACGTGCGGCTTGCCGATCACGCCGTCTGCATCGGCCCGCCTGCGGCCAAGGACAGCTACCTCAATGTCGCCGCGATCATCTCCGCGGCCGAGATTACCCACGCTGATGCGATCCACCCGGGCTATGGCTTCCTCTCGGAAAACGCCAAGTTCGCCGAAATCGTCGAGGCCCACGGCATAACCTGGATCGGCCCGAAGCCCGAACACATCCGCACCATGGGCGACAAGATCGAGGCCAAGCGCACCGCTGGCGCACTCGGTCTGCCATTGGTCCCGGGGTCGGACGGCGCAGTTTCCGATCTGGCCGAAGCCAAGGAAATTGCCGAAAAGGCCGGATATCCGGTGATCATCAAGGCTGCTTCGGGCGGCGGCGGTCGCGGCATGAAGGTCTGCAACGGCCCCGAAGAACTGGAAACGCTGATCCAGCAAGCCGGGACCGAGGCCAAGGCCGCGTTCGGCGATGCCACGGTCTATATCGAAAAGTACCTCGGCAACCCGCGCCACATCGAATTCCAGATCTTCGGCGATGGCAACGGCAATGCGATCCATCTGGGTGAACGCGATTGTTCGCTCCAGCGCCGCCACCAGAAAGTGCTCGAAGAAGCGCCTTCGCCTGTCATCTCGGCGGCTGAACGGGATCGTATGGGCGGCATTGTCGCCAGTGCCATGGCCGATATGGGCTATCGCGGTGCCGGAACGATTGAATTCCTTTGGGAAAACGGGGAGTTCTATTTCATCGAAATGAACACCCGCCTTCAGGTGGAACATCCCGTCACCGAAGCGATCACCGGCGTCGATCTTGTCCGCGAGCAGATCCGCATTGCCGATGGCAAGGCGCTTTCGGTCAAGCAGGAAGAGATCGAGTTCAAAGGCCACGCCATTGAATGCCGCATCAACGCGGAAGATCCGTTCACGTTTGCGCCATCGCCGGGGCTGGTAAAGGGCTATCACGCCGCAGGCGGCATGCACGTCCGCGTCGATTCAGGGCTCTATGCCGGATACAAGATCCCGCCGTACTATGATTCCATGATCGCCAAGCTGATCGTCTATGGTCGCACCCGCGAAGGCTGCATCATGCGGTTGAAGCGCGCCTTGCAGGAAATGGTCATCGAAGGCCCCAAAACCTCGATCCCGTTGCACCAGCGCCTGCTAAACCAGCCTGATTTCCTCAGCGGTGATTACACGATCAAATGGCTGGAAGAATGGCTCGCCAAAGACGCCTGACACCATCTGCCAAACCACACGAAAAAGGCCCCCGCGCAAAACGGGGGCCTTTTTTGCGGCTATTCCGCTTGGCCTGAATCAGGCAACCGGGCGCGGATTGCACGCCAAGGCGGATCGCTGCGATCATTGCGCACCATGATCGCCTCCACTTCTTCAAACTCTTCCAACTCTAGCGCTTCGGTAACGCTCAACGGGAAATAGACGTTCTCGTCATTATCCACTCTGACCGCAATCGCACCGCGCCCTTCTTCACTGCGCGTTACGATGCACACTGCTTTCACTGCCATAACTGATACCTTTAATTCTAATAAATCTTCTAA
>CAZSTP010000282.1:0-3521 GCA_964609325.1 uncultured Novosphingobium sp. | reverse complement strand
ATGCCGAAGTGTTCCAGCGCAATGTGCTGGCATCGGGCGTGGTGCCGCAGCTTTCGCTGATCATGGGGCCATGTGCCGGCGGCGCGGTCTATTCCCCCGCCATGACCGACTTCATCTTCATGGTGAAGGACAGCTCCTACATGTTCGTCACCGGCCCCGATGTGGTCAAGACCGTGACGAACGAAGTTGTGACGCAGGAAGAGCTGGGCGGTGCGGTGACGCACACGACCAAGACTTCTGTGGCCGACCTTGCGCTGGAAAACGATATCGAGGCGCTGCTGGCAGCGCGCGATTTCTTCGATTACCTGCCGCTGTCCAACCGCCATGATGTGCCCGAACGGCCCACGTCCGATCCCTATGACCGTGCCGAGCCCAGCCTGGACACCATCGTACCGGCATCGGCGGCACAGCCTTATGACATGCACGAAGTCATCGCCAAGACGGTGGACGAGGGCGAGTTCTTCGAAGTGCAGCCCAAGCATGCGGGCAACATCATCGTCGGGTTTGGCCGGATAGAAGGCCGCACTGTTGGTATCGTGGCCAACCAGCCGATGGTTCTGGCGGGCGTGCTTGATATCAATTCGTCCAAGAAGGCCGCACGGTTTGTGCGCTTCTGCGATGCGTTCAACATCCCGATCGTGACCTTCGTCGATGTCCCCGGCTTCCTGCCCGGCACAGCGCAGGAACACAACGGCATCATCAAGCACGGCGCAAAGTTGCTGTTCGCTTATGCCGAAGCCACCGTGCCCAAGATCACCGTGATCACCCGCAAGGCCTATGGCGGCGCTTATGACGTGATGGCTTCAAAGCATCTGCGCGGCGATTTGAACTATGCCTGGCCGACCGCCGAAATCGCGGTGATGGGGGCCAAGGGCGCGGTCGAGATCATCTTCCGTGGCCTGTCTGCCGAAGAGCAGGCGGTGAAGACAAAGGAATACGAAGACCGCTTTGCCAACCCGTTCGTGGCGGCGAGCAAGGGCTTTGTCGACGAAGTGATCCACCCGCATTCCACCCGTCGCCGCGTGGCGCTGGGCCTGCGCAAGCTCAAGAACAAGAGCTTGGAAAACCCATGGAAAAAGCACGACAACATTCCGCTGTGATGATTGTAGGGCTGAGAGGAAATTGACATGACCGACATTTACATCGTCGCAGGCGCACGGACCGCGATTGGCTCTTTCGGTGGCGGGCTTTCATCGCTCCGTCCGGCAGAGACCGGCACAATCGTGATCAAGGAAGCCATCGCCCGTGCCGGGATTACGGCGGACAAAGTGCAGAACGTGGTGATCGGTACGGTCGTGCCAACGCAGCCCAAGGATGCCTATGTCAGCCGCGTTGCCGCCGTGAACGCCGGTATTCCGATTGAAGCCCCTGCGATGAACGTCAACCGTCTGTGCGGTTCGGGTTTGCAGGCCATCGTTTCAGCCGCGCAAGGGATTGCGCTGGGCGAGCAGGACATTGCCGTTGCCGGTGGCGCGGAATCGATGTCGAACGCGCCGCACATGGTGCTGACCGCGCGCAACGGCCAGAAGATGGGCGATCAGGTGCTGATGGACGCCATGCTTGGCGCGCTGCACGATCCGTTCGAAGGCATCCACATGGGTGTAACGGCGGAAAACGTGGCAGAGCGTTGCAGCATCAGCCGTGAAGATCAGGACGCGCTGGCGGTGCAAAGCCAGCAGCGCGCCGCCGCCGCCATCGCGGCAGGCTATTTCAAGGAACAGATCGTTCCGGTCGAGATCAAGACCCGCAAGGGCACGGTCGTGTTCGATACCGACGAGCATGTGCGCGGCGATACGACGGTTGAAAGCCTCGCGGGCCTCAAGCCGGTGTTCAAGAAGGACGGCACGGTTACCGCAGGCAACGCTTCGGGGATCAACGATGGCGCTGCTGCGGTTGTTCTGGCCAGCGGCAAAGCCGTTGCCGAGCACGGGTTGAAGCCGATGGCCAAGATCATCGGCTGGGGCCTTGCCGGGGTGGAACCCAATGTCATGGGCCTGGGGCCGGTCAAGGCCGTGCCGGTGGCCCTGCAACGCGCAGGCCTGACGCTGGACCAGATCGACATTATCGAGGCCAACGAAGCCTTTGCCGCGCAAGCTTGTGGTGTGGCCAAGGAACTGGGCTTTGATATGGCCAAGACCAACGTCAACGGATCAGGCATTTCGCTGGGTCACCCCATCGGCGCAACCGGCGCGATCCTGACGATCAAGGCGATGTATGAACTGCACCGGATCGGCGGCAAGTATGCCCTGATCACGATGTGCATCGGCGGCGGTCAGGGCATCGCCATGGTCATCGAGAAGGTTTGACATGAAACTGGGCCGTTTGAACCACGTTGGCGTTGCCACGCCGGATATCGATGCCTCCATCGCATTCTACCGTGATGTGATGGGTGCGAGCGATATTACCGAGCCATTCGTGCTGGAAAGCCAGCAAGTGCGCGTGTGTTTCGTCAACACTCCGGGCGAGAATGGCACGGCTGGCACGCAGATCGAGCTTATCCAGCCGACCAGCCCGGACAGCGCAGTGGGCAAATGGCTTGCGGCCAATCCCTTGGGCGGGCAGCATCACCTTTGCTACGAAGTGCCTGATATCCATGCCGCCAAGGCGTGGTTTGAGGCGCAAGGCAAGCGCGTGCTGGGCGAACCGCGGATTGGCGCACACGGCACGCTGATCTTCTTTGTCCACCCCAAGGACATGGGCGGGCAACTGACCGAAATCATGGAAGTGCCGAAAGAGGCGCATTGAAATTTAGTTGAGCCGTCACCCTGAACTCGTTTCAGGGTCCATCGTGCAATCGGCACGGCGGTTCGAGTGGCGAAATGGATGCTGAAACAAGTTCAGCATGACGATCTTGTAGGATTACGCGATGAGCGAGAAGACACTGGCCGATTGGCAGGCCGCCGCCGCCAAGGAAGTCAAAGGCAAGGATCTGAACTGGCAGACCCCGGAAGGGATCACGGTCAAGCCGCTCTACACCGCCGAGGATGTGACGGCTGAACCCGGCCTGCCCGGTTTCGCGCCATTCACACGCGGCGTGCGCGCTTCGATGTATGCCGGTCGTCCGTGGACTGTCCGCCAATACGCCGGTTTCTCGACCGCCGAGGAATCCAACGCGTTCTATCGGCGCAACCTTGCCGCAGGGCAGAAGGGCCTGTCGGTCGCGTTCGACCTTGCGACGCACCGTGGTTATGATTCCGATCACCCGCGCGTGGTGGGTGATGTCGGCAAGGCGGGCGTGGCGATTGACAGCGTCGAGGACATGAAGATCTTGTTCGACGGTATTCCGCTCGATCAGATGTCGGTTTCGATGACGATGAACGGAGCGGTCATCCCGATCCTTGCGTTCTTCATTGTAGCGGGTGAAGAGCAGGGCGTTGATCGCAAGCTTCTCGACGGGACCATCCAGAACGACATTCTCAAGGAGTTCATGGTCCGCAACACCTATATCTACCCGCCCGAGCCGAGCATGCGGATCATCTCGGACATCTTCGGCTACACCAGCCGCGAGATGCCGAAGTTCA
>CAZSTP010000281.1:1668-3527 GCA_964609325.1 uncultured Novosphingobium sp. | reverse complement strand
GCGCTGATCTCGATTAACTTGGGGTTCATTAACCTCCTGCCAATTCCGGTTCTCGACGGGGGCCACCTCGCTTTCTACGCGGCCGAAGCCATCCGCAGAAAGCCGGTTGGCGCGCGCGGGCAGGAGTGGGCCTTCCGCACCGGCATTGCCTTGGTCATGGCGCTGATGGTGTTCGTCACGTTCAACGATGTGGCCTCGCTCAAAGTGTTCGGGGGCTGATCAAATTGGAGGATAACAGCCATTTGCGCCTGCCTGTTTGATCCGGCGTGATGGCAGGATAATTCTACAGATTATCTTTCAACAGAAATGCACGGCAATGTTTGCTTGATTGGCCCTGTGGCATGGGGCACAGGGCAACATTGCTTGCTGCGACAGGGCCTCGGTCAGAGCGTCCGGTCGCCACAACATACGGGATGACGCTTGGTGATGATTGCACGTAACGCAGGTCAGGCCGCACTTCGGCACGCAAAAGCGTCGCCGCTCTGCGCAGCCCTGCTGGCCACAAGCGCGCTGGTCGCGGCACCGCAAACCGCCTTTGCGCAAACGGTCCGGCCTGCCGGTCCGGCACCTGCTCCGGCCACGCCGCCAGCCGCCGCCCCTGCGCCGGTCGGCGATACGATCCGCTCGGTCACCATCGAAGGCTCGCAGCGTCTCGAATCCGATACGATCCTGTCCTATATCCGCCTGCGCCCGGGCCAAACCTATTCTCAGGCGCTGGGCGATCAGGCCCTGAAAGACCTCTACGCCACCGAATTGTTCGCCGATGTATCGCTGCGCAACAATGGCGGCGATGTGGTTATTCAGGTCAAAGAAAACCCGGTGATCAACCGCATCATCCTTGAAGGCAACAAGCGCCTCAAGGAAGACAAGATCCTGCCCGAAATCAAACTGGCCGCGCGCCAGATCTTCACCCGTTCCAAAGTCCGCGCCGACGTTGCCCGCATCATCGAGCTGTACAAGCGCCAGGGCCGCTTTGCCGCTTCGGTCGAACCGAAAATGGTGATGCTCGAACAGAACCGCGTCGATATCGTGTTCGAAATCAGCGAAGGGCCAAAGTCCAAAGTCCGCCAGATCAACATCATCGGCAACGAAAAGTTCGGCGATGGCAAGCTGCGCGGCGAAATGGTGACCAAGCAGGCGCGCTTCTTCCGCCTGTTCTCCTCCGGCACCAGCTACGATCCGGATCGCTTGGCGTTCGATCAGCAAAAGATGCGCCAGTTCTACCTGACCGAAGGCTACGCCGATTTCCGCGTCGTCTCCGCCGTGGCCGAACTCACGCCCGACAAGCGCGATTTCATCATCACCTACGTCGTCGAAGAAGGTGACCGGTACAAGTTCGGCGACGTCAAGATTGACAGCCAGTTGCGCGATTTCGATGGCGATGCCTTGGCCAAGCGTCTGCCGATGAAGGCGGGCGATTGGTACAACGCCAAGATGGTCGAAGATCAGGTTGACGGGTTGACCGAAACCGCAGGCGCGTTCGGCTATGCCTTTGCCGATGTCCGCCCCGATTTTTCGCGCAACAAGGATGACCTGACGATGTCGGTCACCTTCCGCATTGCCGAAGCACCGCGCGTCTATGTCGAACGCGTCGACGTTAACGGCAATACGCTCACGCAAGACAAAGTCGTGCGCCGCGAATTCCGTATCGCCGAAGGTGATGCCTTCAACACCTTCCAGATCAAGCGCTCGTCCAACCGCATCAAATCGCTGGGCTATTTCCAGGAAAAGTTCGAAGTTGAACAAAAGCCCGGCAGCGCCCCTGATCGCATCATTCTCGAAGCCAACATCGAAGAACGCCCCACCGGCGAATTGCAGCTTTCGGCAGGCTTCTCCAGCCTTGAAAGCTTCATCTTCCA
>CAZSTP010000281.1:0-1568 GCA_964609325.1 uncultured Novosphingobium sp. | reverse complement strand
TCGGCGGCAAATACTATTATCTGTCACGCGCCGAACTTGAAATTCCGCTTGGCTCGGGCGCGCGTGAACTGGGTCTGCGGCCTTCGATCTATGTCGATGCCGGCGCATTGTGGGGCATCACCAATCCTCTGCCTGCAAACCAGGTTAATCCGCAAAGCATCTATACCGACGTTTTGACCGGCCAACCAACGGCAAGCCCCACCGCGTCCAACGGTGCGTCCAATGGTACTGCGGTACAGACGTTCAACGAAGTATTCGTCGGTGATTCCATATCGCCGCGTATTTCCGTCGGTATCGGCGTAAACTGGAACTCGCCATTCGGTCCGTTCCGTCTCGATTTTGCCAGAGTCCTGAAAAAGGTTGATGGCGACGATCCTAAAACCTTCACTTTCAACGTGGGAACCCAGTTCTGATGAAGATCCGTTTTGCTGCCGCACTTCTTGCCGGCATCGCCCTTGCTTCTGTTGCCCCCACTGTCACGTCGGCCCAGGCCGTCGTATCGGGCATCGCTATCGCCAATCCATCGGCCGTGGTTCAGGCTTCTGCCGCGTTCACCGTCGCCCAGCAGCAGCGCCCTGTTACGTACAAGCCGCAGATCGATCAGGCCAATGTCCGCAAGGGCCAGATCGAAGCCCAGCTTCGCCCGCTGATCACCAAGCTTGAAACCGATGCCAAGGCTGCCGCGCCCAACCGCGCCGCGCTGCAACAGCAGTACGAACAGATCCAGCAGATCCAGCAAGCTGGCGAAGCCGAAATCCAGAAGATCCTTGAGCCATTGAACCTGTCGCAGCAATATGTGCTCGAACAGATCAGCGACAAGCTCGACGCTGCCACACAGGCCGCGATGGACAAGAAGAAGGTCACCGTCGTCCTTGATTCCCAATCGGTCATCAAGGCAGGTCAGGCCTACAACCTCAATCAGGATATCCTGGCCGAGCTGAACAAGCTGATCCCTTCGGCTGCGCTCGTCCCGCCAGCAGGCTGGCTGCCCCGCGCGCAGCGTGAACAGCAGGCTCAGGCCGCAGCCCAGCAGGCTGCCGCTGCCGCCGCTGCACCTGCCGCCGCCAAAAAAGCGCCAGAAGGCCGGTAAGACCATAAAGAAGGCCGGGGCTGATGACTGAACCAACGACCGCGCCCGATGGCGTGATCCTCGATTATGATGTGCGCAAAGTGATGGCGGCGCTGCCGCATCGCTATCCCTTGTTGCTGGTGGATCGCGTGGTGTCCTTGACACTGAACGAACGCATCCACGCGGTAAAAGCCGTATCGATGAACGAGCAGTTCTTTCAGGGCCATTTCCCCGGCCGTCCGATCATGCCCGGCGTCCTCCAGATCGAGGCGCTGGCGCAGGCCGCTGGCGTGCTCGCCGTGGAATCGCTCGGCCTCGCGGGCTCGGGCAAACTGGTCTATTTCATGGCCATCGAAGAGGCCAAGTTCCGCAACCCCGTGGAACCCGGCGTCCTCCTCGATCTCCACGTCGAATTCACGCAAAAGCGCTCGCGCGTGTGCAAATTCGCCGGAAAGGCGATGATCGGCGATAAGGTCACCTGCGAAGTCAGCTTCACCGC
>CAZSTP010000280.1:0-3544 GCA_964609325.1 uncultured Novosphingobium sp. | reverse complement strand
GCCGGTGACGGTGGGAAAGCGCGCTTCGGCAGCAGCGGCGGCATTGGCCCACGACAGGCGCGGAAGGGTGGCAGTGCCCGACAAAGCGGCCAGCGATCCGATCAGGCCACGCCGCGAAATGGTCATTGTCGTCATAAACTTATGCATCCCTCTCCGCTATTGCCAGCCGCGCTGCCTTGGCAAACACGGTGGGCAACCCGGCAGCCTCGATTTGTGCGATTGGCCACCATTCTCCGGCGGGCAGATTATCCAATTCTGCAGAGCCGCAAAGCATCAATTGCAATTCGAGATCGAAATGGGTGAAGCTGTGACGCACCATGCCGCCCGCTCGCCAAGCGCCGGAGAGTGCAGCGTTGCCATCACTGCGCGCAGACCAGCCATTATCGGGCAGCGCGCGCATTCCGCCGAGCATACCGCGCGGCGGGCGCTGGACGAGCAGCACCTCGCCACCGCGTTCGATCCAGTAGGCATGGCCCGTGCGGGTGGGCTTGGCCTTTTTCGCGGCTTTGACCGGCAGACGTTCCGGCGCTCCTTCGGCTTGCGCCCGGCAATGGGCGCGCAAGGGGCAGAGCATGCAGCGCGGGCTGCGCACGGTGCAGATCGTTGCGCCCAAGTCCATCATGGCCTGCGCGAAATCGCCGGCGCGGGTATCAGGCGTGATCTGTCCGGCGGCAAAGCGGATGGCGGTCTTAGCGGCCGGAAGCGACTCTGCGATGGCGAACAGACGAGCGACGACACGTTCGACATTGGCATCGACCACCACCGCACGGCGACCGAATGCTATCGCGGCGACGGCCGCGGCGGTGTATTCGCCAAGGCCGGGGAGCGCGCGCAAGCCCTCTTCGGTATCGGGGAACGTGCCGCCCTGCTCCGTCACGGCGCGGGCGCAGGCGAGCAGATTGCGCGCGCGGGCATAATAGCCAAGGCCCGCCCAAGCGGCCATGACATCGGCATCATCGGCGGCGGCAAGATCGGTTACCGTGGGCCAGCGCGCGGTGAACTTGGCGAAATAAGGGCCGACGGCAGCGACAGTGGTTTGCTGGAGCATGACTTCGGACAGCCAGACTTTATAGGGATCAGCGCCCGATCCGCCCGGAGCAATCCGCCACGGCAGGCGGCGCGCGTGGGCATCATACCAGCCGAGCAATTCGGGCGCGACTTGTGCGGGATCGTAAATAGGGGTGGGTTGCGCACTGGCTTGCATGGCGGTGCTATGGCATGAGCACTGGCGATATGGAAAGCCCACCTTCGGACATCACGAAACGCAAAGCCCGCCCGCCTGCCAAGGCTGCTGCGGCCAAGCCTTATGCCGGAAAGGTTTACGAGCGCCCGCGCGGCGGGGAGGCGCGGCAGATTGCCGATCTGATGCCCGCGATTGGCCGCACCGCGTTCCGTCGCTTCGGCTTCGTGCAATCCAGCGTCGTCACGCGCTGGCCCGAGATTGTGGGAGAGCGCCATGCGCGGCATTGCATGCCCGAATCCATCCGGTTCCCGCCCGGTGAAAAGGCCGATGGCATCCTGCAACTGGTGGTGACACCCGCCCACGCCACGATCATCCAGCACGTGATCCCGGAAATCATGGACCGGGTGAACCGCTTTTTCGGTTATCGCGCGGTGGCGCGGGTCAAAATCCGGCAAGGTGTGGTTCAGGCACCCAAAGCGAAAGAAGCACCGCGCACTGCACCGCCATCGCTCAAGCCGATCCCCATCGAACTGGGGGATTCACTGCGCGACATCGGTGATCCTGAATTGCGCACGGTATTGGAAAGCCTCGCCCGCAGTCTGGACGAGGTAAGCAAGGGACGGAATTGACGTGAGACGGGCGATTGCAACGGCGGCGCTGACATTGGGCGCATTGGTTACGCTTACTGGCGCAGGGCCGGGAGCGAAAAAGCCCGCCAAGCCGGTGGCACGCGGCAACTGGGTGGCGACCGCTACGGTGACGCCCGAGGGTTATCACGTGCTGGGCAATCAGGCAGCGCCACTGCGGCTGATCGAATATGTCAGCTATACCTGCCCGCATTGTGCGCAGTTCGAAGTGCAATCCGAAGCGCAATTGAAAATCGGTCTGGTCGGATTGGGCAAAGGGGCCATCGAGATCCGCAATTTCGTGCGTGATCCGATTGATATGACCGTGGCATTGCTGACCAATTGCGTATCGCCCGGCCAGTTCTTCCCGCTGCACACCGCGTTCATGCGAAATCAAGCCAAATGGATCGTGCCCGCCACCAATTCTACCGAAGCGCAGCGCCAGCGCTGGAGCACGGGGCCTTTCGTCACCCGCACCCGCGCCATCGCCAGCGATTTGAAGTTCTATGAATTCATGGAAGCGCGCGGCGTAAACCGCATCGCGGTTGACCGCTGCCTTGCCAACGAAGCGCTGGCCAAGAAACTGGCAGCGCAAACGCAAGAGGCGGTGGAAAAGGTCAACGTCAATGGCACGCCAAGCTTTGTCGTGGACGGTGTGCTGCTGGCCGGAACGCACGATTGGGCTTCGTTGAAGCCGCAACTGGATGCGCGGATACGGTGATCCCGGGTTTTCGGCCCGCCCTCTTCAAACCGGCGCAGCAATCGGCTAGCGTCGCGACAAATCCAGATATGGGAAACCTGAAACGATGAAATTCGCCCGCGCCGTGCTTCTTGCCGCCCTTCCCCTGACGCTTGGCCTTGCTGCATGTGACAAGAAGACCGACGCTGCCAGCGGCGAAACCGCAAGCGCTGAACCCCTTGCCAAAATTGCTGCACCAGCGGGCAAAAGCTGGGCAGAGACATTCGCGGCTACGCCCGAGGGTGGCTATGTGATGGGCAATCCGGATGCGCCGATCAAACTGATCGAATATGGCGCGCTATCGTGTTCGCATTGCGCTGATTTTGCCGAAAAAAGCTTTGCGAAGATGCGCGATGATTACATCGCATCAGGTCGTGTCAGCTATGAATTGCGGCTCTTCCTGCTGAACGCTCTGGATATGCCCGCTGTGCTTCTGGCAACTTGTGGATCGCCAGAAGCCACGATCCCGCTTTCGGAACAGTTCTGGGGCTGGCAAAAAAACATGTTCGCCAATCTGCAAAAGGATGAGGCCGCATTCCAGCAGGTTTCAACCCTGCCGGTCGATAAACGCTTTGCCGGGATCGCGCAGCTTTCGGGCATGAGCGAATTCTTTGCATCGCGCGGAATTGCCGCAGCGCAAGGATCAGCCTGTCTGGCCGATACAGCAAAGGCGACCAAGCTGGCTGCGCAAACCGAGCAGTGGAGCAAGGAATACGAGATCACCGGCACGCCGACCTTTTTCCTGAACGGCAGCAAGACCGGCGTTGGATCATGGGAAGAGCTGGAGCCGCTGCTGCAAAAGGCTGGCGCACGCTAAGCACAAAAACGGGGCCGGGGGGCGCGTTCGATGCAGATCAGGCGATTGAAGCTGGCGGGCTTCAAGAGCTTTGTCGAGCCTGCGGAACTGCGCATTGAACCCGGCCTGACCGGCGTTGTCGGCCCCAACGGGTGCGGCAAATCCAACCTGCTCGAAGCGATCCGCTGGGTCATGGGCGA
>CAZSTP010000279.1:1552-3567 GCA_964609325.1 uncultured Novosphingobium sp. | reverse complement strand
TCGCCCTGCGCATCACCGCCAAGCCCCGTGCCCAGCGCCAGATTCACATTGATCGCCGCACTCGTCAGCGCATAATCTGCCGTGTCCTGACCGTTGCCACCCAGCAGGGTATCTGCCCCAGCGCCGCCTACCAGAACGTCAGCCCCGTCTTCACCGATCAGAAGATCAGCGCCGCTCGAACCCGTCAGAGTATCGGCGAAGAGCGATCCCCTCGCACCTTCAACGCCGGAAATCACATCGCCCTGTGCATCGCCACCCACACCCGCGCGCCCGTCAAGATAGACGATCACGCCCGACGGGCTGGTGAA
Source organism: uncultured Novosphingobium sp. (assembly GCA_964609325.1). Classification (GTDB taxonomy): domain Bacteria; phylum Pseudomonadota; class Alphaproteobacteria; order Sphingomonadales; family Sphingomonadaceae; genus Novosphingobium. Next base: position 3,259 of record CAZSTP010000279.1, on the reverse strand, counting down.
ATAGTCCACGATATCAACACCAGCGCCACCGGTCAGCGTATCCGCCCCGGCCCCGCCGATCAGCGTATCATCGCCTTCATCACCGTTGACCACATCATTACCGGCAAGGCCCGAAAGCTGGTCATTCCCCGCCCCGCCATCAATGGTATCACCGCCGCTGCTGCCCACCACCGTATCGTCAAAGCCCGAGGCCCGCACCCGCTCGATATTGGCCAGCACATCACCGGCCGCATCGCCTGCGCTCCCGGCAAGCCCGTCCATCCGCACGGAGATCCCGGCGTTGGCAGAAGCATAATCCGCCGTATCAACGCCAGCGCCGCCATCCAGCACATCGGCACCGGCACCACCGATCAGCGTATCATTGCCATCCCCGCCCGACAGCGCATCCGCACCGCCCGCGCCCGACAACACGTCATCGCCCATGCCACCGCTCAAGGTATCCGCCCCGGCAGCGCCCGTCAGCGTATCGGCAAAGGCCGAACCGGTAACCTCTTCGATCCCTGAAAGGATATCGCCGCCCGCATGGCCGCCTGTGCCCACCGTACCATCAAGGTACACCGCAACACCCGCAGCACTGGCGGCATAGTCCACCATGTCGACCCCGGCACCGCCTGCCAGCGTATCGGCACCAAGGCTCGCACGGATGGTATCGTCACCGCCGCCCGCCTCAACCCGGTCAGCCCCGTCCGATCCGTTGAACACGTCCGCCTGGCTCGAACCGATCACATATTCGATGCCCACCAGCAGATCGCCCTGCGCATCGCCGCCCGTGCTCTGCGTCACGCCATCGGTGAACACCTCGATGCCCGAAAGTGACGTCGAATAGTCCGCAATGTCCACCCCGGCGCCACCGGAAAGCGTATCTGCGCCACTGCCGCCAATCAGGGTATCATTGCCATCGCCACCATCCAGAAGATCGTCGCCACCGGCACCGGTGATGGAATCATCGCCTGCCCCGCCCAGGATTTCTTCCGATGCGTTCGCACCCGAAAGCCGGTCGTCGAACGCCGAACCGATCAGGCGTTCCACACTGTTCAGCACATCGCCCGCCGCATCGCCACGGCTGCCGCTGGTCCCGTCAAGGAACACCGTTACACCGCTGGCAGAGGCCGCATAATCCGCCGTATCAAAGCCCGATCCGCCCGAAAGGCTATCCGCGCCCGCACCACCCACAAGCGTATCGTCGCCCGCGCCACCGCTCAGCGTATCATTGCCCGCCGCGCCCTCGGCACGGTCATTGCCCCCGCCGCCCACGATTTCGTCATCATTGGCACTTCCGCGCAAGGTATCGGCAAAGCCTGACCCCAACAGACGCTCGACCGAAACCAGCGTATCGCCCGCTGCCTCCGCGCCGCTACCCGCCGTGCCATCAAGCGCAATTTCAATCCCACCCGTGGCCCCGGAATAATCAACCGTATCAAGCCCCGTGCCGCCATCAACCGCGTTCACCCCGATGCCGGCGATGATCGTATCGTCGCCCGCAGCCCCCAGCAGCGTATCATTGGCCGTGCCCGAACGCAGCACGTCGCCGAATGCCGAACCGATCACGCGTTCAACGCTCGTCAGCACATCGCCATCGGCATCGCCGCCCGAACTTGCCAACCCGTTGAGATTGACCTGCACCGCAACTACCGACGCCGAATAATCCGCAGTATCCGTGCCAGTCCCGCCGTCCAGCGCATCTGCGCCAGAACCGCCCACCAGCGT
>CAZSTP010000279.1:0-1452 GCA_964609325.1 uncultured Novosphingobium sp. | reverse complement strand
CAGCGTGTCGCCAAAGGCCGAACCCACCAACCGTTCGACGCCGCTGATCTGGTCACCTTCGGCATCGCCACCAACCCCGGTGGAATTGTCCAGCCCAGCGCGCACGCCCGCCGCGCTGTTGGTATAATCCACCGTGTCGGCACCGCTGCCACCGATCAAGGTGTCCGCGCCAACGCTGCCACCCAGCAAGTCATTGCCATCGCCGCCGTTCAAAACTTCGGCAACAGCCCCGCCGCGCAAGGTATCATCAAATGCAGAACCGGTGATCTGTTCAATGTTCGAAAGCACATCGCCTTCAGCCTCGCCGCCGGTATTCGCACCGCCATCCACGCCGACATTCACGCCCGCGCTGCTGGCCGCATAATTGGCCGTATCGGTGCCCGCGCCGCCATCCAGCACATCGGCCCCGACGCCGCCGACCAGCAGATCGTTGCCAGCCCCGCCTTGCAGGGTGTCAGCCCCTTCGCCGCCCGCCAGCGTATCGTTGCCAAGCCCGCCTTCAAGCTGCTCGTTAAAGGCAGAACCATTCAGCAAATCGCCAAAGTCCGAACCGATCACGCGCTCGATGCTGTCCAGAATATCGCCTGCCGCACTGCCACCCAGCGAAATCGACCCGTCGGTATAAACCGTAACAGCCCCGCTCGACCCCGAATAATCGGCCATATCAAAGCCGCTGCCGCCCGAAAGCATATCCGCCCCGGCAGACCCTACCAGCGTGTCGTCGCCAAGCCCGCCTTCCAGCGTGTCGCTACCGGCTGCACCCACCAGCATGTCGGCAAAAGCGCTGCCGATCAGATGTTCGACACTTGTCAGGACATCGCCCTGCGCATCGCCGCCAATCCCGGTGCGGCCATCAAGGTACGCGGTAACCCCGCTGCCCGATGCCGCATAGGATGCCGTATCAACGCCGCTGCCGCCATCAATCGTATCAGCGCCCGCGCTACCCACGATGGAATCGTCGCCACCGCCGCCCAGCAGCGCATCATTGCCCGCAGCGCCCAGCAGCGTATCATCGCCCGCGCCGCCCTCAAGCCGGTCATCGCCGGTCGAACCCAGCAGCACGTCATTGTTGGCCGAACCGATCACCCGCTGGATGCTCAACAGCGTATCGCCCTCGGCATCCCCGCCAAGGCCCGCGCCCGTCTGCAGATTGATATCAACCGCCGTGCCCGATGCGGAATAATCCGCCGCGTTGAACCCGGTGCCGCCGTCAAGCACATCTGCGCCCGCGCCGCCGGTCAGCGTATCATCGCCAGCCCCGCCCATGAGCGTATCGGCCCCGCCACTGCCCAGCAGCTGGTCCTTGCCCGCGCCGCCTTCAAACAATTCGGCCCCCGAATTGCCGGTAATCATGTCATCAAACGCTGAACCGATTACGTGCTCGATCGTGGTCAGCACATCGCCTTGCGCATCGCCGCCCGAAGCCGCCGATCCATCAAGGATGATCTGCAC
>CAZSTP010000278.1:0-3576 GCA_964609325.1 uncultured Novosphingobium sp. | reverse complement strand
TCGATGCCTTTGTGCCGCAAGATGGCCAATCGCTGTGGGACATCACCGGCGATTTCGAACACAACCATTATATCGGCAGCCAGAAATTCCAGCCCGGTGGCGTCGCACCGCTGCCCGGTTTTGAATCACCGATGCTCACGCCGCACCCGCTGCTGACCATGCTCGAAGCTGTGCGGCTTACAGGCGAAGAGGCCAAGATCCCCCGCCGCGTCTATATCTTCGCCAACGATTGGCAGCCCACGCCCTTTGCCCAATTCAGCCTTGCCCTGAAGAACGATCCTGATTGGGAATATCACGAGGCAAAATGCGGCCATTTCGTGATGGCTGACCAGCATGAGCAGCTTCTGGAAATCCTGCTAGGCTGCGCCTGATCCGGCCCTACAACCGTTCCGCATGCCAGCGCACGTGGTCTTCCATGAAGGTCGAGATGAAGTTGTAGCTGTGGTCATAGCCCGGTTGCAGGCGTAGCGTCAGATCGACGCCGGCTGCTTTGCAGGCATCGGCCAGCAGTTCGGGGCGCAGTTGTTCGGCCAGGAAGCTATCGGCATCGCCTTGATCTACAAGGACATCACCCGCAGGGCGCTTGCCGTCCTCGATCAATGCGACTGCATCGTGCGCGCGCCACACGGCGCGATCATCACCAAGATAACCGCCCAAGGCCTTGTGACCCCACCGCACCTGGCCCGGTGCGACAATCGGAGCGAAGGCCGAGAGCGATTTGAACTTTTCAGGGTACGTCAGCCCCAACGTGAGCGCTCCGTGGCCACCCATCGAGTGGCCGGTGATGCCCATGCGATCCAGATCCACCGGGAAGTTCGCGCCCAGCAAAGCGGGCAGTTCGTGTGCGATGTAATCCCACATGCGGTAGTGCGCAGCAAAGGGCGCCTGCGTGGCGTTGACATAGAAGCCGGCGCCGAGCCCGAAATCATAGGCCGCAGCAGGATCATCGGCCACACCTTCACCGCGCGGTGATGTGTCTGGCGCGACAAACACGATGCCGAGTTCGGCACAGATCCGGCGATATTCGCCTTTATCAGTCACATTCGCGTGCGTGCAGGTAAGGCCCGAAAGATAGACCAGCACCGGCAGCTTCGCGCCCGCTTCCGCCTGGGGAGGCAGGAAGACCGAGAAGATCATTCCTGTCCCCGTGGAGGCCGAATCGTGTTTGTAGACGCCCAGCGTGCCGCCGTGCGCCTTTGTCGTCGAAACGGTCTCAATGCTCATCAGGCGATGACGTCCAATGCGCACAGCTTGTTGCCGGCGGGATCGCGCAGATAGGCGAGATAATAGGGCGAACCTTCGCGTGGGCCCGGAGGATCTTCGCACGCGGTGCCGCCATTGGCCAGGCCTGCGGCGTGCCATGCGTTGGCTTGCTCGGGGTTCATCTTGAAGCCGATGGTGCCACCGTTTGCGCCGCAAGCCGGTTCGCCATTGATCGGCTGCGTGACAAGGAACATGCTGCCGTTGTGCTGATAAATCAGGCGGCCTTTGGGGTCCATGATCGCTTCGGGGCCGCCAAACGCGGCGAAGGTGGCATCGTAAAACTTCTTGGCGGCGGCGATATCATCGCAGCCGACCATGACATGGCTAAACACTGGCACTCTCCCGTTGATAAGTTGCAATTTGCGATGTGTGAGGCAAATGCCCTTGAGGTCAAGCGCTGTTATGGGGAAACTTTGTTGCCGATTGGCTAAGCTGCGGGATCAAGCACGCCCAGCCACGCGACAAGGCCTATAACGCTGAGGCCGAACGCGAATTCGAGCAGCAACGACCTCTGCAATTGCGCCGTGGCGTTGATTTCACATCGTTCCAGCGCAGGGGTGATCTTCCAGCGGTTGAGCGCGGCAAGGCCGAGCATCGCAGCGAACATGCCCAGCTTTAGCGCCAGAAGCCAGGTCCACCGGCTACCCCAAGACAGCGGCCAACCGCTGATGGCGATCGTGTTCACCATTCCGGTGAGCAGGAGCAACGCGACGATCACGCTGCCGGTGCGGGCAAAGGCGGCAAGCTGTGTGGTGCGGACGCTATCGTTCTGGCCGAGGGCCGTGACGGTGAACCCCGCCAATGCACCCAGCCACGTGGCAGCGGCGAGCAGGTGCACGACATCGGACGCACGGTGCAGCGCGCCCGTGCTGCCCTCGCTTGCCCCGGCATGGCCGGTCCATGCCAAGGTGGCCAAAGCGGTTGTCCCGGCAAGCACCGCAACGCTGCACCGCATGGCGCGCAACGGCACGATCATGGCCAAGAGCACTGCCATCAGTGCTGTGAGCCGCCATTCCATCACTGCGCCCAACGGCGTTGCCGCCAGAACAACGGTGAAAGTCTCTTGATCCAGCGTGGCGAGCGTCATGCCCGCCATCGCTGCCACCGCTTCAAGCGCCCACCAGATTGACGCGACTGCCGCGACTACCGCCAGCATCGCCAGCGTCCAACGCTTGGCCGCCGCCATTGGTTGCAGCGCGCCAAGGGTCATCGCGTGGAGCGGCAAGCCTGCCACCAGCAGCAGCGCAATGGTGGTAGCAAAGCGAGCGCCGATCAGGCTGGCCGCTTCCACGGCAAATCAGCGCACGGTGAAGCTGTACTGGCCTTCGATGCGATGCTGATCGCTGGCCACGGCATGCCACTTCAGATCATATGTTCCAGCAGGCAGAGCGCGCGGCAAGGTGATGGTGAGAACTTTGCCATCGGCGGCGGTCTTGAAGCCCTTGATCGGCATGGGCGCGTGATTGGCCATCCCCGGCATGCCGGTCATCACCAGTTCGATGCCCGAAAGCGGGCCGACGAGCGCTTCGGAAAATGTCAGCGTCAGCTTGGTGGGCTTGGCCACGGTGGCATTGGCCGCAGGGGTGGAGGACAGCAGCTTGGTATGCGCCAGGGCGGCACCGGGCAGCGCGACCATCGCAAGAGCAGGAGCGAGCAAAAGGGCAATACGGCGCATGGGATTTCCTTTCGGAGCGGGGATACAAAAGCCAGCTTTCCAGGGGCAATACGCGCAGGGTGAGCCAATCCCTCAAAGTTTTTGTTGCGGAGCGCGGCCCGTTTGAGGGAATGGGAAGAACCATGCGTATAAGACCATGCATGGAACGAACGACAGGACGCGGGTGATGGCCGATCTCGACGATATTCTGGGCACGCTGGGCGCGCAAAGCGCTCCGCCTGCGCTGGCCATGATGGACGATGTCGTGATGCAGGGCCTTGCCGCGCGGCGGGAAGCGCGGCTAGCCCGGCGCGGTATGGTGATGGCGGTTGCGGTGGCGGCGCTTGTTGGCGTGGCCGGATCGATTGCCCCTGCCGCCCCGGCACAGGCCGAACCGCTGTTTGGCGTGCCATCGGGCGCGCCTTCGCAATTGCTGGCCGATTGATGCACGCGAACTTGCGCTATGTGCTGGTCGCGCTGGTTTCAGCTTCGATAGCGCTTGCCGCCAGCCACTTTGCGCGCGGCGTGATGGTGGCCGATCATGGCGGCAGCGAATTGCACCAGTTGATGCATGACCGGCTTGATCTGACAGCCGCCCAGCAGTCCGCGATTGACCGGCTTGAGGCTGACTTTGCCCAGCGCCGCAAAGCGCTGGACGC
>CAZSTP010000277.1:0-3580 GCA_964609325.1 uncultured Novosphingobium sp. | reverse complement strand
GGCTTTGTTCTGGATGATACGCTGGCCTCTGCCACAACCGGCACGCTGCGCTTCAGCCCGGGCACCAACGGTGTCCTGACACCTGGCTCTTACGCCATCAACGGTGGTGGCCTGATCGCCAACAACAGGAACTACACCTTCGTTCAGGCTGCCGAGAACGCCACGGCGCTCACCGTGACGAAGCCGTAAAGATAAGGGGCGGCGATACAGATTGTGTCGCCGCCCCGGATTGCTTTGCCAATTGGATGGGGCCCTCGGTGATCTGGGCCTGACTCTAGGTGAAATCCTCGATCCGGAACCCTTGGGTAAAGGCGATGGTAAGGCTTTGCGGATTGAGCCGGTCGAGTATCGGCAATCGTCCCAGCCGTTTGACCCTGCCAATCGCGCAGATTGTGGCTTCGCTGTCTTCCACGCCATCGCCGACGAAGGCCACCCCATGGATGGGCACCCCGCGCGCGCGCAGGGCTTCGATGGTCAGCAGCGAGTGGTTGATCGTGCCGAGCGCTGTGCGGGCGACGATGATGACCGGCAGGTTCCACTTGGCGAAAACATCGGCATAAGTGGTCTGGCGCGTGACGGGGACGAGCGCGCCGCCTGCGCCCTCAACTACCAGCGGGCGGACGTCGGGCAGGGCCAATCGCGCCAGGTCGATCTCCACGCCGTCAATTTCGGCAGCGCGGTGGGGCGAACAGGGCGTGTTGAGGCGGTAGGCTTCGGGCAAGATGTGCGCAGCGGGCACGCCCGAGAGGTGCGCCACATGATCGCGGTCTGCTCCGTCATCAAGACCTGCTTGCACCGGTTTCCAGTAATGCGCCTGAAGCGCGCCGGTAAGCGCGGCGGAGAAGATCGTTTTGCCGATGCCGGTATCGGTGCCGGTGACGACGAACCCGCTCATTTTAGTGCCTCGGCCAGTGCCGCGCCAAGCGCGTCGATGTCATCGGCGCTGGCATTGAGCGTTAGCGATATGCGCAACCGGCTGGTACCTTGGGGAACGGTCGGCGGGCGAATGCCGCGCACATCGAACCCGGCCTTTTGCAGCTTGGCCGCAACACCCATTGTGCGTGCATCGTCATGCAGGATCAGCGGCAGGATTTGCGAGCCGGTGGCTTGCGCGCCATGGCGACCCAGCACGCGTTCGGCTTGGGCCACGCGGTCATTCAGGGCATCGCGTCGGTCAGGTTCATCGGCCAGCATGCGAATCGCCTCGCGCACCGCAGCGGCCACCAAGGGCGAGGGCGCGGTCGAGAAGATGAACGGGCGGCCGCGGTTGACGAGAAAATCGCGCACCACGCGCGGGGCGAGGACCAGCGCGCCTTCACAGCCGAGGGCCTTGCCGCAAGTACGCAGGACGATGGTATCGGGCCGACCGTCAAGGTCCGCCGCCAACCCGCGCCCGTCGCGTCCGAAAACCCCGGTGGCGTGGGCTTCGTCGATCAGCATTACCGCATCGTGGCGTTGCGCCACTGCGGCCATATCGCTGACCGGCGCCATATCACCGTCCATCGAATAGAGTGTTTCAAACGCCAGCCAGATGCGCCCGACATTGCCCGCAGCGCGCCATTCTCGCGCCACATCATCAAAGCTCTGCGCATCGTTGTGTGCCGCGCTCAAGGCCGTGGCGCGGGTGAGGCGCAGACCTTCGTGCATCGATGCGTGGACGAGTTCGTCATAGACGATCAGATCACCGCGCTGGGGCAAGGTAGAAAGCAGCGCGACATTGGCGGCATAACCCGCCGAAAAGAACAGCGCGGATTCACTGCCGAAAAAGCGCGCGGCTTCTTCCTCCAGCAGCTCATGCTCGGGATCATTGCCGCGCAGCAGCCGCGATCCGCCCGAACCGAGCGGCACGCCGCGCGCGATGGCATCTTGCACCGCCTTGGCGAGGCGGGGAGAGGACGACATCGCGAGATAATCGTTCGAGGCAAAATCTATGCCCCGGCGCGGGTTGAGCGAACGCAGCCGGGCCTTTTCACCCAGCGTCGCCAGATCGGCGGTGTGGGTGGACCAGATATTGCCCGTGCGGGTCGATGCGTCCGCCATCAGGCCGCGCAGCCTCCCGAGCAGCCCCCTACAGCTTTCATCGCACGGAGCGGCTCTTCGCCTTCCATCGGCTTCAGGCCCAAACGCGCCATCATCGCGGCATCGGCATCATCGCCGGCATTGGCGGCGGTAAGCAACTTGTCGCCAGTGAAGATCGAGTTCGCGCCCGCCATGAAGCACAGCGATTGCGTCGCCTCGCTCATCGATTCACGGCCCGCCGAAAGGCGCACCATCGACAGCGGCATGGTGATGCGCGCCACGGCCACGGTGCGCACGAATTCGATGTCATCGATCTTGGCGAGCGGCGTATCGGCCAGCATGTTGCCCAGCACGGTACCCTTGACCGGGACCAGCGCGTTGACCGGCACGCTTTCCGGGTGCTGTTCCATCGTGGCGAGTGCGTGAACGAAGCCGACGCGATCGGCGCGGGTTTCCCCCATGCCGACGATCCCGCCCGAGCAGACATTGATCCCGGCATTGCGCACATTGTCGAGCGTTTGCATGCGATCCGCAAACGTGCGCGTGGTGATCACGTCGCCATAGCGTTCGGGCGACGTGTCGATGTTGTGATTGTAGTAATCAAGGCCCGCTTCGGCGAGTTGCTCCGCTTGCCCCGGCGTCAGCATGCCCAGCGTCATGCAGGTTTCAAGGCCCATTTCGCGCACGCCTTTGATCATCGCGATCACAGCGGGCATGTCGCGCTCTTTGGGGTTGCGCCATGCAGCGCCCATGCAGAAGCGCTTGGAACCGGCATCGCGGGCTTGCGCGGCCGATTGCAGCACGGCCTGCACTTCCATCAGCTTGGTCGCCTCAACCCCGCTGTCGGCCTTGACCGATTGCGAGCAATAGCCGCAGTCTTCGGGGCAGCCGCCGGTCTTGATCGAAAGCAGCGTGCAGAGCTGGATTTCGCCTGCGCGGTGATGCGCGCGGTGCACTTCGGCGGCGCGGAATACCAGTTCGGTGAACGGCAGATCAAACAGCGCTGCGATTTCCTCACGCGTCCAGTCGGAACGGACGCCGGTAGGAGCGGTGGTGTCGGCGATGATGGTGGCATCTCGCTGCATAAGCGCGGTTTCCTGCACAGTCGGCGTCCTTGTAATATAAGTTCGATGCGGCCCTTAGCGCAAAAAACAGGGCGTTGCGCCAGTGAATTAGCAAAGTTGCAATCGGTGAAATTGCAATTGTTGCTGGTGCTTGCAAATTCCGGCAGTTGACACAGGTGGCAACTGCGCATTGATAGGCATATTCTATCAGCTAAGCGCACCCGTTTCATGCATTTTCGCCAACTCCGCTATTTTGTGACCATTGCCCGTCTGCGCCACTTCGCGCAAGCGGCGGCGGAATGCGGGGTTTCGCAGCCGACGCTGTCTGCGGGCCTGCTTGCGCTGGAACAGGAGGTCGGACGCCGTCTGGTTGAGCGGGATCGCCGCTTTATCGGATTGACCAGCCATGGAGAGGCGATGCTGCCCTGGGCCGAGCAAATCCTTGGCGCGGTTAACAGTATGGCGAGTTCGGTTGCCGCCAGTTCCGCGCCGATCAG
>CAZSTP010000276.1:0-3593 GCA_964609325.1 uncultured Novosphingobium sp. | reverse complement strand
CATTTATGAGTTTACGGCCTTAGTTACAATCCGGTGGACGCAGGCGGAGTTTCTTCAAAAGAGGCTGGCGCAGCATCCACAACCGGCACTTCGACCGGGGCTTCGACAGACCGGGAAGGCGCAGATTGGCGCGGACGCTGGGTGCGAGCAACAGGCGCAGGCGCAACAGGCGCAATGCTGGCCGCCGGTGCAGGGGCGGTGCTACGCGACAGCAAGGCCGCCGCGCTCACCGGAACGTCTTTTACCAGACCTTCGGTCTCGGCAATGCGCGGCACAGGCTGTCCGCCCACCGTGATCGACAAGGCATCGGGCCGCGCCGTGCGCAGCATCGGCTCTTGCGCGCCTGACGGGATGGTGAACGATTCCCCCATGGCCAGTTCCTTTTGCAGGATTTGCTGGCCTTGCAGATCATAGAACTTGACCCAGATCCGCTCTTCCATGGCGGTGAACACCACCGGTCCATCGGGCGCAGGGGCAGGCAGCGGCACAACCGCAACTTGCGATGAAGCCGCAGCAGGCGGTTCATCGCCGATCAGCGAGGGCAGATCGCCTGAAGGGAGATAGTAATTGCGCCAGAACACCAGCCCCGCCAGCACGATCGCCACGACCAGACCGGCGGCCAGCCACACCGTCAGCCGCGTTGGCGTTTTGGCGGGATCGCCCACTTCGAACTGGTTCAGCACGCGCGGCGCAGGGGCCGGGGCTTGCTGATCCAGCTCTGCCCGCACCGCTTCGGTAATGGCCTTATCATCCAGCCCGACCGCGCGGGCATATGTCTTGGCAAATCCTATCGCATAAGGCCGCCCCGGAAGCGCGGCATAATCGCCTGCTTCCAGCGCGATCAGATGGCGGCTGGTAACGCGGGTAAGCGCGGCCAATTGCTTGATATCAAGCCCGGCAGCTTCCCGCGCGGCGCGCAGCGTTTCGGCCACGCCCGACAGGCGCGGTTCGCCCGCTGGCAGGGGGGTGGAATCAACATTCGTGATGTCGTTTGGACCATCGGCTTCCGCCAAGGGATAACTCCCGTATTGTTGCATATCTGCATTGCGACCTTGTGTTAAGGAATCGCGGCAAAGCTGACAAAGTCAACGGTCTAAACCGAAAATACCCCGATTGCGCGATGAAATGCACAAATCAGGACATCAATCGCACTCGATTCCCTTGGCACAGGCCCATTCTGCCAAAGTTCCGCGCATATCTCTGGGCGGGTTGGCGAGCCATCCGTCCATCGCCGCGCGAATCTCGGCGATGTCCACTTTGCGGACCAGTTCCTTGACCGGACCCACCGCCGCAGGCGTGATCGACAGGCGTGTGATGCCAAGCCCGAGCAAGGCCAGTGCTTCCAATCGGCGCCCGCCCATTTCGCCGCACACCGTCACATCGGTGCCATAGGGGGCCACGTTCTGTACGACGCGGCGCAGGAAGCGCAGAATCGCGGGCGAGAGCCAGTCATAGCGCTCTGCCAGCTTGGGGTTGGCGCGATCGGCGGCGAACAGGAACTGCGTGAGATCGTTGGTGCCGATCGACAGGAACGACAGCTTGGGCGCGAGCACATCGAGGCATTCGGCCAAGGCCGGAACTTCGAGCATCGCGCCATAGCGGATCGCTTCGGGGAGCAGCTTCTTCTGTTTGCGCAAGAAGGCGAGCTGGCCTTCGAACACGTCCTTGGCCGCTTCGAATTCCCACGGTTCGGTGACCATCGGGAACATCACGTTGAGCGTGCGCCCGCCCGCCGCCTCAAGCAAGGCGCGGGCCTGCACCTTGAGCAAGCCGCCACGTTCCAGCGCGACGCGCAGCGCGCGCCAGCCCATCGCGGGGTTCTCTTCATTCTGGCCATCGTTGTGGCGCAGATAGGGCAGCACTTTATCGCCGCCGATATCGACCGTGCGGAACACGACAGGACGATCGCCTGCCGCATCAAGCACATCGCGATAAAGCCGCGTCTGGCGTTCGCGCGAAGGCAGTGTGGCCGAGACGAGGAACTGGAATTCGGTGCGGAACAGGCCGATCCCGTCCGCGCCGGTCAGGTTCAGCATCGGCGTATCATCGCGTAGCCCTGCGTTCATCAGCACGGTGATGCGCTGGCCGTCACGCGTGAACGGCTCGACATCGCGCATGGTCACGTAATGCGCCTGCCGTTCGCGGTTCTTGGCAAAGCGCGCCTCGAAGGCTTCGATCAGGCTGGGCGAGGGCCGCACATCGACCACGCCCTGATCGCCATCGAGCAGCAGGTGATCGCCTTCGCGCACTTTGCCGCGCAGCGCGCGCAAGCGGCCCAAGACCGGAATGCCCATCGCGCGCGCGACGATCACGACATGCGCGGTGAGCGAGCCTTCTTCGAGGATCACGCCCTTCAACCGGCGGCGATCATATTCGAGCAGTTCGGCAGGCCCCAGATTGCGCGCGATCAGGATCGCATCGCCTTTGAGGCCCATTGTGGCCGCTGTGCCGACTTGCCCCGAAACCGTGCGCAGCAGGCGGTTCGACAGGTCTTCCAGATCGTGCATCCGGTCTGCCAGCAGCGGATCATCGATCTGGCGCATGCGCATGCGGGTGCGTTGCTGCACGCGTTCAATCGCGGCTTCTGCGGTCAGCCCTGAATCAATCGCGTCGTTGATCCGGCGCGACCAGCCTTCGTCATAGGCAAACATGCGGTAGGTTTCGAGAACCTCCTCATGCTCTCCGCCCACGCCGAATTCGGCCTGGCTGGCCATGCGATCGATCTGTTCGCGCATCTTGTCGAACGCGAGGTAAACCCGCTGGCGCTCGGCCTCGGTATCTTCGGCGACGATGTGTTCGATGGTGACGCGCGGCTGGTGGAACACCGCCACCCCGCTGGCGAGGCCCTTGACCAGCGTGAGTCCGGTGATGCGGTCCGGCCCGGTGAGGTGCGCGGGCACGCCCAGCGTTTCTTCGTCATCGATCAGTTCGGCATTGGCGATCAGTTCCGAAAGCACCATCGCCACGGTTTGCAGCGCCTCGATCTCAACCTCTTCATAGCGGCGCGGTTCAACATGCTGGACCGCGACCACGCCCACGGCGCGTTCGCGCCGCACAATCGGAACGCCGGCAAAGGAGTGGAACTTTTCCTCACCCGTTTCCGGGCGGAACGCAAAATCGGGGTGCGCGGCGGCTTCGGCAAGGTTCAAGGTTTCGACATTGCCCGCAATCGTGCCGACCAGACCTTCGCCCGTGGCCAGCCGCGTGACATGGACCGCCGCCTGATTGAGCCCGCGCGTGGCGAACAGTTCCAGCATGCCCTCGCGCAGGAGATAGATCGAACAGACCTCGGAATCGAGGTTTTCGCCAATCACTTCAACGATCTGGTTGAGCTTGGCCTGGGCATTGGCGCGCGAGGCCATGACCTCGTGCAAGGAGGTGAGGATCTGGCGGGCGGCGGCGACGGCACTGAGCATGATCATCAATTACATTAGCGCGCGGCGTTTGGGAATGTCGTGTGAAAACCGATGTGGTGGGGAAATGGATGCGACATTCGTATGCGGGGGGTAGTTCCACACACACGCCGCCCGAACCCAAAGCCATTCATTCCTTTTGCGAACGCAAGCGCCGTACACCCTCCCCCAGCCCCTCCC
>CAZSTP010000275.1:0-3596 GCA_964609325.1 uncultured Novosphingobium sp. | reverse complement strand
TATCGCCGCGTTTTTGTTCAAACGTGGCGATGCGCGCTGGCCCATCAATCGCAACCAGCTTTGATTCAAAGTTGAGGTGCGCGTTGTAACGCTCCACATATTCCATCAGCGCAGGCACATAGGCAGCAACGCCAAACAGCACGGCCCCGGCAGTGTGGAATTGCACATCGATATCCTTGAGGATGCCCGATTTTTCCCACTTGCTGCATGAGAGGTACATCGATTTTTGCGGTGCACCGGCGCACTTGATCGGCATAGGCGGCTGGGTGAACAGCGCACGGCCACCCTTGAGGCCTTTGACCAGACGGTTGGTATAAGGCGCCAGATCATAGCGATAATTGGATGTCACGCCGTTCTGGCCAAGCGTCTCGCTCAAGCCGGGAATGGCGTCCCAATCCAGCTTGATTCCCGGGCAGGCAACCAGCACCCGGTATTGGACAGAACTACCACCTTCGAACAGCACCCGGTTTTCATCCGGCGCAAAGCCGCAAGCGGCTTGTCTGATCCAGTCCACCCCGCGCGGCATGACCGACTTTTCGGTGCGCCGCGTAAATTCTGGCGAGAAAACGCCAGCACCTACCATCGTCCAACCGGGCTGATAATAGTGTACCTCGCTCGGCTCGATCACCGCAATCGCCAGATCGGACCGGCGTTTGAGCAGGCTGGCAGCGGTTGCAATTCCGGCACTGCCGCCGCCTACAATGACAACGTCATAGACTTTGCCAGCCCCATCCGGCGCGGCAGCCTGCACCATCTCCCAAAGCCTGGTCGAACGCGCACCGGTCCGGCAAAATGCAAGGGTTGGCGAAGGCAACTGCTTCAGCGCCTGCGCCATTGCCGCAACATCGGCTTCAGTCACGATCCCGGGGGTGATCGGAATATGCGTGAACGCAAGCCCAAGCGCCTCTGCCTGCTGCCGCACTGTCTCCGCAGACGGCTGATCAGACTCCTCGCCATCAGGACGATTGCAGATGATCGACCGGAAGCCTTGCGCAGCCGCTTGCGCGATATCTTGCGATGACAGTTGGCCCGAAACCGAAAATCCCGGCGCGATTGATTTGAATGTCATTCTGAAATTCCTGTCGGGCCGGGCTTGCTTCGGCTTAGGACTTGCTGCGCGTGGAAAGGCCGAACGGAAGATAGGCCGGACACGTGCCGATCAGGCTGGTCAGGAAAAACACTGCCGCCACCACGCCCAAGGCCGTGGCGACAGTCCCTGACAAGTGGCCAAGCAAATACGCAGCACCGATTGCGACTACCACAAGCAGGCGCAAGATGCGGTCAACAGAACCCATGTTCTTGGTCATATCAAATGTCCTTTCACCGTTGTTTTGAAGGGTAAAATCGTTGCACAACCATGCCAGCGAACATCGCGATCACGAACGGCAGCACGGCCATGGGCGCGATGGCCAGATCCGCCAGCGCTGGCCCCGGGCAAAGGCCCGCAATGCCCCAGCCCATGCCGAACAGGATCGCACCAATCGCCAGCGGGCGGTCCAGCTTGGTGGTGCCGGGCAGTTCGAACGCGGGCGCGGCCAGCGGGGCGGAAAGCTTGCCCTTGATGATCCAGGCAATGGCCATCGGGATCATCGCACCGCCCATGACAAAGGCCAGCGTCGGGTCCCAGTTGCCAAACAGATCAAGGAACGCCTGCAAGCGCATCGGATCAGCCATGCCCGACCAGGCAAGACCGGCACCGAACAGCATGCCGGATGCCAGAGCTACGATAGTACGCATTACAAGAAACCCCCTGCCCGCAGCAGTCCGACGGTAACAAAGCCGCTGGCCATGAACATCGCGGTGGCCACCATCGAACGGCGTGAAAGCCGAGAAAGGCCGCAAACGCCGTGTCCGCTGGTGCATCCCGAACCCAGCCGCGTGCCAAAGCCCACCAGCAAACCGCCGATGACAAGTGGCCAGATCATTGGCGGAAAACGGGTTTCGATCCCGCCCGTTGCCAGCGCGATCACCAGCGCGCCAAGCGGCAGCCCCAGCACGAAGGCGATGGCCACATCACGCGGCGCACCGGCATCGGTAATGCCGGTTGCGCGCGCGGCAAGGCCGCTCACCCCGGCAATCCGGCCAAGGCCCAGCAGCATGATCGCCGCCGCCAATCCTATCAGCAGGCCACCGGTAAAGCCCTGCACCGGCACGGCGTTTGGAAATGCTGCGATCATACCGCGTTCACCGGAATCTTGAGGTACGTCACGCCGTTCTCCTCAGCCGCAGGCATGTGCCCTGCGCGCATGTTAACCTGCACCGAAGGCAGGATCAGGCGTGGCATATCCAGCTTGGCATCGCGCGCCTCACGCATCGCCACAAAATCGTCCTCGGTCTGGCCGTCATGGATATGGATGTTGGCTTTGCGTTCAGCCTCTACCGTGGTTTCCCAGACGTATTCCGTGCGCCCGGCAGGCAGATAATCGTGGCACATGAACAGCCGCGTTTCCGGCGGCAAGGAAAGCAGACGCCGCGCCGAACGATAGAGCGTGCGCGCATCGCCACCCGGGAAATCGGCCCGGGCAGTGCCATAATCAGGCATGAACATGGTATCGCCCACAAACACCGCATCGCCAATGACATAGGCGATGCAGGCAGGCGTATGTCCGGGCACATGAAGCACCGTCACGCTCAGGTTGCCGATGGCAAACTGGTCACCATCCTTCCACAATTGATCAAAGTCCGAACCATCGCGCCGGAAATCGGTGCCGGCATTGAACAGCTTGCCGAACACATTTTGCACTGTGACGATATGCTCGCCAATCGCGATTTTGCCGCCGAGCTTTTGCTGGAGATAGGGCGCTGCCGACAAATGATCGGCATGGGCATGCGTTTCGAGCAGCCACTCAACGCCAAGCTCCTTCTCTTCAACATAAGCGATCACCGCGTCTGCCGAAGAGAAGGAGGTGCGACCCGAAGCTGGATCATAGTCCAGCACGCTGTCGATAATCGCAGCGCGTCGGCTCTCGGGATCGTGAATCACGTAAGTGACCGTGAAAGTCGGCTTGTCGAAAAATGCCTTGATGATCGGCACGCCCGCTTGCGCGGCGGCAACCTGCGCGTTGGCCTTGGTCAGGGCGATGTCAGATGGCGAGTCGCTCATGGAAACCTCTTTCGAAATCATATTTACATAAACTGTGTAATCGAATAACAAGGTTGTGTCAAACGCTCCTCGTTGGCAAGGCAATGAGCGCCGACACGGAAGGACTTATGACTGAAACCCTGAACGCCAGCGCCGCACGAACGATCCGCATCGGCGACATCGCGCCCGATTTCATCGCGCGCTCCACCAAGGGTGAGGTGAAGCTCTCGTCCTATCGCGGGCGCTGGCTGGTCTTCTTTTCGCACCCGGCAGATTTCACGCCGGTATGCACCACCGAATTCGTCGGCCTTGCGCGGCTGAAGGCAGAGTTTGCCGCGCTCGATTGCGCGCTGCTCGGCCTATCGGTCGATAGCCTCTACGCCCACTTGGCATGGGTGCGCGCGATCGAGCAGCAGTTCGGTGTGACCATCGACTTCCCGATTATCGAAGACCCCAGCATGGTGGTCGGCCATGCTTATGGCATGATTGATGCCGCCAGCAGCGATGCCATGGC
>CAZSTP010000274.1:0-3599 GCA_964609325.1 uncultured Novosphingobium sp. | reverse complement strand
CGGATTGGCGGTCGGAACTCTTTGTGGAGAACGCCGATTTCCGGATGTCGCGCCAACAACGCAAAGCTGCGCTCAAATCCCGCAACATAGGCTTCCGCGCTATCCCATCCGAAGGCGTCGGTTCCATAAGTGAGGATGTTCACAAAGTCGCGGTCAGCCTCTTGGCTGAGTTCAACCTTCACTACGCGCCTGCAACTGCTCACGCGTCTGCGAGATTATGTCTTCTATGGAACGGGAACTGATCCCGGACGCACGGCCTTTCGCAATCTCGGCCCGCAAATGCTCCAGTCGCGCTGCCTCACGCTGATCCTGCCGCACCAGATCGCGCACATAATCACTGCTACTGGCAAACGAACCATCAGCCACGCGGCCTTCGATCCACTCTTTCATCTTGTCAGGGACGGATATGTTCATTTGCGCCATGCATATAAGATACAAATCCGTGCGTTTATTGTCAACAAATGAGCCGAGTGCATCTGCCACACGGTTTACTCGCGCCCGCAAATTGTTCGCGACACGCGTCGCCGTGTTCCGTCTCGCCGTAATTCGTGGTAACGTCACAGAATGACCGTCATCGACTCCTTTCTGGCTTTCACGGCACGGCTTGGTGAACCCGAACGTCTTGCCGTGGAAGAAGCTCTTGCCGACCTGATGGAAAGCTACGAACCAAAATATGGGTTCACCGCTACCGAAATGGCAGAACTTGATCGCCGGATGACAGAGCCCAATCCCGCGATGGCATCGAAAGACGAAGTCCGGAGGATTTTCGGGCACGCATTCGACGGGCAATGATCGTCGAATTTCGCGCCAGCGCAATCGCCGACCTTGATGCAATCGTTGACCTGCCTAACCAGCCCCCTCACCCTTCGTTCGCGTAAAATCAAACCGTATCCGCACCCATTCGCCAATCTGCGCTTTTCCGTTCACGCGCGGTGGCCGCACGAGGAATTGCCACGAGGCTTGGCGGAGTGCCCGCGCCAGTCCTGAACCCACCGGAGACTCGCCCATCTCCTGACAGTCCTCGACGTGATATTTCTCGATGGTGCGGCAAGCGATCACCGCCCAGGCTCCGGGTGGGCGATTGTTCGGCATATAGGGCGCGATTTCGGCGTCGGTCGGTTCGCGATACCATTGCGCGTTGTGCAGCCGCACGCCGCCCGGGCCATCGCCCTTGCCCTCTGCGCCAGCGCTGCCGCCGCCCGCGCCTGCCTGCCCGCCCCCTTCGGCGCGCTTCATCTTGCGGATATCGGCGGCGGCATAGTCCTGCCTGGAAAGCTCGATAAAGCCTTCGGGCCATTGCACTTTGCCGGGAATGGGCACCGGCGGCGGCGCAACCGGCGTCACCGCAACCGGCACATCAGGGCTATCGGCCTGCTCTTGGGCCTTCTCCGGCTCGGGGCTATCCTTCTCGCCCTTGTCCGGCTCGGTCCCCAGATCAATCGCGATCAGGCTATCGCCGCCCGGCTCGCCGAACTTGGGCACCCCGCCCATCTGCACGATCACGATGAACACCATCGCGCAGATCAGCAGCGCCGCCACAAACGAAACCGCCCGCTCGCGCGGCGAGGCACCATAGCCTCTGGCATCGTGTGATCGTCGGGGGAAAAGCATTGCGCGCGGGGCCTACACTGCCCGCCAGTTCCCGGCAATCACCGGCTTTGCCAGAGCGCGTCCGGACAACACTTTGACACAGCGGCCCGATTCTGACGTATGCGTCACCTTCCAGCCGATATAACTGACACACCCGTCATCAAACGGATGTAACTGACGCTTGTGTCATCTAATCGTGCCTATGCTAACGCACGCGTCAGGAACGCCATCCCCTTGCGTTCGAATGCCCTGCAATCTAACGCCTAACCGTACGATTAATCAGACAGGATTCGCCGATGCGCTTTGAAGGCACCAGCAATTACGTTGCAACCGATGATCTCAAGGTTGCGGTCAATGCAGCGGTTTTGCTCCGCCGCCCCCTGCTCGTCAAGGGTGAACCCGGCACCGGCAAGACCGTACTGGCCCATGAAATCGCCAAGGCCGTCGGCGCGCCGCTGATCGAATGGAACGTCAAATCCACCACCAAGGCGCAACAGGGCCTCTATGAATACGATGCCGTCGCCCGCCTGCGCGATGGCCAGTTGGGTGATGAGCGCGTCCACGACATTTCGAACTACATCAAGAAGGGCAAACTCTGGGAAGCCTTCACCGCGCCCAAGCTGCCGGTGCTGCTGATCGACGAAATCGACAAGGCCGACATCGAATTCCCCAACGACCTGTTGCAGGAACTCGACCGGATGAGCTTCGACGTCTATGAAACGCAAGAGCGCGTGACCGCCGTCGAACGCCCGATCGTCGTGATCACCTCGAACAACGAAAAGGAACTGCCCGACGCGTTCCTGCGCCGCTGCTTCTTCCACTACATCAAGTTCCCCGATCGCCAGACCATGCAGGCGATCATCGATGTCCACTTCCCCGGCATCCAGAAAACTCTCGTCAACAAGGCGATGGAAATCTTCTACGAAGTCCGCGAAGTCCCCGGCCTCAAGAAGAAGCCTTCCACCAGCGAACTGCTCGATTGGCTGAAGCTTCTGCTCAACGAAGACATGCCGCTGGACGTCCTGCAAAACCGCGATCCCACCAAGGCGATCCCGCCCCTGCACGGCGCGCTGCTCAAGAACGAACAGGACATCATGCTCTTCGAACGCCTCGCCTTCATGGCCCGCCGTCCGGGGAACTAAGAAAATCGTTTCGCGCCGAGGCGCAGAGGAAAAAGAGACCGCCGGGAAAGGTGAAGTGCGGCAAAGCCGCCAACAATCTTCTCAGCGCTCTCTGCTTCATTTGCGCCTCTGGGCGAAACCTGATCGCCGGCGCTAATCCCGTGGGCCAAGCTTCTCCAACTCCACCTGCGCAAACATCGCCTGCACCGCAGGCCGCGCGTTGATCTGCTCGATCCAGCGCAGCAGATGCGGCGTCGCCTCCTTGTTCACCAGATCGGCAAACCCGAACTGCATGCCGTTGGCGATGGCAAAGTTGCAGATATCGGCCAGGCTATACATCCCGCCCACCAGCCATTCGTTATCGGCCAGATGATCGTCCAACCGCCGCACTGAAAACGCGATCTTGCGCATTTCCTCGTCGAGCATATCCTGCGGAAAGCCCTCGCGCGCGCGCCGCCATTTCACCTGCTGCTCCACCACCGGGATCGCGGCGACCTTTTCCTCGAACTCGGCATCGCTCAACGCTTTGACCATGTTGCCCACGTACCGGTGCCAACCGATGGTCGAAACGCACCAGCAGAAGTATTCGTCCACCCACTTGGTCCACACCCGCATCTGCGCGCGGCCAAAACTGTCGGCGGGCCGCAGCACCACTTGCGTAGGATATTCGTCCTCAAGGTATTCGCAGATCACGGTGGATTCGGTGATGACCTTGCCACCATCCACCAGCGCCGGAACCTGCCCACGCGGATTGATCGCCTTGAACCAATCGGTGTGATGTTCAAACCTGGCCGGATCAAGCCGGTGCTTTTCAACATCCAGCCCCTTTTCAAACACCGTTAGCAACGGCTTCATCGAATTGGCCGCAGGGCCAAAGCTGTAGAGTTT
>CAZSTP010000273.1:0-3603 GCA_964609325.1 uncultured Novosphingobium sp. | reverse complement strand
GGCAATAAAATAACTCACACAAAATAATAACTCACACAAATCGACCAAAGGTCGAACTGTGCATGATAAACGCATTGCCTGTTTTATTTAAAAATATCGCAGCAATATGTTTGAGTATTATTCAAACGTGCAACGAATAACGATCAATGGGAGTGGAAGTGTGAAACAACAGGCCTTTACCAAGCGAACCCGTATGCTGGTTTGTACAGCAATGATACCGGTCAGCCTCGCGTCAGTTTCGGCCAAGGCACAAGATGCTGCAGGCGATAACGTGAATGCCGGGCTTGAAGAAATCATCGTTACTGCCCAGCGTCGCGCGCAAAGCATGCAGGATGTGCCAATCGCCGTTACGGCGCTGTCTCGCGAAACGCTGCTGGCCAACCGCGTTACAACGGTGAACGATCTTTCCGGCCTTGCTCCGGGCGTAACAGTCCGTCCTGCCGCCGGCGGTTCACAGATTCCGTCGTTCTCGCTGCGCGGCGTCGTCAGCTATGGCGTTGTTCCCGGTTCGGACAAGCAGGTCTCTGTCTATCTTGACGGCGTCTACATCTCATCGCCGCGCGGCTCGATTTTCGATCTTCCCGATGTTGAGCGTATCGAAATGCTGCGCGGCCCACAGGGCACGCTGTTTGGTCGCAATGCAACCGCAGGCGCGGTCAGCGTTACTTCCCGCGATCCATCGGGCGAAATGAAGGTTCGTTCGCGCGCCACTGTTGGCAACTACGATCAGTTCCGCTTCCAGATGAGCGTCGATACGCCCGAAATCGGCCCGTTCAGCGCTTACCTCAGCTATGTTCACAACTACAAGCGCGGTGACATCGCCAATGCTGCAGCAGGACAGGTTTGGGACCGCTCACGTTCGCCAGAAGGCCTTGGTGTGCGCGTTTCGCCAAAGTACCTTGGCACCAAAGACGGCGCATCGTATTTTGCTGCACTGAAATTCGCGCCCAGCGATACCTTCAAGATGGTCTACAAGTTTGACCACTACAACGAAGAAGGGACACCGGACGGCAATGGCCTGGTTGGATTTGATTCTGCAAGTCCGGGCATCGGTGCTTATCTTTCAGCAGCGATTGATCCCAAATTCATCGCCTCTGATGGCAAGCGCCCCAAGGAAGTCAGCAACGGGTGGGTTGTTCCGGCAACACAGCGCGCGACCGGCCACAGCATGACCACGACCTGGGATGTTACTGATAACGTCACGATCAAGAACATCACCGCATACCGCAAGACCTATATCTTTGCAGCATCGGCACTTGACGGCATCAGCGGTCTGAAGCTCAGCCCGATTGCGGCTGCCACTTATGCGGCGGTGTTTGTTCGCGGAACCCCCGCAGTCAATGCTGCAACCGCTGCTGCGTTTACCGGCGCCCCTGCGGTGTTTGTGGCAACCAACCCTGTCTCGCAAGGAAGCCAGTGGAGCAGCGAAACCCAGATCAACTATGACTCTGATTTCATGACGCTGACCGCAGGTGGTATCTGGTTCAAGTCAAAGGATCGTGAAGGCAATCCCGGCCTGACGACCACGCCACAGTTCACCAACTATCCCGGTGGTGTCATTCCTTTGGGTCAGACCGCAGTGACCTTGTCACGGGCTAATTCGATTGCGGCTTATGCGCAGGGTGAATTCCACCTTTCGCCACAGCTTGATGTCGTGCTCGGCGCGCGTATCACGCGTGACAAGAAATCAGGCTCGTTGAATGTAGGTCGGGTAACCGGTTCCATCGCTACGCTCGACGAACTGCTCGTAAAGCTGCTGGCCATCCCCTACACCTACGAGCGGACAAAGCCGAACTTCCTGGCAGGCGTGAACTACAAGCCAAATGACGACATCCTCGTCTACGGCAAGTTCTCGACAGCCTTCGTTTCGGGCGGCGCCGTTGCCGGTGTTCCGTTTGAACCGGAAACTGCACGGTCGTTCGAAGCGGGTATCAAGGCGGATCTGTTCGACAACCGTCTGCGTACCAACCTTTCGGTCTACACCGTCACTTACAAGAACTTCCAGACGGCGCAGGGCGGCACCAACTTCGCAGCATACCTGAACGGTGTTGGTGCGGCCGCGGGCATTCCCGGCCTGAATGACGGTTCGGCCACCCAGATCGAACTGGCACGGGTGATCGGTACGTTCATCCTGCCACAAGGTGGTCCGGTGAAGGCAAAGGGCTTTGAATTCGAACTGACTGCCGCACCAGTGCGGGGCCTGACGTTGGGTGGCAGCTTGGCTTACACCAAGACGACCTACAATGATGTCAATCCGGTGCTTCTGGCGTCAAACGGCGTCAATGCACAAGGCCAGCTTGAATACCCGCCAGCATTGCGTCCTGACTGGACCGCCAGTTTGAGTGCGGCTTATGAAACGCAACCGATCTCGGGCGACATGCGCCTTTCGGCGCGCGTCGATGCCAACTGGACTGACGAGCAGATCATCCTGAGCGGCCGGAACACGACCCAGGCCTTCAACCGCAATGTCCTGAAGACGCCCGCTTCGTGGATCGTCAATGGCCGCCTTGCGCTTAAGGACATCAACCTTGGTGGTGTGCAGACCGAACTTGCTGTGTGGTCGCGCAACATGTTCGATAACAAGAACTTCAACTATGCTTTGAGCCTCGGCCCGATCACTGGTGCAGCTTACACCGCTGCCCGGACCATCGGTGTGGATCTGAACATCGAGTTCTGATCCTTCCCTTGAACCAAGGTATGCAAATCGCGCCCGGACCTTACCGTCCGGGCGCTTTTTTGTGCACCATCGGCAGACATGAAAAAGCCCGGACAGGGTTACTGTCCGGGCCGTTCGTCATTGGTAAATCAGGATCAGACCTTGAAGAACTTCTCGGCGCATCCACCCACAACCCAGCGCACATCATCGTCCGATACGCCAACCGTATCGCGCGCGATCACCGCCAGTGAATTGGGATAAGTCGTTTCGGAATGCGGAAAGTCGGATGACCACATCACATTGCGTCCACCCGGCAGGCCGACATTCATGAAGCCCATCCGGTCATTGATGAACGATCCATAGATGTTCTCGTCCATGTAATGGCTTGGCAGGTTCTTCAGCTTGCTGCCGATCCAGAAGCGCTGTTTTTCCCATGTGCGGTCCATATATTCGGCCATCCATGGCATCCAGCCCACGCCGCTTTCGATAATGCCCCAGCGAAGCTTGGGGAAACGATCGAACAGGCAGCCGAAAATGGCCATTGCCAGTGGTTCGGCCATGGCAACTTTGGTCATCACCAAGTCTGACAGGAAATGATCCTTGTTACCAAACCGCGCCACGCGCCCGCCCAGGTGGAAGGTTACAGTGACGTCCAGTTCCTGCACTTCGGCCCAGAACCGGTCATATTCCGGGTGCCAGTATGCACGTTCGCTCATCGGATCACCGGTCAGCGCGGCGCCTTGCGCCATCTGTGCTTCCAGCTTTTCGGTCGATTGCGGGAAGGCGGGAATGTTGATCGAACGGTGTCCCAAAGCCACCGCTTCGCGCAGCAGCACCAGCGATTCGTCAATGTCGCGCATCGGCAGATAGGCAACGCCAGCCAGACGGTTCCTGTCGTAATTGCAGAAGTCGGCCAGCCAGCGGTTATAAGCGCGATAGCTTTCGAT
>CAZSTP010000272.1:0-3617 GCA_964609325.1 uncultured Novosphingobium sp. | reverse complement strand
GCCGTTGGCGGGCGGCTGGCATGGTGGATCGCGTGAACCTGCCGGAACACGGCAGGGCGGTGCATCCAGCGGTGCGTCCAGTAGAACCAGGTATCGTGGATCACGAGGTACGCCAGCAATGACAGCGGCATCCACCACAGCGGATAGTCCAGCGGATCGGTGTAAATCCGCGTCCAGCCGCGCTGTTGCCACCCCCACGCCACGATCCCCGCAGGCACGCCGTAAATCGCCGCAGTGGCAAGGCTCCAGGTGATTTCGGAACGGATCTGTGTGCCCAGCCCGCGATAGAGCCCCGGCCGCACTTTATGCGTCATCCACGCAAAAAGCCCGCTGGTGGCAAGATAGCGCACAGCGACGATCACCGTCATCGCAAGGGCAGAAGCAAAGGCGCTGTTCATGCCCTGCGCTATGCCAAGCTTTGCCGCCAAGGGACAGCCCTGCCTTGGGGTAGGGTGTAATTAGAGCTCCGCGCGGCCGTGGCGTGTCTCCGTGGTTGAGGAGACTACGCCCTGATCGACCGCCTGTTCCGGGCCTACCGTGTCGGGACGGGGGTTTCGCCCGCGTAATCATAGAAGCCCCGACCGGATTTGCGGCCGAGCCAGCCTGCTTCGACATACTTCTGCAGCAGCGGCGCAGGGCGATACTTGGGATCGCCGGTTGAGGCGAGGTAGATCTTCATGATTTCGAGCAGGGTATCGAGCCCGATGAAATCGGCCAGTTCCAGCGGACCCATCGGGTGATTGAGACCGAGCTTCACGCCCTTGTCAATGTCGACCACCGAGCCGGTGCCGCTGCCGAGCACGAAGGCGGCTTCATTGATAAAGGGCACGAAGATGCGGTTGACGATGAAGCCCGGCTCATCTTGCGAGAGCACGATTTCCTTGCCGATATCGCCAACGTAGCCGCGCACCAGATCAATCGTGCCAACCGATGTGGCAAGGCCGGGGATGACCTCGACCAGTTTCATCAAGGGCACCGGATTGAAGAAGTGGATGCCGATGAAGCGTTGGGGATCGGGCGATGACACGGCCATGCGCGTGATCGGGATCGACGATGTGTTGGACGCCATCACCGCGTGAGGCGCGAGGTGCTTGCCTGCCGATTCAAAGATCTTGTGTTTGATGTCTTCACGCTCGGTCGCCGCTTCGATCACCAGATCGGCCTCGGCCAGCGCGGCATGATCGGAAAAGCTGTGAAGGTTGGCGACAGTGGAGGCGGCAAGCGCTGCATCAACCTTGCCCTTTTCGACCAGCTTGGCGAGGCCCTTGGCGATCTTGTCGCGCGCCTTGTCGGCCAGTTCAATCGAGACATCGCCTAGCAGCACTTTCATGCCAGCTTGCGCCGATACTTGCGCAATGCCCGAACCCATCTGGCCTGCGCCGATGACTGCAACCGTTTTGATCATCAAAAAATCCCCGTCATGCATAGCAATGCGCCGGTGCCTAGCGATGGTGGCATGCGAAGTCTACCTGCCCCAAGCAAGAGGCTGGACCGGATTTATCGCGAAGCGCCGGGCACCCACAGCGGATCGTTGCCGGCATTGGTGGCCCGGGCGAGCACGAACAGATAATCCGACAGCCGGTTGAGATAGGCCATAACCAGCGGGTTGACCGCTTCGACATTGTCGAGTTCCACGGTAGCGCGTTCTGCGCGGCGGACCGTGGCGCGGGCAACGTGGATACGTGCGGCTGCTTCCGAACCACCCGGCAGGATGAAGCTGGTGAGCGGGGGCAGCGTTTCGTTCAACGCATCAATCGCGGTTTCCAGCCAATCGACCTGGCTTTGCACCACGCGCAAAACCATTTCGGACGGCGCAAAATCATCGCCGGGGGTGGCAAGGTCGGCCCCCAGATCGAACAGATCGTTCTGTATGCGCTGGAGATCGCGGGCAGTTTCGGCTGACGCAGCGATAACGGCCAGGCCGATGGCACTATTGGCTTCATCGACTTCGCCGATGGCCTGCATGCGCGCATCGAACTTTGTACGGCGCGATCCGTCGACCAGGCCGGTGGTGCCATCATCGCCGGTACGGGTGTAGATCTTGTTGAGCTTTACCATGGGTTTGGACAGGCGCGGATTAGCGCGAAACAGCCATGAGCACGGCAACGGCGACAACGGCCATGCCCTGATACTTGATGCGGTTGAACATCATCTTGTTCTGCAGGATCTGCATATCCGTCGCGCCATTGGACGGATCGCTTTTCAGGTCCGCCTCGGTCGTTTTCAAAAATGCGATAATCCCGCGCACGAGCGAGATGACCGTCATCGCGACGAGGAAGATGATCAGCGGGACCAGAAAGAAATAGCTCATGGTCGAAGAGTTAATGCGTCTGACAGGGAAATGCCAGTGTCAAAGAGGGCAGAGCGCACTTCGGCCACAACGGCACGACCATCTTCTCCGGCGCGGCGGCGATCGGCGATGGCAGGGGCATCACGGCGCTTGGCCAGCTTGCGCCCGTCGGATTCGATCAGCACGGGGTGATGATGCCATGTCGGCACGGGCAGGCCGAGCAAGTGCTGCAACAAGCGGTGGACGTGGCTGGCATGGAACAAGTCCACCCCGCGCGTGACATGGGTGACGCCGTCAGCGGCATCATCCAGCGTGGCGGCCAGATGATAGCTGGCGGGCGCATCCTTGCGCCAGAGCACCACATCGCCAAACATTTCGGGGCGGGCCTGCTGCACCCCGCGCCGTTCATCGGTCCATTCCAGCGGGCCTGCAAGGATCGCCGCCTGCTCCATATCCAGCCGCCACGCGGCCTCGGTGTCGGGGCGGGCTCCCCGGCGCAGACAGGTGCCGGGATAGAGCGGTCCGTCCGGCCCTTGGACATGCGCGGCGGCGGCAATTTCGGCGCGGGTGCAGGTGCACGGGTAGAGCAAGCCCATCGCGCGCAGGTCATCGGCAGCGGCGCGATAGCTGGCAATGCGCTGCGATTGTGCGGGGACTTCGCGGTAGGCAAGGCCCAGCCACGCCAGATCGGCGCGGAATTCGTCGGCCAGTTCGGGGCGGGATCGTGCGCCATCGATATCTTCGATTCGCAGCAGAAATTCGCCACCATCACGAATCGCCCGATCATGCGCGACAGTTGCGGAAAACGCATGGCCGAGATGGAGCGGGCCGTTAGGGCTGGGGGCAAAGCGGGTGATTGTCATGTGCGCGGCAGATTAGCGCGGTCGGGCGATAAACCAAACTGCCCGAAAGACAAAACGGCCACCCGCTGGGGGTGGCCGCTTTTGTTGATTTGTCGCGGTATTTCCGTCAGCTCAGGCGAGCGTGGCGGAGAACATCATGCCGCTGAGACCAGCTGCAAGAATGATCGGAAGCGCGGCAGTCATAAAACTACGCATGGGTGTTCCTCCTGTTCGGGTTCACCTTAGCAAGCATCCTCTCGGTTCGACGTGTCCGGCAGGGTGGGCTGGAAGCATCAGAACTTGGCGCTCAAATACGCCGAATGACGTATGCTGCAAGTGCGAACGGAGCATTTGTAGTTGCATGTAACGCAACTGTCACATTTGCGCACCTGTCTGGACAGAAACCGCCCTAGTCCGTATCGGCACGCCATGAGCATTCAACCTTCAGAATCGATCCTGATCGTCGACTTCGGCAGCCAGGTAAC
>CAZSTP010000271.1:0-3618 GCA_964609325.1 uncultured Novosphingobium sp. | reverse complement strand
ACGACCTGATCAACGCCAAGCCGGCCGTGGCTGCGGTGCGTGAATTCTTCGGCTCCTCGCAGCTGTCGCAGTTCATGGACCAGACCAACCCGCTGTCCGAAGTGACGCACAAGCGCCGTGTGTCGGCCTTGGGCCCAGGCGGTCTGACGCGTGAACGCGCAGGCTTCGAAGTCCGCGACGTTCACCCCACGCACTATGGCCGTATCTGCCCGATTGAAACGCCGGAAGGCCCGAACATCGGTCTGATCAACTCGCTCTCCACCTTCGCCCGCGTCAACAAGTATGGCTTCATCGAAACGCCATACCGCAAGGTTGCCGACGGCAAGGTGACCAAGGACGTGGTCTATCTTTCCGCAATGGAAGAGCAGAAGCACACCGTGGCACAGGCTTCGGCCGAGCTGACCGCTGATGGCTCGTTCGTGGAAGAACTGGTTTCGGCCCGTCAAAACGGCGAATTCGTGATGGCTCCGCGTGATACAGTCACGCTGATGGACGTTTCG
Source organism: uncultured Novosphingobium sp. (assembly GCA_964609325.1). Classification (GTDB taxonomy): domain Bacteria; phylum Pseudomonadota; class Alphaproteobacteria; order Sphingomonadales; family Sphingomonadaceae; genus Novosphingobium. Next base: position 3,118 of record CAZSTP010000271.1, on the reverse strand, counting down.
CCAAAGCAGCTCGTTTCGGTCGCCGCATCGCTCATTCCGTTCCTGGAAAACGATGACGCCAACCGCGCACTCATGGGCTCGAACATGCAGCGTCAGGCTGTGCCGCTGGTCAAGGCCGACGCACCGTTTGTCGGCACCGGCATGGAAGAAACCGTGGCGCGCGATTCGGGCGCTGCGATTGGCGCTCTGCGCGGCGGGATCGTCGATCAGGTTGACGCCACGCGTATCGTGATCCGTGCATCGGGCGATATCGAAGCCGGCCAGTCGGGCGTCGATATCTACACCCTGCAAAAGTTCCAGCGTTCGAACCAGAACACCTGCATCAACCAGCGTCCGCTGGTGAAGGTGGGCGATGTCGTCGAAAAGGGCGATATTCTGGCCGACGGTCCTTCGACCGAGCTGGGCGAACTGGCGCTGGGCCGCAACACCCTCGTCGCGTTCATGCCGTGGAACGGCTACAACTACGAAGACTCGATCCTGATCAGCGAACGCATCGTGAAAGACGACGTGTTCACCTCGATCCACATCGAAGAATTCGAAGTCATGGCCCGCGATACCAAGCTCGGACCGGAAGACATCACGCGCGATATCCCGAACGTCGGCGAGGAAGCCCTGCGCAACCTCGACGAAGCGGGCATCGTTTACATCGGTGCAGAAGTTCACCCCGGTGACATCCTCGTTGGCAAGATCACCCCCAAGGGTGAATCGCCGATGACGCCGGAAGAAAAGCTGCTCCGCGCGATCTTCGGTGAAAAGGCTTCGGACGTGCGCGATACCTCGCTGCGTCTGCCGCCGGGCGTTGCCGGCACCATCGTCGAAGTGCGCGTGTTCAACCGCCACGGTATCGAAATCGATGACCGTACGCGTGCGATCCAGAACGAGGAAATCGAACGCCTCGCCAAGGACCGTGAAGACGAACGCGCCATCCTCAACCGCGCCACCTTCAACCGCCTGCGTGACATGCTGCTAGGTCAGACCATCGCGGCTGCGCCAAAGGGCATCAAGAAGGGCATCGAGATCGACGAGCAGGTGCTTGCCGATGTCGAGCGTTACGAATGGTGGAAGTTTGCCGTCGCCGACGATGCGCGCCAGCAGCAGCTGGAAGCGGTCAAGGCGCAGTATGACGCCACCGTGAAGTCGATCCAGGAGAAGTTTGAAGATCGCAAGGAAAAGCTGGAGCGCGGCGACGAGCTGGCTCCGGGCGTGTTGAAGATGGTCAAGGTCTTCGTGGCGGTGAAGCGCAAGCTGCAACCGGGCGACAAGATGGCCGGCCGTCACGGCAACAAGGGTGTCATCTCGCGCATCCTGCCGGTCGAAGACATGCCGTTCCTTGAAGATGGCACGCATGTTGACATCGTGTTGAACCCGCTGGGTGTGCCTTCGCGCATGAACGTCGGGCAGATCTTCGAAACGCATCTTGGTTGGGCGGCACGCGGTCTTGGCCAGCAGATCACCCACCAGCTCGAAGAATGGCGTCACGCCAATCCGGATCCCGAGGCGGCACCCCCGCCAACGGCACTGATCGACAAGCTCAAGGACATCTACGGCGAGAACTATCACGCCGAAATCGACGCCCGCACCACGCAGGAAATCGTCGAATTGTCCGAGAACCTGAAGGCAGGCGTCCCGATGGGTACGCCGGTGTTCGACGGCGCGCGTGAAAGCGATGTGTCGGCGATGCTGGCAAAGGCAGGTCTCGATACCTCGGGCCAGTCCACCCTCTATGACGGGCGCACCGGTGAAGCGTTTGACCGCAAGGTGACTGTGGGCATCATCTACATGCTCAAGCTGCATCACCTTGTTGACGACAAGATCCACGCCCGTTCGATCGGTCCGTACTCGCTCGTCACCCAGCAGCCGCTGGGCGGTAAGGCGCAGTTCGGTGGTCAGCGCTTCGGGGAAATGGAAGTCTGGGCGCTTCAGGCCTATGGCGCGGCCTATACGCTGCAGGAAATGCTCACGGTGAAGTCGGACGATGTCGTCGGCCGCACCAAGGTTTACGAAGCCATCGTCAAAGGCGACGATACCTTCGAGGCCGGCATTCCCGAAAGCTTCAACGTGCTCGTCAAGGAAATGCGCTCGCTCGGCCTCAACGTCGAACTGTCATCGCTGGATAACACCGACGACGACGATTTCGCGCAGGCTGCGGAGTAAGGATAAAGGGCGGCGGTTCATCCGTCGCCCGCTCCTTCGACCAGAAATTCACGTCCAGCGCCTCTCAACGGGGCAAGGGAACGGCACAAAATGAACGAACTTTCCAAATTCACGAATCAGATCGCCAAGCCTGAGACGTTCGACCAGATCCAGATCGGTCTGGCCTCGCCTGAGCGTATCCGCAGCTGGTCCTTCGGCGAAATCAAGAAGCCGGAAACCATCAACTATCGCACGTTCAAGCCTGAACGTGACGGCTTGTTCTGCGCCCGCATCTTCGGTCCGGTGAAGGACTACGAATGCCTGTGCGGCAAGTACAAGCGCATGAAGTACAAGGGCGTCGTCTGCGAAAAGTGCGGCGTCGAAGTGACCGTGACCAAGGTCCGCCGCGAGCGCATGGGCCACATCGAACTGGCCGCGCCGGTCGCGCACATCTGGTTCCTGAAGTCGCTGCCTTCGCGCATCGGCCTGCTGCTCGACATGCAGCTCAAGATCCTTGAGCGCATTCTCTACTTCGAAAGCTATGTCGTTACCGAGCCGGGCCTGACCCCGCTCGAAAAGTACCAGACGCTGACCGAAGACGAACTGCTCGACGCGCAGGACGAGTACGGCGAAGACGCCTTCTCGGCCGGTATCGGCGCAGAAGCGGTCAAGCACATGCTGATGAACCTCGATCTGGTTCAAGAGCGTGACGATCTGATGGAAGAGCTGCGGACCACGAAGTCCGAACTCAAGCCCAAGAAGATCATCAAGCGCCTCAAGGTCGTGGAATCGTTCATCGATTCAGGCAACCGTCCTGAATGGATGATCTTGGATGTCGTGCCGGTCATTCCGCCAGAACTGCGCCCGCTGGTGCCGCTGGATGGTGGCCGTTTCGCCACCTCGGATCTCAACGATCTCTATCGTCGCGTGATCAACCGCAACAACCGTCTGAAGCGCCTGATCGAACTGCGCGCGCCAGACATCA
>CAZSTP010000270.1:0-3653 GCA_964609325.1 uncultured Novosphingobium sp. | reverse complement strand
AGCTTGCTGAGGTCCGCCTCTTCCAGATCACAGTCGGCAAGGTGCCGGGGCGCTCCGGTCAGGCCTTCCATGGCCAGACGGGCAATATCTGCGCGGTTCAGGGTTGCGGCGGTGATCGGGGCAATGGTCATCCCCGGGGCATAGTGGTCGCGAAGGCCTAGTCAATGAAGCCGGTTAACCGCCCCGCCAGAATGATCGCAAGATAAAGCAGGATGCCATAGACGCCGGTCCACATCCACGGGCGCGGGATACGGGCAAGATCGGGGCGACCATCCGGCCACATCACACGGCAGCATTCTCCTTCGGCCATCGCAGGTTTTGACCCGTAAAGCTGGTCAATCACTTCATGCTGGCGGCCTTCAGCCTGGAATTGCAGACGTGCCGCATAAGCGCGCCTGCTATCGCTCCAGCCCGTGCGCTGGCCGACAACGATGGCCTGCGTTTCGCGCATGGGCCGTGTCCAGCGCAGCCAATCATGGCGCAGCAACAGCCACAGACACCACCCGCAAAAGATCAGTGCGATTGACAAGATAACGCGTTCCATCGCGATGGATTCGCACAAATTTCCTGCAAAATGGTCAAGAACCGGGCGGTCCGCACGCGTTTGCCCGGCTCATGAAGTCTAATGGAACTTCACCTGCCACTCCGGAAAACTACGCAGAACAATCGTGTGCAAATGATTATGACCCCCGACCGTAGAAGCATCGCCACAGGCTGGAGGATGCCATCTCGGCAACCATCACAGCTGAGGTTGGTCGCTATCGGGGGTTATAATGGGTGTCGAGTTTACGGGCGGATCGCGCCTCAAGCGCTTTTTCGGTGGCGCGTCTGCAATCGATAGCGCCCCTGATGAAGGAAAATCCCCGCAAGAGATCGCGCAGCGGATGCTCCTGGACGAGATTTCGGAGCTGTTGCTGGGAAACGGCCTGATGATCACCGCAGGCAATCTGCTGGCAGCCCATGCCGCGTTTTCCGGCGAAGATATGAACCTTGCCCGCAAGATCATCGAACAGCGCAAAGCGGGCGAAAAGATCACGCAGGAATGGCTCGACCAGAACCGCACGCCCGATAGCACGCAAGAAGGCGTGAAGAAGATCATCGGCCATCTGGAAAGCTCGCTCGACAACTTTGAGACGACGACCACATCGGCCAGTGATGCCGCCGCAAATTACAACACGGCCATGTCCGCGCATGTAACCAGGGCGGTGACGGTCGATCCCGACAATGCACTGGTGGCGATTGAAGCGCTGGCCAAGGAAATGATCGACCGGACATCGCACTTCGCAGCCGAAATGAAGCGCAGCGCCGATGAGACACGCAAGTTGCGGCAGGAACTGGACAAGGCGAAGCACGATGCCGATATCGATCACCTGACCGGCCTGCCCAACCGCCGCGCATTCGAGGCGATCCTCGACAAGCACTACCGCGAGGCACGACAGGAGGCCGATAACCTCTGCGTGGCATTCTGCGATATCGACCACTTCAAACGCGTGAATGACACGCATGGCCACGATACGGGCGACCGCGTGATCCGCGCGATTGCGGAAACATTGGCGCGGATCACCAATGACAATTGCCACGTTGCGCGGCAGGGCGGAGAGGAATTCGTCATGCTGTTTCGCGGCAAAACCCCCGCCGAAGCCTTTGAAAAGCTCGATGCGGTGCGCGAAAACTTCTCGAACCGCAGCTTCGTCAACCGGTCCAACGAGGAACCGATTGGCCAGATTACCTTTTCAGGCGGCATTGCCGATGTCTTTGCCCACGCCAATCCGCGTGATGCGCTGAAGGCGGCTGACGAGGCGCTGTATCGCGCCAAATCCGAAGGCCGCAACCGGGTTATGCTGGCGCAATAGGCGCTGCGAATGCCTTATTTGACGGGACGTATTGTGAAAGTGGCAAGCTGCCGCACCGGTTTGTTGGCGCGGGCGTGCCCATAGTGCAGAAACCAGCGCGTTTCGAGACGCGCTGGATCACCGCCATTTTCCCTGATTGCAGAGCGCATTGCAGATTCAAGCGCTTCGGGTGGATAGGTGCGGACATCGGCTACGATGGCCAGTACCGGACATTGATCACGGCCGGAAATGCGGGCAGCCAAAACTTCGCGAGGGGCAAGCACACCGTGATATCGGCCACCAAGAAGAAGAAACAAGCGATAATCGTGCTGCGCCCGCCGGTCATAATACCCAAAGCGCTCAGCAAGAAAGCGGCGCACTTCTACTTGACGGATTTCACCCGGCTTCGGTTCAGATTCCACGTTGCGTAGCACGGGGATGATGGCGCCATCACATGCAGGCATCCCTGCAAGATGCTGCGCCATTGAACGAAAATCGTATCTGGATGGTAATGGTTGCAAGCCTTGCCGCGTGATGATCACAAACGCAGATGCCGCCACAAGGCCCAGCGTAATCCCACCCATAGCGCGCGGCCAGTCCTTCAGAGCGCGGTCTATCAGGCCGATCAAACCACACCACCCCAAAACCAGCCCGACTTGCGGCCCGCGATAGTTCAGACTTGGCACCACCATCGTCACCAGCAGGCCTGCAATCGTGACGGCAAAAGGACCGAAACACAGCGCAAGATCAAAGCGTATCGGTGCCATATCGGCGCGCTGCAAAACATGATTGCGCATCAGTCCGGGGAAAACGGCAACCACGGCAATGGCGCCAATTGCCACCAATGCAGGATACCCGCCAGAGATCAGGCCAATCTTCACCTGGCCGATCAGATAATCGGGCCCATGGGCAAACAATCTCCCTGAAGACTCGAAGTTGTGAAACAGGCTGACCTGAACCAGGTAGGCACCGCCAGCCAAAACCGCACCGCCAAGCCCGGTGGCAGCAATTTTCCAACACTCAAAGCGGGCAATCACCAAGCACACGCAGAGCCACGCTACGGCATAGATCGCAAAAAGATGACTGGCTGCTGCAACTGTAGCGCTGATCAAAAACAGGATGGAGAAAAAACGCCTGCCGCCTTGGCCTTGCAAGCCGTCGGCCGCAACAAGTCGCGATGCTGCAAGGGCAGCAACGCCAAGCAAAAGACTGACCGGCGCATAAGACCGCACCTCGTCTGCATGTTCAATCCAGAAGGGCGATGTGACCACCAACATCACCACAACTACGCGCGCCAACCAACCGATTTCGCGCCGTGGCAAGGCCAGTATCGCAATGATCAAGCCCATGGAGCACAAAGCGGGCAGCAGACGCGCCGACACTTCATCAAAACCAAAAAGATGCGTCCACGCCCAAAGCAGCGCATAGAACGTTGGCGGATGAGTATCTTCTACCGCACTGGACATCATCGCTGAAAAATCAGCCTTTTCGGCAAGCCGCATCGAGAATATCTCGTCTTGCCAAAAGCTATTGATGCCTAGCCCTGCAAACAACCGCCAGAGAGCCACGGCCACCACCGCCGCTGCGATTGTGCCGATCAAATGGCGCAGCGGAGCTACCTTGATGTTAGACAGCATTTGCCCCCCGTGTTCGCCCCTATCGCAACGAAGCACGGTTAAGCCCGCGATTGCCCGCTAACGCAAGTCCTGCCTTGTTGCATTGGCCAAGGCGCATTACAGCGCCAAGCTTTAGTGGATGGCAAATCCACCGGACGGGATCGATCTTTCATGACTGCCAGCTCAAAAACCTCTGCCATGATGC
>CAZSTP010000269.1:0-3677 GCA_964609325.1 uncultured Novosphingobium sp. | reverse complement strand
GTGCCGGTCAGATATTCGCTGTTATCATTGGCCAATTCGCCTGCCATCAGCGAAGCGACTTGCGGATCGAACCGCATCGCCAGCAATTGCGCCTTTGCCGCCGGATCGCTCACCGATCCGCCCTGGATCAGCTCGCTCGCCCAGCCAAGGCCATGGTTGGCGCCATGCTTGTCGAGCGTGCGCAGCCAGGTTTCACCGGTAAACTGGTACAGCCCGCTCGCGCTGGATGTGCGCGCGCGGGCAGTGGGATCAAGGCTGGATTCAAGCTTGGCCTGGGCCATCAGAAAGCCGAAGTCGACGCCGGTCGCCTGCGCTGCACCGGCAATGGCCGAACGCACATTGGCCCCGGAACCACCTGTGGTGATCGGGGCTGACGGCATTCTTGTCGGATCGTATGAACTCACGCCTTTTCCCTTCCGGCCGCATCACAGCGGCATCACGGAAGGTCTTCAGCAAAGGCCGTGCCAAATGGCTCAGGCGCTGCGCAAACGGTGGACTTGCGCGCCTGCACGATAAAGCGGCGTGCTGCTGGTCAGCGCATCAAGCCGCGCCGAAACATTGGCGGCAATCAGGTTGCGGACCCGGCGGTTCGCCTCGTTCAGGCGGCGTGCGGAATCCAGAAGCGCGCGGCATTCCTCGTCCACCAGGGCATCGCCCACATCGGCCAATGTGCCGCAAAGCTCTGCCTTGCTCGAAGCGCAGCCCATGATCAGATCAAGGTCCAGTCCGGCAAGCGCATGCCGTTCTTCTTGCAGCACGGCAAGCATCTGCCGAAGCGTATCGCGCAAGGGCGAGGTCACTTCTGCGCTTGTACCGGTAACAGGGCGGGCTGTGGTGGTGTTGGTCATCAGGAGGCAGTCCTCAGCAGCATTCCGGCAGCAATCATGGCATCGGCGATACGCGCCGGGACCAGCGGATAACTGCCACTTTCGATGGCTTGGCGGATGTCCTTCACCCGTTCGACATCGACAGGTGCCGAACTGCCCGCATCAAGCACTGATGAGCGCTGGACTTTGGCCGCAGGTCCGGCATCGCCAAGCGCAGGGGCTTCAGGCGCAACACCAACCGGAGCAGCGGCAGCAGGAGCCGCTTTGGCAGTGGTAGCAGTTTTGACTTGCACCGGCCCAACCGGACGCGGTGCACCGATTTCAATAGATGACATGGTGACGCTCCTAGCGTTTCATGCATCCCAGAACGGCGATCTAAAGGAAGCTTTAAGGGGCCATGCGGAAAAATTTTGCCGGTTTGTGAAATTTATCCGGCAACCGCCTTATTCGACCGGCACCACGACAAGTCCGGGCCGCGAAATCTGCGCGCGGATCGGCGTGGCTTTGGCGCTGGTCCGCACGCGAATCCACGCGCCCACCGCGCCTGCTTCCATCGCTTCGCCCGATTGGGTCACCGAAAAGCCCTCGCCTGCAACCGCGATGGTAATCGCCTCACCGCGCGCCACCGCGGGCGGGGCCATCGGGGCAGCGCCTTGCCGGGCATTGCCGGAAACGGCAACAAACAGCCGCCAGCCACCCACATCGGGGCACTGCACCAGCACATTGTCCTGCCGGTTGCCGTACCATGATAGCGCCAGCGGGGAATAGCACGGGGCCAGCCGCATCCGCCGGTCTACCGGCAGGTTTGCCCCCCCCGGCACGCCAATGCCCGCGCCGGTAAACGCCGCAATTGCTGCATCTATCGCCACCAGATCGTGGAAACCCCTGCCCTGTGCCGCTGCCGTGGGCACTTGCGCAAACACGGCCAGCGCTGTTGCGGCAAGAGTGGTGATGCGGAAGGAAATCTTCATGGGGCGTGTCCGGCAATAGCTTCAGGATGCGGCCATCTTCGCAATCATCGTGCCAAAGCTGCGGTCACCACCGCGGTTGCAGGCGCTGTGAACCCCTCGCTCGCATAAGTCAGCGATACACTGGCACCGGCACGGTCCCCCGGCTCCACCAGAATACGCGCGCCGCTGGCCCTCGGGCCACCTTCGGCCACGAGCGCGACGGCTTGCGCCATAGCGGCTTCGCGCTTCTTGTCTGAAAAGCGCACGATAACCTGCACTTCCAAGCGGGGGTCCGCCGCCACCTCCGCCAGCCATTGCGCTAGGGGTGGCGCACCTTCGCCCGCGCTCCACACGGCCACCGGCTCGGACGTAAAGGCCGCAGCAATCGGCGCTGGCAGGGCTGGCGGCGGCGGGGCTTTGGGCTCGCTATTGGCCTGTGCCAGCGCCGAAGCGGTCACCAGAAACAGGATCAGCGATAGATCGGCCAGCGCATATTGCCAGCCGGTGCCCGCGCGCACGATCATACGTGCTGTCTCTCGCGCGCTACCACATGCGGGCGCAAAGGCTGGACACGGGAAGGAATGGCTGTTCCAAGCTGCGCGGTGAGCCAATCGATCACGTCTTGCCGCGCATTTTCCTCTGCCTGCGCGTGGCGTTCCACCATGCGCGCCAACGGAGCCAGCACCAGATTGGCCAGCAACAGCCCGTAAAGCGTGGTCATCACGGCGGTTGAAATCGCGCCGTTCAGCGCACTGCTGTCCAACCCGCCGGAGGGCAATTGGCTGAGCGATACCAGCGTGCCGACCATGCCGAACACCGGCCCCAGTTCAGCCGCCTGCGCCAGCGTGCGCACCGCCGTATTGGCCGTGGCCATGCGTTGACGGCGAAAGGTATGATGGCGGGCGATCAGCGGATCAAGCGAACGCTCACGGATCAGCGCCTCGGTGCCCTCGTCAAATTCCCGGTCCCCGGTGCTGCGCGGCGTAACCCGCAGCACCCCGTCGCGGACGATAGCAGTAACCTGTGGCGCGAGATCGGCCTTGGCCTGTTCTGCGGTAAAGCGTGGCTGCCACAGCCCGCCCAAGGCCTGCCCGGTCACCGCCAGTTCGTGCCAGCCTGCGCGCAAAACGGTGGCAAGCGCGGTCCCGCCCAGCACAATCGTGGCCGAAACGCCGTCAATCAGCAGCGGAAGTTGCATGGACCGGGGGTCTCCTCAAGGCAAAGAACGGCAGGCGGCAGGCAAAATTCAGCCCCTTGCCTGCAATTTGCCGCCATCCGGCAATGCTTTGCCGCTTGCACGCCCCCGCGCCGCGTCCGGCCCCGTATTTGCGCGTTTGGCACAGGGCTTGCTGAAACATCGGCATTACTCCCTCTGGCAAGATCCAAGGTACGATACGATGGCTGAAACCCTGTTCGGCATTCACGGCAAGGCACTGGAACTGCGCTCGCAACGCATGGGCCTGCTCACGTCCAACATCGCGAACGCGGCAACGCCCGGCTTCAAAGCCAGGGACATCGATTTCGCCACCGCCCTGAAAGCCCGCACCAATGGTGCCAGCACCGATCAGGCGGTAACCACTGCCACCCGCTATCGCGTTCCGGTCATGCCCAGCCTCGATGGCAACACCGTGGAAATGGCGACCGAACAGACCGCCTTTGCCGAAAACGCGGTGGCCTATTCGGGCACGCTCAATTTCCTGCGTGGCCGGATCGAGACGATCACCCGCGCGATCAAGGGCGAATAAGCCATGCCAAACAGCGCACCGCTCAATCTGTTTCAAGTCACTGGTCGGGCCATGTCGGCCCAGCTTGTGCGCATGAACACAGCAGCTTCAAACCTTGCCAACGCCGGCACTGTCACCACCAGCGAGGCCGAGGCCTATCGCCCGCTGCGCCCGGT
>CAZSTP010000268.1:0-3703 GCA_964609325.1 uncultured Novosphingobium sp. | reverse complement strand
GGCACATCCCGATCCAGCTTACGATCGTGCTGATCATCGATTCCATCGGCATACCGCGCGACATCGCGCGCCAACCGTGGTTCCTGATCTTCTTCGTCAGCATTGCCATTGCGGCAGGCTTCATCAGCCACAAGCGGTTCGAACGTCCGGCGCAAAAGGCGGTGTTTGCGTTGTGGACAAGGGTTAAGGCGCGAAAAGCTTAGGCCGCAATCTCGGCCAGCTTGTGGTGCGGCAGCATCCGCCATGCCGCCAGCATCAACAGCACATGCAACGCCTCATAGGTCATCGGCATGGCCCAGCCGGGATAGCTGCCCGACAGGCCCAGATCGAGCAAGCGTCCGGCAAACGATACCCCGAACAGCAGCGCGGGCACCAGCAGCAGATCCGCATTGCGCCGCCATGCGCCCCACATCATGCACACCCCCGCCACGCCGAAAAACGATGCGAAGTCTGCCCGGATCGTCGAGATCCCTGCCGCCCCGCTTGCCAGCACGCCCAGCCCGCGCGCGGCTTGTGCGGGATCGATCAGGAACGAGATCGCCATGGACAGGTTCAGCAACCCGCCGAGGAACACCAGCGCGGTCAGGATAAGTCTCATCAGGCAACCCCTTTATGTCTCATTGCTGGCAGAGTGCATCATGCAGGCCCCATACGCAAAAGGATTGCGCGCATGGCCCAGCCATTGCACAAGCGCGGGGCAATGATCGGCAAACGCATTCTCCTTATCGTCGGCGGCGGGATCGCGGCTTATAAAGCCTGTGAACTGGTGCGGCTTATCCGCAAACAGGGCGCAGACGTCACTTGCGTCCTCACCGATGGCGGCGCGCATTTCGTTACCGCGATGACGCTGGCCGCGCTCAGCGAAAATCCCGTCCATACCACGCTGTGGGACCTCAAGAACGAGGTCGAGATGGGCCACATCCAGCTTTCGCGGCAGGCTGATCTGATCGTCGTATGCCCTGCCACGGCTGATCTGATGGCGCGCATGGCGGCGGGCATTGCCGATGATCTGGCCACCACGCTGCTGTTGGCGACAGACAAGCCGGTGATGGCCGTGCCCGCCATGAACGTGCGGATGTGGCAACACGCCGCCACCGTGCGCAATGTCGCCACTTTGCGCGGTGCGGGCGTTACCGTGCTCGATCCCGATGAAGGCATGATGGCCTGTGGAGAATATGGCCCGGGACGTCTGCCAGAGCCTGAAGCCGTGCTCGCCGCCATTGCCGGACGCCTCGGGCCGACAGCTGTTGCAGGCCCGCTGACCGGCAAGCGCGTGCTGATCACCGCAGGCCCCACGCACGAACCGATTGATCCGGTGCGCTACATCGCCAACCGGTCGAGCGGCAAACAGGGCTTCGCCATCGCCGCCGCTGCCGCACGGGCAGGCGCGCAGGTCACGCTGATCGCGGGGCCCGTCACTTTGCCAACGCCCCACGGCGTCACCCGCATCGATGTGGAAACAGCGCGCCAGATGTCTGCCGCTGTCGATGCCGCGCTGCCCGCCGATGTGGCGATCATGGTGGCCGCTGTCGCCGATTGGCGCTCTGCCGGAGAAGCCCACCAGAAGATCAAGAAGGACGGTTCGGGCCAGGTGCCACCGCTGCAACTGGTCGAAAACCCCGATATCCTCGCCACCTTGTGCAAATCAGACCGTCGCCCGCCGCTGGTGATCGGCTTTGCCGCCGAAACCAATGATGTTCTGGCCCATGCGCAGGCCAAGCTGGCGCGCAAAGGGGCGGACTGGATCGTTGCCAACGATGTCGCCACGCACAAGATGGGGGGCGAGATCAACGCGCTACATATCGTCAGCGCATCCGGTGTCGAAAGCCTGGGCGAACTGCCCAAAGACACCGCCGCTGCCGCGCTCGTCCAAAGGATTGCCGATGTCCTCGCCTGAAGTTTCTATCCTCGTTAAGCGCCTGCCCCACGGTGAGGGCTTGCCGCTTCCCGCCTATGCCACGCAAGGCGCGGCAGGGATGGACGTGGTTTCCGCCGAGGATGTGGACCTTGCCCCCGGCGCGCGCCACGCGGTCGCCACCGGGCTGTCGGTCGCCATTCCGCATGGCTATGAAATACAGGTCCGCCCGCGCTCCGGCCTTGCGCTGAAGCACGGCGTCACCGTGCCCAATACGCCCGGCACGATTGACAGCGATTATCGCGGCGAGCTCAAAGTCATCATGATCAACATGGGGGCCGAGACCTTCACGATCCGGCGGGGTGACCGTGTGGCGCAACTCGTCGTGGCTCCCGTCACGCGCGGAACCTGGCTTGAGGTTGACGCGCTGGACGAGACCGCGCGCGGAGAAGGCGGCTTTGGCTCCACCGGCGGATTGGCTGCGCTGAAGGGCTGAAAAGCCCACCCCCGCCCCCTCCCGCTTGCGGGAGGGGAGAAGAACCAAAAAGGCCCCGCATCGCTGCGAGGCTTTTTGTAATCCGAAAACGGAAGGTTACTTGACCTTCTTCACCGTCTTCTTTTCAGGCGCGATGGAAATGCGCAAGGTTTCGCCGTTGTTGCCGGGGAAGCCCGTGAACATGGCTTCGACCAGATTGGGCACAACATAAGACAGGCGGTTCGATTGCGAGGCGGCTTCGGCCTTGCCTTCGAACAGGCGCTGGCCATCGGCGCGGCGATCAATCTTCAGGTCGATGCCGCTGGTGTAAACCGTGACCACATCAACGCCACCGCCACCCCAGCCGCCGCCACCGAAGAAGAACGGATCGTTCCATCCCCAGCCCCAGCCGCCGGCAAAACCTCTGCGAAAGCCCGGGCCCCAGCCTGGACCCCAGCCACCCCAGCCGCCCCAACCACCCCAGAAGGGATCGTTGAAACCGGTCTGGCGAATGCGGTCACGGCCTTGGTCGACGCCATAATCAAAGCGCACGATCATATCGGCAGTTTCAGCATTGGCGGGCACATAGCCAAGCTTGCGCAGCTGCTCGCCCACCAGATTTGCGTATTGTGCAAATTCAAGACCACCGGCATCCTTGGGATCATCAGCGACAATCGCGAAGGTCTGGCCTTGGGGTGCGGGAAGCTGGCCTTGAAAACGCTGGACATCGGCCTTGAACGGGGTGGCACAGCCCCCCAATGCGGCCAGCAGCAGCGGCACGGCAGCTACGCTGACAAGCCTGCGCTTGCCCGAGGCCAGAAACCTGCTCTGCAATAGGGTTTTCATCGTTGCGACTCCTTACGTGCAGTCCACCGCATCTTTATGGGACGCTATGACACATAGCATGCCGTACCTATGGACGGGAGGTGCTGAATGCACGTTGAATGGCCCCGGCAACATTACTTGCAGGCGAGCCATGTTTCGCAACAATCCGGCTTTGGATCAGCCTCTTACAAGACCCAGCGCTTCATAGGTCCGCGCCAGCGTGGGCGCAGCAAGATCGCGCGCCTTGAGCGCACCTTTGGCCAGAATAGCATCCAGCGATTCACGATCCTGCCGCAATTCGCGATAGCGCGCCGCCATCGGTGAAAGCTTTTCAACCAGCAGTTCCCCCAGCGCAGGCTTGAACTGGCCAAAGCCCTTGCCCTCAAATTCGGCCAGCACGGCAGCAGGCGCAACCCCTGCCATCGCGGCATAAATGCCCACAAGGTTGTTCGCCTCAGGCCGCCCGGCCAAGCCCTCGACGGTGGCGGGCAAAGGCTCGGGATCGGTCTTGGCCTTCTTCACCTTCTGCATGATCGCATCGGCATCGT
>CAZSTP010000267.1:0-3723 GCA_964609325.1 uncultured Novosphingobium sp. | reverse complement strand
GACCAAAACGGCCATCTGCTGCGTCAGTCGGGCTTGAAATAGAACCACTATTCCTACGCCCTCCTTCCTTGCACCTGGCCGTTTTGCCTCAAACCTCGATGGTACCATTTATGAGTTTACGGCCTAATACAATGCTTGATATCGGGCAGATACCGCCGAAAACATGCACGAAAAAGGGCGACGAAGCCAAGCCTCGCCGCCCTTCTATCGCGTAACCGGATAACCCTTAGTAGCGGTAGTGATCCGGCTTGAACGGGCCAACTTCTGGCACGCCGATATAATCGGCCTGCTTCTTGCTCAGCTTCGTCAGTTGCACGCCCAGCTTTTCAAGGTGGAGCGCAGCCACCTTTTCGTCGAGATGCTTGGGCAGAACATAGACGTCGTTCTTGTAGTTCTCGGCCTTGGTAAACAGCTCGATTTGCGCAAGCGTCTGGTTGGTGAAGCTGGCGCTCATCACGAAGCTGGGGTGGCCGGTGGCGCAGCCCAGGTTTACCAGACGGCCCTTGGCAAGAATGATGATCTGCTTGCCATCGGGGAACTGCACAAGGTCGGTGCCCGGCTTCACTTCGGTCCAGCTGTAATTGTCGAGTGCCGAAATCTGGATTTCGCTGTCGAAGTGGCCGATGTTGCACACGATGCTCATGGGTTTCATTGCCATCATGTGCTCGGCGGTGATCACGTCTTCGTTGCCGGTGGCGGTCACGAAGATGTCGCAGCGCTTGACCGCTTCTTCCATGGTGACAACTTCATAGCCTTCCATCGCCGCCTGCAGTGCGCAGATCGGATCTACTTCGGTTACCATCACGCGCGCGCCGCCCTGGCGCAGCGAAGCTGCCGAACCCTTGCCCACATCGCCGAACCCGGCCACGCAAGCCACCTTGCCGGCCAGCATCACGTCGGTGGCGCGGCGGATCGCGTCAACCAGCGATTCCTTGCAGCCGTAAAGGTTGTCGAACTTCGACTTGGTGACCGAATCGTTCACGTTGATCGCCGGGAAAGGCAGCTTGCCGTCCTTGGCGATCTGATACAGACGGTGGACGCCCGTGGTCGTTTCTTCCGAAACACCCTTGATGTTGCGCACAGACTGCGTGAGGTAGCCGGGCTTGCGCTTGAGGAAAGCATTGAGCGCGCGGACGAATTCGATTTCCTCGGCGTTCGAAGGTTCAAACAGCTTTTCACCAGCTTCAACGCGCGCGCCCCACAGCGCGAACATTGTGGCATCACCACCATCGTCGAGGATCATGTTGGCGGTGATATCGTCACCCCAATCAAAGATCGAGCCGACATAGTCCCAGTATTCGGCCAGCGTTTCGCCCTTGATGGCAAATACGGGGATGCCTGCAGCAGCGATGGCAGCAGCGGCGTGATCCTGCGTCGAAAAGATGTTGCAGGTGGCCCAACGCACTTCAGCGCCAAGAGCAGTCAGTGTTTCGATCAACACGGCGGTCTGGATTGTCATGTGCAGCGAACCGGTGATGCGCGCGCCCTTGAGCGGCTGCGAGGCACCGAATTCTTCGCGCAGCGCCATCAGGCCCGGCATTTCGGTTTCGGCAATGCGGATTTCGGCGCGGCCAAATTCGGCAAGGCCGATATCGGCGATCACATAATCATTCTTGGCGTCAATTACGCTGGCCACGAGGTATTCTCCTGAAAAATCCGGTATGCGCAAGCGCGCCACGGCCGTTCCTTAGCGCGGCTTTGTCCTTCGTGCAAACATAACATAAAGATTTCTTTATATCCCGTGTAAGAGGCAACCCGACACTTGACCCGTTGCACCCCGTCACAAGCGTCCTATATCCCTTCGGCAAGTCCCGGCCACAGGTGTGCGCGGTCCGGGCAAATCGAAAGGAATTTCAGGATGACCATCGCTGTTGGAGACAAGCTGCCCGACGTCAAAATCGTCAAGGCCACCGCAGAAGCGAACGAGGCCGTTCAATCGTCCGATTACTTCAAGGGCAAAAAAGTCGCCCTGTTCTCGGTTCCGGGCGCTTTCACGCCAACCTGTTCGGCCAAGCACCTGCCGGGCTTTGTCGCCAAGGCTGCTGAACTCAAGGCCAAGGGCATCGATGAAATCGCCTGCACTGCCGTCAACGATGCATTCGTGATGAAGGCATGGGGCGCCGCTTCGGGTTCGGCTGACGTTACGATGCTCGCCGATGGCAATGGCGACCTTGCCACCGCACTTGGCCTGACGATGGACGGCTCGGGTTTTGGCCTTGGCACACGTGGCCAGCGTTTTTCGATGGTCGTCAACGATGGCGTGGTCGAACAGCTGTTCGTTGAAGCACCGGGCGACTTCAAGGTGAGCACTGCCGAGCATATGCTCGAAAGCCTCTGATTCAAATTGGCCCCTGCTTTATGGCGGGGGCCATTTCCCTTTGGAACGCCACTTCTTCTTTAGAAAGAAAGCCTGACGCGACCAACCACACGGTCACCTGCGTGGCGCAGATCGGCAAATGGCGATACCGATATCAAAGACGTATCGATATTGGTCCCCACATAATCAACGCCCACCGTGAACGGGAACTGGTTGTATTCCAGCCCCATTTTCCAATCCGTGTAATCGCCGGCAGGACGCAACCGGGCTGCCCGCAATGCGTTGTTCGCATCCCCTGTGGTATAGCCGACAGAGGCAGACAGGCTGACCGGAAACGCCGGAATTCCCGCAAGGGCATTGGCCCGTACGTGGAGATTGTCGCCACCGATTGCACTTTGGCTCGGCGCATAAGAGGCACCGGCACCCACTTGCAGCGGCCCGATCGAATAGCGCGCACCAAGCCCCAGCTCGGCGTAATTCATGCCTGTATCAGCACCGCCAAACACGTGGCCGATGGCTTCTGTCCGCAGGGTAAACCCGCTGACGTTCCAATCTTTGCCCAAGGCAATATCCGCCACGACATCGGCATTCGCGTGGCGATCGGATTTGCGCAAAACCGCGATGCGAACAGATGCATCCAGCCCCGCAAACGCAGCATAGGCATCACTCGATGCCGAAACTTTCCCGTCGCTCCAGCTGAGGCCACGACGCACCTCGTCGATTGTGGCCTCAACGCCAAAGTCAACCGATTGCGCATAAGCTGCGGGGCTGAATGCTCCCGCAGCCAGCAGGGCCAGTCCCGTTCGAAAAGCTAGACCGGCCATGCAACACGCCCTTTTATCCAATACTGCCGCGCTTTTTCGCGTCAGAGGTTTCGGCAAGGATCACGGCGCGATCTTGCGCCACCATTGCCATCATCTTTTCGCGCAACGTGTCGCGTCGCGCCTCGACCATGCGCTGGATGCCCTTGCTGCCCGATGAACACCACCCCGGCGCAGAGCCTTTCAGAACGTTGTCCTGCGTCATCGAACGCGATGCCTGCATCCCCGCATCGGCTACGGCGGTGCGCTCGACCGTCAAGGAAACTGACCATCGGCAGTGCAACGAGTTTGGTCGGCCAGATGCACCAACAGAACCGACCTGCTTTTCGACGATCACCGTCGAACCGCGATAATCTGCCGAGATTGGCCCGACTTCTGGGTGCTCGATCGTGGTTTTGTGCTCCAGTGCCTGTGCGGGCATTGCCACCAGCGCGCCAAGCACAAGGCCGGTGTAGGCTCCTATGTGGGCAAAGCGTTTCATAACCAATGTCTCCTGCATAGCCCCGCCCTTTTTTGGGCGGTGACAACAAACACTTAGGCCTTTGCCGTAAATGCCGGGAGACTGGTCTGTGACGTTTCGTTGCC
>CAZSTP010000266.1:2675-3799 GCA_964609325.1 uncultured Novosphingobium sp. | reverse complement strand
GCCCGCACCGCGCGCATCGGCAATCGTGAGATCAAGGAAGGTGACGTGATCACGCTTGATGGATCGAACGGCGATGTGATGGCGGGCAAAGTCGCCACGGTGGAACCCGAACTGGTGGGCGATTTCGGCACGCTGATGGTGTGGGCCGACAAGCACCGCCGCATGAAAGTGCGCACCAACGCGGAAACGCCGCTCGATTGCCAGGTCGCGCGCCAGTTTGGCGCAGAAGGCATCGGCCTGTGCCGGACCGAGCACATGTTCTTCGAAGCGGGTCGCATTTCGGCGGTGCGCCAGATGATTCTGGCCGAAGACGAAGCCGGTCGCCGCAAGGCCCTAGCCAAGCTGCTGCCCGAACAGCGCAGCGATTTCCAATCGATCTTCGAGGTGATGGCGGGCCTTCCGGTCACCATCCGCTTGCTCGACCCGCCGCTGCACGAGTTCCTGCCGCATGCCGATGCGGAATTCGCCGATCTGGCGCAAGTGACCGGCCTTGGCGTCGAACATTTGAAGCGCCGCGCGGGTGAACTCCATGAATTCAACCCGATGCTGGGCCATCGCGGCTGCCGTTTGGGCATCACCTTCCCTGAAATCTACGAGATGCAGGCACGGGCGATCTTCGAGGCGGCGTGCGACGTTGCCGAACAGTCTGGCGATGCACCAATCCCCGAAGTGATGATCCCGCTGGTCGCCACGCGCAAGGAACTGGAAATCTTGCGCGCGCTGGTTGACCGGGTGGCGCTCGAAGTGTTCTCCGAAAAGGGCCGCACGCTCGAATATCTGGTCGGCACGATGATCGAACTGCCGCGCGCGGCGCTGATGGCAGGGGAAATCGCCGAGGAAGCCAAATTCTTCTCGTTCGGCACCAATGACCTGACTCAGACGACGCTGGGCGTTTCACGCGACGACGCCGCGCGCTTCCTGAACCCCTATGTGGAGCAGGGCATCTATCCGCGCGATCCGTTTGTCAGCCTTGATATTGAAGGCGTTGGCCAGTTGGTGGAACTGGCGGCAGAGCGTGGCCGCAAGACCCGGCCCGATCTGAAACTCGGCATCTGCGGCGAACACGGCGGCGATCCGGCCTCCATCGCGTTCTGCGAAAAGACCGGCCTCGATTACGTCTCGGC
>CAZSTP010000266.1:0-2575 GCA_964609325.1 uncultured Novosphingobium sp. | reverse complement strand
TCAAGCATGATGGCGCGCAAGGCGGGCAGTGATCCTGCGCCCATGAAGCAGGCGATCATCAAGCCGCCATCGGCCAGCGCGCGGCGCAGATGCACCAAAGCGCCGGGAAGGTCGTTCAATGTATCAAGCGTGCCGAGGCTGGCGATAAAATCGAAGCCATCGGTTGCGGGAATCGGCGCTTCTTCATCGATCAGAAGCGGATCGCGTGTTTCGGTTTTGACGCCTTGCAGCCCGAGGGCCTTGGCCACCGCGCCGGTCCAATCGCCGATCAGCAGCGCGTGTTTTGGTTCATGGCGCAGGAACGATAGGCGGTCGAGCACGTCATCGGCCATGTCATCGGCGATATAGCGCGGGGCATCGGCAGCCGTTTGCAGGTGTGCCATGCGGCGGCGAACGGCTTTCCGCCGATTTGGTGCGAAAATAATGGGGGGCGAAGTGGCCATTTGCGCGCTTTGCCCGTCCGTGCCGCTCTTGCCAAGTGCCCCGGCAGGCAAGACAGTAATGGCATGACGCCGCTTGCCGTTCTTATGCCGGTTATCGATTTCGTGTTCCCTCCGCGCTGCCCGCTTTGCGGGGTGCCGGTGGCAGAGCATGGCGGACTGTGCCTGGAATGCTGGGGCAAGCTGGCGGTGCCAACGGGTACGTGTTGCAGCCTTTGCCAGCGGCCTTTGGGCGAAGACTTGGGTGAAGCTGGCGAACTGGTTTGCGCGCCGTGCATGGCAGAGCCTCCGCGCCATGCCGGGATCGCCGCAGCAACGCTCTACAACGATACGTCGCGCGCATTGGTGCTGGCATTGAAGCATGGGCGGCGCATCGGGCTTGCGCCGATGATGGCGCGGATGATCGCCCCGCGTGTGCCCGTGCTGGAAGGGGAGTGGTTGCTGGTTCCCGTGCCGCTGCACCGGTGGCGGATATGGTCACGTGGCTATAACCAGTCAGCTTTGCTGGCGGGCGAATTGGCCAAACTGACGGGCCATCGCCTGATGGTTGATGGTTTGGTGCGCCTGAAAGCCACGCCATCACTGGGCAGTTTGAACAAAAAAGCGCGCGCGCGGATGCTGTCGGGTGCCATTGCGCCGCACCCGCGCCGGTTGAACGCTCTGAAAGGGGCCAGTGTTTTGCTGGTGGACGACGTGATGACAAGCGGTGCCACTACAAATGCGTGCATCATCGCGTTGCGCAAAGCAGGGGTGGCACAAGTGCGGATCGCCTGCTTTGCGCGGGTGCTGGACGAGGCGCTGGATTCGGTCCGGAGCCCGCAGGAGGTCCAACAAGAAACGCCCGGAACATAAAGCTCCGGGCGTCCTTCGTGACGAATTTCTGCGGGCGTTCGCGTAGTCCGCGATACGGTGGCCCCCTGACCAACCCGCCTGTTCCCTCAATGTCCGATGGGTAACCCGCGCGGCCGATATAGGCCTGCTGCGAAAGTTGCCAATCGGCCCCTCATGCAATTCCCTGAACATTGGCATTTGCGAGGATGGCTTTTTTCGGGCCAAGCCTTGCGGCGGTTCAGTCTGCGATTCCCTCAAACCGCAGTGACTTAATCGTTCATTCATGCGCTGGGTGAAAGCCGATTGTGTCGCAAACGTGGATTTTGCCGTACTATTGTGGTTATCGTGCAACAAGTCCCGCCATGATATTGCGGGTAAGAAAGGCCGTTATCCCGTTGACCAGTGCAGACCAAACCGCCCTTCGCGAACAGGGCACTGAATTCATGCCCAAATTTGACGCCAATGGACTGCTGACGGCAGTTGCCATCGATCACCGCACGGGTGCCTTGCTGATGCTGGCGCATATGGACGCAGAGGCGATTGCGAAGACCCGCGAGACAGGCTTTGCGCACTTCCATTCGCGATCACGCGGACGGTTGTGGATGAAGGGTGAAAGCTCGGGCCATGTTCTCAAGATTATCGAGATAAGGGTGGATTGTGATCAGGACGCGCTGGAACTGCGGGTCGAACCTGCCGGACCTGCTTGCCACACGCTTGCCCCCACGTGTTTTTACCGCAGGATTGATGACGAAGGATTGCTACAACGCGTGATAGATTGACGTTTACGTAAAGGTCAGATAGCTGGGTGGTATGTCAGACCAACATGCCACCGCGACTCGTGATCACACCGGGCACCTTGAACAGCCCGATGCCCTGAAGCGCGATCAATTCACCATCTCGGACTTGTCTAACGAGTTCGGCGTAACCGCGCGTGCTTTGCGTTTTTACGAAGACGAAGGGCTGATCGCACCCACCCGAGCGGGTCTTTCGCGTATTTATTCCAAGCGGGACCGTGCCCGGTTGGCGTGGATCATGCGCGCCAAGAATGTCGGGTTCAGCCTCGCTGAAATCCGTGACATGATCGACTTGTACGATGTGGATGATGGCCGCGCCGAACAGCGCCGCGTGACCATCGCCAAATGTCGTGAGCGGATCGAGCAACTGCGCCGCCAGCAGGCGGATATTGCCGCCACGGTTGATGAACTCACCAGTTTTGTCGAACTCGTCATTGAAAAAGAACGGTCGGAAGGCCGCGATCCTGCTTAAAGCCATCAAGGGATAAGAGAGATGCCCGTTTACAACGC
>CAZSTP010000265.1:0-3801 GCA_964609325.1 uncultured Novosphingobium sp. | reverse complement strand
CGGTGCTGCCGGTTGTCGTGTAGTTACAGCGCGGTCCGCAAATGAAGTTGTTGCTGAGCGGCACGCCATTGGAAGTGCGGGTGTTGGGATTGCCGCCTGTCCCGAACAACAGCACTTCAGGCGCATTGTTGCGGGCGTCGTTCATGTAATCGGCGGTGATCATGATATCGAGATCATCGTTCGGGGCATAACGCAGCATGCCCTTCAGCGCGCGATAACCCACGTCACCCTGCTTGTAGAGGTTGCACTTGGTGCCACCGACCGTCGACGGAACGCCGCTGGCGGGAACCGCGCAGCCATAATCGACCACATCAACATAGCCGCCCTGATCGGCAAACGTGCCCGAGATCCGCGCGAACAGATTGTCGGTCAGCTTGAAATCCGCCGTGGCGCGCAGGTTCATGCGATTCCGGCTGCCATAGGTGGCCGAGATGTTGCCGCCTTCACCGGTAGGCTTGCGCGAAACAAAGCGGATCGCGCCACCTTCCGAGTTGCGCCCGGTCAGCGTACCTTGCGGGCCGCGCAGCACTTCAACACGCTCAACATCCAGCAGGTCAAAGTTCGCGCCGGTGAGGCGGGGATAGTAAACATCGTCGATGTACAGGCCGACGCCGGGTTCAAGCGCAGGGTTGAAGTCCCCCTGGCCAAGCCCGCGAATCGTTGCCGAAATCGAGTTGCCGAACGAAGCCGCCGCAGGACGAAGCACGACGCTTGGCGCAGCGCGCGCCACATCGGCAAGATTGGTTGCACTGCGCGCTTCGATCAATTCTGCGGTAACAGCCGTGATCGCCAGCGGCGTATCTTGCAGCTTCTGTTCGCGGAACTGTGCGGTAACAACGATTTCCTGAATCGTCTGGGATTGTTCATCAGCTTGCGCTTCTTGCGCAAATGCAGACGTAGTGGCACTAAGTGCCAATGCTGCGGTGCTCGCCGCAGCAAAAAGGCGCACAATCGATGCGGTACGTGTGGCTTTTGCCATATCCCTCTCCCTTAAAGTCTTCTGCGAGACTGTCCTCAATAATTGTTAGTAAGGCATACTAATTTCAGCTTTGCAAGCTTAACATTTGTTTGGATTGAATATGCCTCTCAGTGATGCAGAAAGTCCACACAAATTATAGCCGCCCACAGCTCCCCCTTGCCCATAGGCCAGAACGGGGCGATAATGGCCTGCGATGAATAGCCCGACGACCCCACCCTCAGGATCCGACACTGCGCTTGCCGATCTTGGGATTGACAGCGAAGTTGGACTGCTGATCGACCTGCTCAAGTTGGGTACATTTATTGGCGGGCCGATGCGTGAAGGCGTGGCTGATCCGATGAACATCACCACAACCGATCTGCGCGTGGTGTTGGCGCTGGGCGGTGAGGGCGAATTGGCCGGGCATGAATTGTCCGAAATCATGGGTGTAGCCCCCATGAACGTCAGTCGAGCGCTGGCCGGGCTAACCCAGCGCGGCTTGGTCGAACCGGGGTCTGACCAGACGAACCGCCGCCGCAAACCCGTGCGATTAACCGACGCAGGGCAAGCGCTGTTTGCGCGGACGCTTCCGGCAATGGCCAAAGTCAGCGCAGACTTGTTCAAGGGTGTTCCCGCGCGCGATCGCGAAGCCTTCCGCCGGACCGCAGCAACGATTCTGGGCCGTATCGGTCGCTGGATGACCTGAACCGGCGTGGTCAAGGCCACTTGCTTTGCAAGCTGGTGAATTCGCCGACTGCAAAGGCCTTCGCCAGCACCGGATGGGCAAAGCTCATCGGCACTTCCTGCCGGTGCGGCCATGTCTGGCGCACTTCCATTTCCGGCAAGATCACATCCGGCCCGATGGGGTTTTCCGGAAAGCACACCGCGGCGGGCTGTAAATGCGCGGTCGTTTTGGCCCAGCCGGCTTCGTAATCGCCCTGCCACTGCATCAGGTAATCGAGCCGCTGGATCTTCCAGACGCCGTCCTCTTTGATGTAGTCGTTCTCGTAAATACCCGATTCCCAGAACTGCTGGGGCACGCCTTCGGGCTTTTCGTGCAAGACATCGTCATGCCACCCACCGGCAAGAATACCCCGGAAGCGGCCCTTGGCTGTCAGTCCGTCTGGTGCAACGGTGATAACGTCCTGCAACTGGAAGTGATCGAGCAGCAATCCGTGGACAGGCCCCCTGCGGCCATTGGTGAACAGGTTCTGGAACCACGTGCCGTAAAGCCGCATGACCCCTGCATAACCGCGATATTCGCCCGACAGGAAAACAACCGCGCCGTCCTTGGCAAACAGCCCCGCCACTTCCTCGGGCCGGTTATAATCGATGTAATAGCCATAGGCCCATTGCAGGCGCCGGATCGCGTTCAGATCCTCAAGCCCGGTTACGCGCGCTTCAAGCGCAGCGATGCGACTCTCGGCATCTGACATTTCGACTCTCCCATTTGTTTTATATGCGTGCGATACTAACAATTGTGAGAATTAATGCGAGAGGAAAAATGATGGGTGACTGGACAGGACAAGTGGCTTTTGTCACCGGCGGCGTAACCGGTATCGGCCTTGGCGTGGCGCAGGCCCTCAGCGATGCCGGGCTCCGCCTTGCGCTAAGCTATCGCAACGAAGAGCACCGCGCCCAGACCGCAGCATGGTTTGCAGCAAAGGGCCGCGAAGCCCCGCTTTTCATAAAGCTCGACGTGACCGACCGCGCCGCTTTTGCCGATGCGGCAAGCCAGGTCGAGGCGCAGTTCGGCGCGGTCCACGTCCTTGTCAACAATGCCGGTGTCAGCGTGTTCGGGCCGTCCGATGAAGCCAGCTATGACGATTATGACTGGATCATGGGCGTCAACTTTGGCGGCGTGGTCAATGGCCTCGTCAGCTTCCTGCCGCGAATCAAGGCGGCCAGCGGGCTGCGGCACATCGTCAACGTGGCCTCGATGGCGTCCTTCCTGCCGGGACCGCAAGCGGGGATCTATACCGCCAGCAAATTTGCGGTGCGCGGCCTGACCGAATCCCTGCGTTACAATCTTGCGCCCCACGGCATCGGATGTTCGCTATGCTGCCCTGGGCTCACGCGCACCAATGCCTGGGATTCGGCGCTCAAGCGGCCCGATACCTTTGCCGAAAGCGGCTTTGCTCCGGCGGACAGGGCCGAGCTCGAACAATTCGGCAGCGCGTTCGAAGCCGGAATGGACCCTTACGAAGTGGGGCAAAAGATTTTCCGGGGCATGGCGCGCAACGATGGCCTGATCTTCACCCACCCCGAATTTGCCGATGACTTCCGTGAGATTTATGACCAGTCGCTCTCCGTACTGCCACAGGAAGAGGCCCCGCCCGCGCGCCTGCACATCGAAAACCTGCGCCGCGAAGCCAATAAGTCAGCCGCAGCCGGACAGATCATCCGGCTTGAAAACCTGACCTGACCGGTCATCGCCAAGGCGCTTGCAGCCACCCATCGCCCCGTTATCATGGGGCTCGGACGGATAGCGCAAACGAGGTGCCCCATGTGCGACGAACTCACCGAACAGGAAAACGCCCTCTGGCTTAGCCGCCGCCAATTCGCCAGCGTTGGCGCAGGGGCAGCCGCCCTCGCCGCGCTGCCCGGTTGCGCCACGGCAGCGACCGGCAAAACCGCCAGCCGCACCGTCACCATCGATACGCCCCATGGCAAGGCCGACGCCTTCTTCGTCACCCCCGCCAAAGGCAAACACGCCGCCGTGATCATGTGGCCCGATATCGCAGGGTTGCGCGATGCCTATAAGGCGATGGGCACGCAATTGGCCGAGGCGGGCTTTGCCGTGCTGGTCGTCAACCAGTATTACCGCTCCAGCCCCGCCCCGA
>CAZSTP010000264.1:0-3826 GCA_964609325.1 uncultured Novosphingobium sp. | reverse complement strand
GGATCGCTTGACGTCAGATCGCGGCGGAATGTCCACACGTCCCGTGCCTCAATCGCGTCATCGAGCGTACCGGCGATAACCTGTCCTTCCGAATCACGGGTGATCGAAGCGATGTCGGCCAGAAAGCGGACGGTGATTCGCGCGATCGTGCCATCCAGCGTTGCCGCAATGATGCGCGCCTCTTCAATGCGGATCAGACGGGCTTCGACGGTTTCTCCGGCTTCGGTCCGGGCGTCGATGGCCGATGCGAAGCCTTCGTACACATCAGCGTCACAAAGCTGGTTTAGTTCATCCTTGTCGGCACGCCAGAACGCTTCAAGGATCATGCGGTATGCCCCCTTGGAGCCGGCAAGGAACTGGGCAAGATCAAACCGGCGGTCTGCCGCGATGATCGCGCGAACGCCGATTTCTGCGCGGTTATCCAAGGTGTTGGGTTCCGGCGCGGCCAGTTCGCGCGCACGGTTTGCGTTTGCGCCGCCTTCAACCAGACGCGGCGCCATGGGCTGCTGCGTTGCCGTGCGGTTCTGCGAGGAGGGATCGTGCTGTTCGATTCGGCGGCGCACAGGCTCCTCGTCACGCTCGGGCCGGCGGCCGAGCACGGAGTAAAGACGCAGGCCCAGAAAGGCTGCAATCATCGCCAGGATAACAATCTGAACAATCACGCGCATTTTTCCCGAACTGGCCAAACTTGCACAAAGCGCATCCGGCATCACTTCAATGTGCCTTAAATAGGTACGGATTACAAATGAACAACGCGTGCATGACCCATAGGGCGAAACGAAACGGGCTGTATTCGGGACTGGTTGTGGCGGGAGCGCTTTAAACAAGGCGCATTGCCGCGTGATTGCTGTGGTGCTAGGCGCGCGGCCAAGAGCAAAACTACCAAGAAAGCTGTCCTCATGGCCGACGAAGGCAACATCATCTCGAATCTCAACCTTGACGAGCAGGGCCACGGCGGTTCCGCTCCCAATGGTGAAGACACCTCACCGGCGATCGGCCTGATTTCGCAATATGTGAAAGACCTCTCGGTCGAGAACCCGAACGCGCCGGAAAGCTATCAGTGGACCGACGTTCCCGAGATGGCGGTGGACTTCAACATTTCCGCCCGTGTCATTCAGCCTGAAATTCACGAGATCGAACTGAAGATCAACGTGACATCCAAGGGCCCGCAAGGCACCGCGTTCATCGTTGAACTGGCCTATTGCGGCTTGATCGGCATGCGCAATGTCTCTGAAGAACAGGCGCATCCGTTCCTGTTTGCCGAAGGTCCGCGTATCCTGTTCCCGTTCGCCCGTCGCATCATCGCCGATGCCGTGCGCGATGCAGGCTATCCGCCCATGATGCTTGAGCCGATTGATTTCAACGGCTTGTACCTCCAGCAACTGGCACAGGCGCAAGCCACTGCCGAGGCAGTGCCTGCAGGCAACGCCTGATTCCCGGATCACTCCAAATACCGCCCGGACGGGGCAAGAAGGCATAGGCTATGCATATCCTTCGGCAGGACCGGGACGGGCGGCTTTTGAGTGAAGTGGGCACGTCATGAATCTGCTTAAGGCGACAGGCACGATTGGCGGGCTGACATTGCTCAGCCGCGTGCTGGGCCTTGTGCGCGATAGCCTGTTTGCGCGCTATGTCGGCGCAGGCTTTGCCTCGGACGCGTTTCTGGTGGCGTTCCGCCTGCCCAACATGTTCCGCGCGCTGTTTGCCGAAGGCGCGTTTACCTCTGCCTTCATCCCGATGTTCAACCAGAAAGTTGCCGATCCGCAAGGCAAGGGATTGCGCGACGGGCTGGACTTTGCCGAAGCGGCGCTGGCGGTTTTGCTGCCGGTGCTGATCGTGATGACCGTGCTGCTGGAAGTGTTCGCCTGGCCGGTCACGTTCGTGCTTTCGGGCAAGTTCAACGGGGTGAGCGCTGAACAGTTTGCCTATGCCGTGCAGCTTTCAAGGCTGACGATCCCCTATCTGATGCTGATTAGTGTGGTGTCGCTGTTTGGCGGCATCCTCAATTCGATGAACAAGTTCTGGGTCAACGCCGCCGCGCCGATCCTGCTCAACGTAACGCTGATCGTGGCGCTGCTGGGCTTTCATTCGGATGATCCGCTGATAACCGCGCGCAATCAGGCGATTGGCGTTTCGGTTTCGGGCGCTTTGCAATTGGCGTGGCTCGCATGGGCCTGCCGCACCAACGGTGTGCGATTGCGGCTGCGACGTCCGCGTTTGACGCCGGAAGTGAAGCGGTTGTTGAAGCTCATCCTGCCTGCTGCGGCGGGCGCGGGCGCGGTGCAGATCAATCTCGTGGTATCCACCGCGCTGGCGGCATCGCTGCTCGCCAATGGCTCGGTAACCTATATCTACATGGCTGACCGGCTGAACCAGCTGCCCTTGGGACTGATCGGCATTGGCCTTGGCACCGTGCTGTTGCCGACGATTTCGCGCCAGCTTGGCGGGGGTGAAGAGGCCGCAGCGATGGAAACGCAGAACCGGGGCATGGAACTGGCGCTGCTGCTGACGCTGCCAGCCACAATGGCGCTGGTGCTGTGCGGTGAGCCGATAACGGCGGCCCTGTTCGGTTATGGCAAGTTCGACGCGCTCGATACGCATTACACGGCACAGGCGCTGGCGGCGTTCTCGATCGGCTTGCCGAGCTACATTCTGGTCAAGATGCTGACACCGGGTTTCTATGCGCGGCAAGATACCAAAACGCCGGTGCGCTATGCCATGATCTCGATGGGGGTGAACCTGATCGGCAATCTGCTGCTGATCGTGCCGCTGCAACATATGGGGCCGCCGCTGGCCACCGCGATAGCCTCAACCGTCAACGTCTGGATGCTCTATCGCACGCTGGTGAAGCGCGGGCACTTTGCCGCCGATGCGCGGTTGAAACGCCGGGTGTGGCGTTTGGCGCTGGCGGCGCTGGCGATGGGCGGGGTGCTTTGGCTGGGGCAGGGGCTGGTCATGCCCTATGTTCAAGGCACTTGGACAATCCGTATTGCTGCGATGGCTGCACTGGTCACCGCCGGAGCGGTGGTCTATGGGCTCGCCACGGTCATTCTCGGGGCATTCTCCAGGGACGATCTCAAACTTCTCCTGCGGCGTCGCCGCACCAATTGAAGGCCAATTCGATGCGCATCGTTTCCGGTATCCAGCCCACGGGCAATCTCCACCTAGGCAATTACCTCGGTGCGATCCGGAACTGGGTGCGCATGCAGGATGAATTTTCAGCGCAAGGGGGGCAGTGCCTCTATTTTCTGGCCGATCTTCACGCCATTTCGATGCCGCATACACCATCAGAACTGGGCTCGGCCACGCGTGAAATGGTGGCGGCGCTGGTCTCTTGCGGGATTGATCCCGATAAATCGATCCTGTTCAATCAGGCGCAAGTGCCCGCCCATGCCGAATTGCAATGGTTGCTCAATGGCACCGCGCGGATGGGCTGGCTGAACCGGATGACGCAGTGGAAGGACAAGGCGGGCAAGAACCGCGAGGGTGCTTCGGTGGCGTTGTTCACCTATCCGGTGCTGCAAGCCGCTGACGTGCTGCTCTATCAGGCGACCCACGTGCCGGTGGGCGAAGACCAGAAGCAGCATCTGGAGCTGGCGCGCGACATCGCACAGAAGTTCAACAACGATTTTTGCGCCGAAGACGCTCCGCTGTTCACCTTGCCCGAACCGATCATCCCGCCAGAAGCGGCGCGGATCATGAGCCTGCGCGATGGCAGCGCCAAGATGAGCAAGTCTGATCCATCGGACATGAGCCGGATCAACCTGACCGACGATGCCGATGCGATCATGCAGAAGGTGAAGAAGGCCAAGACCGATCCCGAGCC
>CAZSTP010000263.1:0-3861 GCA_964609325.1 uncultured Novosphingobium sp. | reverse complement strand
ACGGTCTGTTCGGTGCCATAGAGCGCGAAGTAGGTGTTCCACATGCCCAGACCATTGGCCTTGGCCGCTTTCTTCAGCGATTCCTCGTCGAGAGGCACGTCATCCGCCACGATTTCGTTGCGGCGCTTGAACATGGCAAGCTGGTAGGCCGCGCCCATCATCAGGTTGCAATTGGCGACGAGGCTGGAGACCCGCAACGGGCGCATGGCTTCGATGATGCGCGATACGTCGCCCATTTCGGCGTGGCGCACCATGAACGGCTTGTAAACCGGCGGCTTGGGCATCAGCCACAGGCCCATCTTGGTGACGACGCCGAAGTTCGATTGGGTGAACAGCCCGTCGAGATAGGGTCCGTAGCCCCACTTGAACGCCTGCCACGCGGTGCTGCCCTTAATCGAGCCCATGCCGGTGCGCATCACTTGTCCATCGGGCAGGACCACTTCCATGCCGCACTGGAACATGAAGTGTTCGCCATAAGGGGTATAGCCCACCCCGCGATCAAGCGTATTGCCAACCGGCGAGGCGATGGGGCCGACGGTGGGCACATCGATCCACAGCGGAATGTTGTTCTCTACCAGATAGTCCTTGAGCTGCTGGTAAGTGACGCCGGGTTCCAGCAGACAGGTGCCGAGGTCGGCATCCACCTCAAGGATGCGGTTCATCCGCTTCATATCAAGCACGACTTGCCCGGGCGTGGCAGGCGCGGCCATGCCATAACCCATGTTCTTGCCGGTGGAGATCGGCCAGAGCGGTTGTTTGTATGTGTTGGCGATGCGGACGATTTCCTGCACCTGCTCCACCGTTTCGGGGCAAACCGCGCCGATGGGCACGTGGCGGTTCAGCGGATCGGGCACATAGACTTTGGCGTAAGGGGCGACCGCCTCTTCATCGCCAAACACCCATTCTGCCCCGACGACACCGCGAAACGCCTTCATTGCCCCCGCAAAATCGGCCTTGGTCATGTGCGGGGCGAGCGGGGCGGGGTTTTGTGCGCTGGCTCCGGTGCCAAGGCCAAGGCTGGCCGCGCCGAGGATGCCTGCGCCCAACAGGCCGCGACGGTCCAGATTGATCTCGCTCAATGGCCGTGCTCCTGCTTGCGCGCCGCGCTCTTTTGCACCCACGTTGCGAGCGCTTCGAGTTCGGACGGTGTCACTTCGGTGGGGCGGAAGGCGGGCATACCGTTCTGGCCGTGGCGGACGATGTACTTGATCGATTCCGCAGGCAGCGCGCGCCCAAGGATGATCGGGCCGACATTGCGCCCGTGGCAATAGCCGCAGGTCTTGGCGTAAATCTCGTCAGGCGTGCGCGCGCCTTGTACTTCGCCCAGTTTTTGAGCGGCCCCTAAAGGCACCGCTCCGGCCAACACACTGGCAGCCACAATCGCCACGGCAATTCGCGTCATTCCCGGCTCCTCGATCCCGGCGGGGTGCGGCTACTTCCGCGCCGCTTTCCCCGTCCTTTTGCTTTGGCCAACATTACCAGCGCTGGGGGCGAGAGCTACGAAAAGCACTCTCCACCTGTTCCGTCTGGTGAAATCTCGAAAAACGGTGAGGCCCGGTTACCCGCCCCGCAGCGTGTTGAGCAGCGGCTCAAGATCGGCGAGCAGGCAAGAAGGGCGGCTATGTTCGGGCAAGTCGGCATCGGGCGACATCACACCTGTTGCCAAGCCCACCGAGAGGGCCCCTGCATCGTTCGCCATGCGCATTTCCAGCGCAGGATCATCACCGACCACGACCATGTGCTTTGCCGCGCTGCGTGGCAGGCCCATCACGCCAAGCGCCGTTTCGAAGGCAACGCGTGACGGTTTGCCCAGAATGCGCGGACGTTTGCGGGTCATCGCGGTGAGCATTGCGTTGATCGGATAGCTGGCGCCAATGGCGCGGCCGTTTTCGGTGGCGAAGAAGGGCACGTTGCTGGCCGTGACCAGCCGCGCGCCGTTCCACAGCGAATGGCAGCCTGCTTCGAGCGCCGGAAAATCGAATTCGCGGAACCAGCCGGTATAGACTGCGTGGACGCCTTCGGCTTCTTCGGATGGTCCGACCACGTCAAGGCCTGCGTCGATCAGTGGCGCGGCGCAGCCCGCATTGCCCAGCACGCGCACTTTCGTCAGCCCGGATTTGGCGAGCCAGATCGCGGCGGATGATGAGGGCGTGAGCATCTGGCGGTCTTCCACCGGAAAGCCCGCGTTGCGCAGCGATTGCGCATAGGCGGCAGGCGGCTTGGCGGTGCCGTTGGTGAACACGACAAACGGGGTTCCGGCAGCCTTGAGCGTTTCGAGCACGGCGATGGCGTGGGGCAGCGCACGGTGGCCGCCGCTTTTGGAATCGCCCAGCGCGATGGTGCCGTCCATATCGAAGATAAAGCCCGCCGCGTCACGCAAGCGTGCGGCAAGGTCAGCGTTCAGTTTCAAAGCGATGCTCCGGCATGGAGGGCGAGGCGGAAAGTGCCGCGTTCAATCACCAGATCGCGCGCGTGGGGCTTGGCTGCGAGCTGGCGCAAGAGCGACAGGATGGGCGCAGCTTGTGGCGAATAAGTGGCGCGCGAACGACCGGCGGCGAGCATGGTATCAACCTGTTCGCGCGGCATGACAGCGCGCAGCAGGAATTCCTCGTCGGGCAGGTTGGTGCCGAACTGGCGGCGCAAATCGGCCAGCGCGGGGAACATCGGCTCGTTCTCCAACTCGCGCGAGCGGGGGCGGTCCATGATCGTCGCCAGCACCGCCGGATCTACCGGCGAGGTGGGTTTGCCGAACTTGCCCATGCAATAGCGGATCACCTGATCGGACACTTGCGCATAGCGGCTATCGCCGATCACGTTGAACAGCGCCTGCGTCATGACCATTTGCGGGAAGGGCGTGACCATGATCGGAAAGCCGAGATCGGCGCGGACTTGCCCGGTTTCGGCGATCACCGCGTCCATCCGGTCTGACAGGCCAAGCTCTTCAAGCTGGCGCGCGATGGTGGTCATCACGCCTCCTGCGATCTGGTGGCGCAGGAAGCTGGCGTCGAAGTTCTGCGGCATGCCGGGGGGCAAGCCTTCAGCCAAGGCGACTTGCTGCCAATAGGTGGTGAGACGCTTCAACGAGGCTTTGTCTACGCCAACGTCAAAGCCTGCTTCTTCCAGATTGGCGACCATGCGGTTGGCTTCGGGCAGCGAGGAGCCATCACCGCCGGGGCCGACACCGACGTGGATCGCCGAAATGCCGAGCTTGGCCGCTTCAAGGCTGGTCATCATGCCAAGGCCGACGGTGGTGTGGGCGTGGATTTCCAGCGGGCGCTTGCCGATGGCGGCTTTGACCGCCGGGGCCAGCGTGCGCACGCGGTCAACCGAGAGCAGGCCTGCCGGGTCCTTGATATAGAACAGGTCTATGTCCGGGCTTTGGCCGACGGCGCGGGCAAAATCGGCATAGAATTGATCGGTGTGGATTTCCGAAAGGGTAAAGGTGAGCGCAGCCATGACTTCGGCGCTGCCCTCATCCTTCACCAGCTTTGCCGCTTCGATAACGGCTGGCACTTCATGCATCGGATCAAGCAGGACGAAGCGCCCAACGCCGTTCACCTGAAGCGCACGATAGACCAGCCGCATGAATTCAGGATCGGCCTGCTGCCATGCGATGAAGCGCAAGCCGGTGGTGATGAATTGCAACGGGGTGGTGGGCATGGCCTGTGCCATGCGGCGCATGCGTTCCCAAGGGTTGTTCTGGAAGTATCGCACCGCCACCGCCATGTGGCTGGACGAGGAAAAATCGATCGCGCGAAAGCCGCAAGCCTCGGTTAGCGCGGCGGCTTGCAGCATATGCGCGGTGTGAAGGCCGGTGGCGCCCCACAGGCTCTGGTTGCCATCGCGCATGGTGACGTCGAC
>CAZSTP010000262.1:0-3864 GCA_964609325.1 uncultured Novosphingobium sp. | reverse complement strand
TCGTATTCGCTTTCGCTGCGCTTGGTAAAGCCCGAAAGCCCGCCCGCCTGCCGCAATGTGCGGATACGGTCGCGCCGTCCGGTGATGATCTTGTGCGGATAGGCCTGATGACCAACGTCCCAGATCAACCGGTCTTCCGGCGTGTTGAACACGTAATGCAGTGCCACGGTCAGCTCGACCACGCCAAGGCCCGATCCCAGATGGCCACCTGTGGTGCCCACCGCCGAGATCATTTCGGCGCGCAATTCATCGGCCAACTGCCGAAGCTGGTTGGGCGCAAGCGTGCGAAGGTCTGCGGGAGTGTCTACCGTGTCGAGCAACGGTGTCGCCAGTACTGGACTCATGTTTTCGTATCTACACCGTTGCAATTATCGTGTCGAACTTCCCGTATAGGCAAACTGGCATCGTTTAAAAGGGGCTTGCACCTTCGCCCGCATCACCTTCTCCGCAACGGCTGCACAAGCCGCGCAATTCAACCACCGGGCGCACTTCGGCAAAGCCCGAACCTTGCGCTGCCACGCGCAAGGCGCCGGTCAGACTATCGTCATCGATATGCGTCACCGCGCCGCAGGTATCGCAGATCAGGAAAATGCAATCGTGGCGGCAGCCCGGGTGGCTGTTGGCAACATAGGCATTGGCGCTTTCGATCCGCCGCGCCAGATTGGTGCGCACAAACAGATCGAGAATGCGGTAGACCGAATTGGCCGCCACCCGCTTGCCCCGGTCCAGCCCCACGCTTTCGGCAATATCATAGGCAGAGGCCGGTTTTTCACGCGCGGCCAGCGCGGCAAACACATCGGCGCGCATATCGGTCCACTGCTCGCCCGAAGCGACCAACGCATCGCGTGCGGCATGAACCAGCTTTTCGCCGGCGAAATCGTGATGGTGATGATGCGCAGACATGCCGCGTAGATAAGCACCGCTTGCCCAAAGCGCAAATCAGTTGCGCGTAAACACCGACTTGTAGTGTTCGGGGAACATCCGCTTCAACGCCGCCAC
This sequence comes from uncultured Novosphingobium sp., assembly GCA_964609325.1. Taxonomy (GTDB): domain Bacteria; phylum Pseudomonadota; class Alphaproteobacteria; order Sphingomonadales; family Sphingomonadaceae; genus Novosphingobium. The sequence continues at coordinate 2,865 of CAZSTP010000262.1, read as the reverse complement.
TTTGGGCGCGTCCCAGCGACGGATATAACCGTGCATCGGGTTGTTGATCATGAAATCCTGATGATAAGTCTCGGCCGGGTAAAACGCCTTGTAAGGCTCAACCGCCGTCACCACCGGCTTTTTCCACAGGTCCAGCCGCTTCAATTGCGCCAGATAGCTTGTCGCAACGCGCGCCTGCTCTTTGTCCAGCGGCACCAATGCATTGCGATATTGCGTGCCGTGATCGGGGCCTTGATAATTGAGCTCGGTCGGGTTGGCGCCCACTGCAAAGAACACGCGCAGCAATTGGTCATAGCGGATTTTGGCGGGGTCATAAGTAACCCGCACCGCTTCGGCATGGCCCGTCCGGCCCGTGCCCACGGTATCGTAAAAGGCGTCTTTCTTCGCGCCGCCGTGATAGCCCGATACGACGCTGGTCACGCCTTTCAGGTGGCTGAACACGCCCTCGATGCCCCAGAAGCAGCCGCCTGCAAAAACGGCGACTTTCTTGCCCGGCGCTTCCTTGGCCTGAACCGTGGCAACCGGCGTTGCCATCACCCCTTCGGCCTGCGCGGGCTGCTGGCATGCCGCCATCATCACCCCCGCCGCGATCCATGCGGCAAAGGCACGGCGCAGCATGTTACTTGGCAACCTGTTCGGTAGAATCCGATGACGCAAACGCGGTGGCCCCTGCCGTCAAACCCATGACCGCAACGCCCATCAGGAAACCGAATGCCAGGGAACGGAATAAATCAGGCTTGAACAGGCCCATCGTCGTGCTTTCAATCTGCGGATCGTCAAGGTCAGGCCCTGCATCGCGCATGCAACCTTAACGTGCAGTGACGCCATGCATAGGTACACTTTGATGCCGAGTTTCTTGCCACAAAGCGTTGCCTGCACGCGACGGATAGATTCTACAGGCCGAATCTATGGCCGCAATTGCACCCAGACCGGCGCATGATCGCTGGCCTTTTCCCGCCCGCGATAGTCTTTGTCCACGCCCGCGGCGATCAGCCGGTCGGCAAGTTCAGGCGAAAGCAGTGCGTGATCGATGCGGAAGCCGTGGTCACGCTGCCATGCGCCCGCCTGATAATCCCAGAACGTCCACACCCCGCCCTGCGGATTGAACAGATCAATCGCATCGGTCCAGCCATCGTTGAGCAAGCGGCGATAGGCATCGCGCGATTCGGGCTGCATCAGCGCATCATCGGCCATCGCCTTGACCGAATAGGTATCCTTGTCTTCGGGGATCACATTGTAATCGCCGATCACCAGCGCGGGCACTTCCTCGGCAGCAATCTGCGCCATGCGGGTGCGCAACCGGTCCATCCAGCGCAGCTTGTAATCAAACTTCGGCCCCGGCTGCGGATTGCCGTTGGGCAAATAGATGCACGCCACGCGCACCCCGAACACATCGGCCTCAAGATAGCGCGAATGCTCGTCTTCGGGCTCTCCAGCCAGTCCGCGCTGCACCTCGACCGGCTTTTCGCCGTCGGCAAGGATCGCCACGCCGTTAAAGCCCTTTTGCCCGTGCCAGATCGCGTGATAGCCGATCTTCTCGAACTCGGCGGCGGGAAAGCCCTCGTCCTGCGTCTTGATCTCTTGCAAACACGCCACAGAAGGCCGCGTTTCCTCAAGCCATTCCAGCAAGCGTGGCAAACGGGCCTTGATCCCGTTGATGTTAAACGATGCAACCTTGATCATATGGCGAACGAAGAACCGCACCCACAGCCAGAGGCAGCTTGCGGGTTGCTCACCCGGAAAGCCGCACCGCCCAGCGATTCGACATATTCCACCACCGAACCTTCGAGCAGGCCAAGGCTGACCGAATCGACCAGCAGCTTTACGCCATCGGTTTCGGCGATGGTGTCATCGCCTTCGGGCGCATCGGCGAGGCCGAACTTGTATTGAAAGCCCGAACAGCCGCCCCCTTCAACCGAAAGCCGCAGGATTGCAGGCTTGTCCTGCTTGGCCGCAATGGTGGCAACGCGCGCGGCGGCGCTTGGGGCCAATGAGATGACGGGCTGCGAGATGACAGGTTCAGACATGGGCACAAGATAGGGGTTATGCGGCCAAACCTCAACGCCTGAACCGAACAAGCCCGATCTTAGCGATTACGCTCGTCCTCCAGCCGGTCTTCAATCGATTCATCGTGGCCGGTGCCGCTCGAAAGGAACACCAGCCCCATCAGCGCCGCCATCAGCATGATCGTGAGGCCAACGCCCAAAGCGCTGGCGATATACATGTGGATCGAAACAAAGCCGAACCACGAATAGAGCAGCGCCAGCACCACGATCACAACCACGCTGGCAAAGGCTCCCATCCACTTCATCAGCAGGCGATACCGCGCCCAGGCAAAGCTGGCGTTGATCGGATCGTCCAGGGGAGAATGGCCTGCCATCGAATTGGTCCTTTGCGCGCCCCGGGTGGAATGGGGAAAATGGTGAAGGCAAATGCTTTCGCAAGGGCCGAATCAGTGGCATGATCCAACAGGGAGCACCGTGGAACGCAAGACGCCCATAGGCGCATGCGAAGCCATCAACCATATGGAGGATGCCATGACAATTGCCCAGGTTATAGCCGGACGCGGCGAAGTGTGGAGCTGCAACGCTGACGACAACGTATCAGACGCCATCACCATGCTCGCCACCCACAAAATCGGCGCGCTGCCGGTGCGCGATGACGAAACCGGTGTTGCGGGCATCTTTTCCGAACGTGACATGATGCGCTGCCTGTACAAGCACGGCGAAGCCGCCCTGCACATGAAAGTGCGCGACATGATGACCGCGCCGGTGGTGACGATCACCCCGGCCACCACCGTGCTCGAAGCGCTCGCCCTGATGACCCAGCGCCGCTTCCGCCACTTGCCCGTGGTCGATAACGGCA
>CAZSTP010000261.1:0-3865 GCA_964609325.1 uncultured Novosphingobium sp. | reverse complement strand
AAGCCGGGCCATCCGGTCTATGACAGACTGCGCCGCAAGTGGGCGGGCGAGAGCTATACAGACATTCAGGAAGTGCGCGCTTCGCTCAAGCGCAAGTTTATGGATTTTCGCGAGCTGGTTCTGGCGCGGCAGGCGGCTGAGGCTGCGGCGGCTGCCGAAGTGGCCGAAGCGGCGCTTGATGATCCCGAGACGCGGCCCTGCTGAGGCTGGCGCGGTTTGCGCGACAAGGCACCCGGTCAGCCGGACGGAGGGGGTGCAATTTCCGTCCGGCCTTCCGGGGAACTGTTATTCGCTTTCAGGCGGCGTATCGGCGGTGTGGATAGCGCGCGAGAAGTTGGCGTACATGCTGGCGAAAGTGGCGTCCATTGCGGCAAGCCCTTGCGGAGTAAGGCGGACGAAAGTGCGGCGGCCATCGCGACCGTCGTCTTCGCGTTCGACCAGTCCACGCGATTCGAGGATGCGCAGCCAGCGCAGCGCCGTGGTGGGTGGCACGTGGGCGCCAATGCATGAACTGGTGGTGGGAACGCGGCGTTCTTCGCGATAAGCGACGTAGAGATCGATCAGGATATCCCACGTCGGTTCGCCGAACAGATCGGCGGGCAGGAAACGGTGGCGGCGGCGACGCTCGGCATAGACTTCACGTGCGATAGTGAGGTGGCGGGCGGCGGTGACAGGGTCGATGGCCATAACCGGCGTGACCGGTTCAACGAGGCTTGGTTTGGTAGAGGCTTGCGCCTTGGGTGCGGCATGCCCCGCAGTGGTGGCACGCATAGAGCGGACAGTCATTGTAATGCTCCCCCATGAACAGCGTATCATGGTAACTGTTTATATGGATTTTCCAGCAGATCGGCCCCTTCCCCAAGGTTCCGGTCTGTTCGTGCGGGCGATCAGGCCCAGCTTCGATCAAGGCGCCAGGCGTTGTAATTGCCGATCCGTTCCCGGCGGCGCAGATGCGCAAAAGTGCCAAGACAAAGGGCAATAGCCTGGACGGTCAACGGCATCTGGGTCATCGCGAAGTAGCCATAACGAACCAGCGAGAGTTCGATGATCTTCGACAAGTGCCCCAGGACAACAATGATCTGGGCAGCACTGACCCACATTGGCCAGCCTCGATTGGCGCGCAAGGCAATCCACATCAGGGCAATCATTGACCAGACATCGATCACGAGATGGCCGGGGTTCACCAGGAAGAACACTGGTTCCCCGAACATCGCATGGTTGAAAAGATCAAGGATTGCGGCGGCCAGCAACACGCCCGCGACAAGTCGCTCAGGCTCGCCCCCTTTACGGAAGGCGAAGACGGCGATGGCCGCGATCGCGAAGCGGAGTGTCCAAATCAGCATCATAGGCCGATGACAGTCACCAGGGCCGCCCTACTTCAGGATGCGTTGACCAGGGCGACCGTGCTTTCGGCAGGCAGCGAGCCGCGTGCGGGGCAATCATCGACGAGGAGGCTGCCGGATTCACGGCCCACATCGAGCAGCTTGCCATGGACGCGGGCGATTTCGTTGCTGGCATCGAGCATCGACTTCTGGCTGGCGACGAGACGCAGCAGGGCTTCCTGGCCGGTAAAAGCACCAACCGGTGTTTCGCGGCGGGCGCGGACCATGGTGGCGAGCAGATTGGCCTGACGGATCAGCGCTTCATCGATGGCAGCTTCGGCTTCGTGAAGATCACGGGTGATGCGCATGCCGTGGATGGCGACCTGGTTGCTGTTGCTTGTGGCAGTGTTTTTCATCGTTGCTCCCGCCTACACCGTGTGGCGCAGGTCCTTTTTCAAAGGCGTCAGCGCCCCCGCGCTGGTGCCATAGTTGACGGATGGAGACGATCTGGGAGCCTTGCGGCGATCACCGGTCAAGCAAGGAGGACAATTGGGCAAACATGCTCAACCCTCCCAGCACGATGATGATCAGGAACACCGTGATGGCAGCGATATAACCCAGCCGCATCAAGGTGCCGTTTGGCCCGTCGAACATCTCCGGAAGAACGCGGTAGTATACGCTCTGCCCTGCTATGCCGGGGGCTTGCCCCGGTATCGCCAGAGCCTGTGCCAAACCTTCGATCCCGGACGTCTGCAGCGTTGGAGATGCTTCAAACGTTGGAGGTGTGGCCCGGGCTCCGGGCAGGTCGACTTCCTCGTCTTCCTGCCCCGAGTTTTCGGCGGGAAGCGGCGGAAAACCTATATGGGAAAGTTGATATACGGGTTGTTCGTATGTTTCAAGGAGGCTGCGATAGGCGTGGGCGACTTCGCCGCGCGAGGCCACGCCGAGCTTGCCGCGCGCCAACATGATGCGCTGGTCCACGGTATGCGGGGATATTCCGAGCAATCGGGAGATTTCTTTGGACGTTTTGTGCTGGATCAGCAGGTCCAGAACTTCACGTTGCTTGGCGGTCAAAGCGACCAACGGGTTCTCAGCCAGCTCTTTATCTACCATCATTTCTTGCGCACCCCGGCGGGCTATTCCCCACAACAAAGGTTAACAGCCTATCACGCATTTTTACAGCATTTGCCCCGTTTATCCAATCAAACTTTCGATAAATTGATACTTTACAATAAAATCGCGGGCATCTGCGCCATATTGGTGATATTTTGCACATACAAGCGATTACCTGTGCATCCTTGGGTTACCCGTGCAAAGTATGCGAGGCGAATCACGGAGCGGAGTTTGTATAGCAGCGCATTAACAAGGCGGACGGGAAGGGTCATTTCGACAGCGCGCGCCGTGCTTGCACTGCTATTCTTGCTTGTGCTCTGGGTTGATCCCGCTGTTCCCTTGCGCGGTGATTTGACAATTCTGCTGCTGGTTAGCCTGTATTTGCTGTGGACTGCGTTTCTTGTGGTTCTGGCGTGGCGCAGCTGGTGGCTGGACTTTCGATTGGCAGGTATCGCTCAAGGAATTGATATTGCTGTATTTCTCACAGCAATTTACTTCACGGAAAACCGCTTTACAGAATTTCAAAGCCCGTTTCTGGCTTTCGCGGCCTTTCTGCTGGTCGCTGCAATGACCCGCTGGAGCTGGCGCGCGACGGCGGTGACAGCGATAATAGTGTTAACGGCCAATCTCGCAATCGGTGTCGCCATGGTCCGGTTGGGCCTCGATATCGATCTGTTCCGTTTTGCCCGCCGCACGGCCTATATGATCGTGCTGTCGAGCATTCTGATCTGGCTGAGCCTTTCGCGCGGTGGTGGCCGGATCATCCCGTTTTCCGAGCCGCCGGGACTGCTGGGCGGGCGGCGCGAGCAGTTGCTGGATTCCGCGTTGGCGCTGATAGGCACTGTCCTGGGCGCACGGCAGGTTGTTCTGGCGTTTGCCGCAAATGAAGAGCCATGGGTGGAATTCCGGCATCGCACGCCGGAGGGCATCACCATACACCGTGAAGGGCCGGGCAATTTTGGCGACCAGTTGACCTCGCCTGCGCCGACAGCCCTGTTCAACGTAGCGAAATCGCGGATGATCGCATTTGAAGATCCGGGGGTTGTGGCATGGACCGCGCCCGTACGGTCGCAACTTGCGCATAGTTACAGGATCAATGAAGGCGTACTGGTACCGCTGCAAAGCGCAACCGGCGGCGGTCAGATCATCGCTTGGGATTGCGAAACGCTGAGCGTGGATGATCTAGCCATGCTGCGCGCGCTGGGGGACCAGATCGGCCATGCACTGGACCGCGATGAAATGGCGGGCCTTGCCCGAAGCGCCGCAGAAAACAGTGTACGCCATGCCGTAGCGCGCGACCTGCACGACAGTGTCGCGCAGTTTCTGGCAGGAACGCTGTTCCGGCTGGAGGCTCTGCGCCGCTGGATCCGCGAAGGCCATGATCCCGAGGGCGAAATCGATTCCATCAAGAATGCCTTGCGCCGCGAACA
>CAZSTP010000260.1:0-3883 GCA_964609325.1 uncultured Novosphingobium sp. | reverse complement strand
CACGCTCGGCGATGATGTTCTTCATGATCTCGTCCGTGCCGCCGCCCAGACGCAGAGCAGGCGCCCACAGGAAGCGGTGCTGGAAACCACCGTTCAACAGTGCAGTTTCCGGATCGTCGATCAGCCCGAAATGGTCCTGGATATCCAGCGCCTGATTGGTCAATTCCTGGGTCTGTGTGGCCCATAGCAGTTTTCCAGCAGAACCTTCCGGCCCCGGAGCATGACCGCGCGACATGGCGGTCAAGGTGCGGAAGCTGAGCAGACGGATCGCTTCGGAACCGACATAGTAATCAGCCAGCCATTCGCGGAATGCGGGATCTTCCAGCGTGGTGCCGTCAAAGGCGGGGCTGTTTCGCGCAACCTCCATGATCTCGCGCCAGGAAAGACCCGTGCCCGAACCCAGTGCCGCGCGTTCGTTCATCAAGGTGGAAATGACCACCTTCCAGCCATCGCCCGGCGCGCCGATGCGCTGGTTATCAGGGATGCGCACGTCTTCGAGGAAGACCTCGTTCAATTCGCTGTCACCCGACATCATCTTGATCGGACGCACTTCAAGTCCGGGCGTCTTCATGTCCAGCCAGAATGCAGACAGGCCCTTGTGCTTGGGCACATCGGGATCGGTCCGGGCGATAACCATGCCGAAATCCGATGCCTGCGCGCCGCTGTTCCATACCTTCTGGCCATTCAGCACCCAGTGATCGCCGTCCTTGACCGCCATCGTCCGGGTCGCAGCCGAATCCGATCCGCTCGAGGGTTCCGAAAACAGCTGGCACCAGATTTCTTCACCGCGCACGGCCGGCGCGACCCGGGCAAGCGATGCTTCGTCCTTGCTGTGTTCCATCAACGCCGGCAGCAGCATGTGCAGGCCGGTCATGAAATAGGTGAACTGAAGCCCTGCGCGCGCCTCTTCCTGATTGAAGATCGCCTCTTCAATGGTGGTGCCACCTGCGCCGCCACGTTCCTTGGGCCACGAAATGCAGGCATATCCGGCATCGGCCTTGGTCTTTTGCCATACGCTGGCAATGGCCTTGTGCTTTTCGTGCCAATTGCGCCGCTCTTCGGGCGCCAGCACGTTCATGTCCGGACCGTTCGCCTCGATCCAGGCGCGCACGGTTGCACGATAGGCGGCTTCCTGCGGGTTATCGTCGAAGTTCATGCTGCATTCTCCGCGTTGACGCGCGCTTCAAGTCCATCGGCCAGCCTGCGCTTCCAGTCGCGCGGGGCACCGATCACCAATCCCAGATGGCGGGCACGGCGATAGAAGAAGTGGCAATCGGCCTCCCACGTCACGCCAATGCCGCCATGCGTCTGGATCATTTCCTTGGCCGCCAGCCAATAGGCTGCGCAACCGGCCACGCGCGCCGCAGCCGCTGCCACCGGCAATTCGTCAGCATCGGTGGAAAGTGCCCATGCGCCGTAATAGGCGTTGGCGCGCGCCACTTCGTTCTTCACGAACACGTCGGCCAGCTTGTGCTTGATCGCCTGATAGCTGCCGATCGGCCGCCCGAAGGCATAGCGTTCCAGCGCATAATCGCGCGCCATTTCAAGGCAGCGGTCAGCGCCGCCCAACTGTTCGAAAGCCAGCAGGATGGCGCCGCGATCCTGAATGCGCGCCAATGCTTCCAATCCCTTGCCCGCCTCACCCAGCGGCGTGACAGGAGTGGCGTCAAACACGATACGGGCTGAACCGCGCGTGGGATCAATCGTCGAAACCGGCGCACGGGTTACGCTGGCATCCGTCAAGTCGGCAAGGAACAGGCCCAGCCCGCTTTCACTTTGCGCCAGCACAATCGCCTGACCTGCAGCCATGCCATCGGCAACCGGAAGCTTGGTGCCGCTCAACTTGCCCGCAGTCACCGTCGCCGCAATCCGCGCCCCGGTCAGCGCGCCCGGACCTTCGGACACAGCCAGCGTCCCGATCAGTTCGCCTGTCGAAACCAGCGGCAACAAGGTGCTCTTCTGTTCTTCGTTGCCGGCCAGCAGCACACCTTCGGCAAAGAAGTAGATGCTTGATGCAAAAGGCACAGGCGCCACGGCGCGGCCCAGTTCTTCGGCCAGCGCGCACAGTTCGACATAGCCAAGGCCAAGCCCGCCATAGGCTTCGGGAATGGTTGCCCCGCACCACCCTTGTTCGGCGATGCGCGCCCACAGGCCGGTGTCATAACCTGCATCCGGCGCTTCGAGAACACCACGCGCGACGGTCAATGGTGACGCTGCAGCAAGAAACCTGCGGGCCTCTTCCTTCAACGACTTCTGATCGTCGGTATAATCAAAATTCACGCGTCACCTCTTTTCGAAATCGCATCGTGATAGCCATGAACCAGCCGGTCGATCATGGTCGCCGCCGGTTCGACCTCGGTAATCGGACCAACCCCCTGGCCACATCCCCAGATGTCGGACCACGTCCGGGTGGCCCCGTCCTGTGCACCGACATTGAGCTCACGGCGGCTGGTTGGCAAAGCGTCGGGATCAAGCCCCGCCGCCGCAATCGAACTGCGCAAGTAATTGGCCGGCGTCCCGCTGAAAGCCGGTGTATAGACAATATCCTGCGCAGACGCGTTCACGACTGCGGCTTTCTGTGCGTCGCTGCAATATGCCTCATGGGTCGCAAGGAAGGCGGAACCGATATAGGCAAAATCTGCGCCCATCGTGCGCGCTGCGGCAATTGCCCGCCCCGTTGCAATCGCCCCTGCCAGCGCAATCGGCCCATCAAACCACGCGCGCAATTCCTCGATCAGCGCAAAGGGCGATAGCGTTCCGGCATGACCGCCTGCGCCTGCTGCCACGGCGATCAATCCGGTTGCGCCTCTTTCGAGCGCCTTGCGTGCGTGATCCTGATTGGTCACGTCATGCAATGTCACACCACCATAAGCTTGGACCGCACGGTTCACATCCTCGCGCGCGCCCATCGAACTGATCACCAGCGGGACCTTATGCTGCACGCAAAGCGCCAGGTCTTCATCAAGGCGCGGATTGCTTTTGTGGACAATCAGGTTGACGCCAAACGGCGCTGACAGAGCATCGGGATGGTCGCGGTCCCACGCGGCCAGCGCTTCTTCAATCTGGCACAACCATTCATCAAACTGGGCCGATGGCCTGGCATTCAATGCCGGAAACGTGCCGATGATACCGCTGGTGCACTGTGCAATCACCAGATCGACGCCTGATGCCAGAAACATCGGTGCGCCGATCACGGGCGCGCGCAAACTCTTGCGCCATTTCCGCAACCTTGCTGCGCCGTTGTCGCCAGCCTGTGATGATGGCAAAACCTGCGTCACCCTAAACCCTCAAGCTCCCTAAAACCTCAAGCCCATTGACCTGCAAGATCACGCAACCTGATGTGTGCGCCGCATGATGCAGCATAGGCGCCCTCGCCAGACTGCAATGCGATTCTCCTTGCCTTAGATTGGCCAGCTTTACAATACACACACCGTGTTGCATTAATCCAATATCATTGCCCGACAGAAGGAAGATTCCATGCCCCGCCCTCGCGATATTGCCGTGATTGATACCCTGATCGGCTTTCGTGACAGGTTGCACGCTCCACTTGTCGCAAGCGAGAAAGTGAAGTGGGATCGGCACCCTGCGGAATACATGTTCAAGGATCTGCCCGGAGAGCTGGCAGAAGGCCAGGATCGCGACACCTCGATCGAGGAAACCATTGCGAAGATGGACGAATTCAACATCCGCGTCGGCGTGATCCACACCAATGATGATCGCACCGCCGAAGCGCTGCGCCGTTATCCTGACAGGTTTGCCGCCATCATGCCGACAAACCCGCATCGCGGCATGGATGCCGTACGCGATATTCAGAAGGGCTTTGACGAGTACGGCCTCAAGGGCGTGTCGATGTTTCCGGCCGGGCAGAACCCGCCCTGCCCGA
>CAZSTP010000259.1:0-3883 GCA_964609325.1 uncultured Novosphingobium sp. | reverse complement strand
CACGCTCGGCGATGATGTTCTTCATGATCTCGTCCGTGCCGCCGCCCAGACGCAGCGCAGGCGCCCACAGGAAGCGGTGCTGGAAACCACCGTTCAACAGTGCGGTTTCCGGATCGTCGATCAGCCCGAAATGGTCCTGAATATCCAGCGCCTGATTGGTCAATTCCTGTGTCTGCGTGGCCCACAGCAGTTTGCCTGCAGAACCTTCCGGCCCCGGAGCATGACCGCGCGACATGGCGGTCAAAGTGCGGAAGCTGAGCAGGCGGATCGCTTCGGAACCGACATAGTAGTCAGCCAGCCATTCGCGGAATGCCGGATCTTCCAGCGTGGTGCCATCAAAGGCCGGGCTGTTGCGCGCAACCTCCATGATCTCGCGCCAGGAAAGACCCGTGCCCGAACCCAGTGCCGCGCGTTCGTTCATCAAGGTGGAAATGACCACCTTCCAGCCATCGCCCGGCGCGCCGATGCGCTGGTTATCAGGGATGCGCACGTCTTCGAGGAAGACCTCGTTCAATTCGCTGTCACCCGACATCATCTTGATCGGACGCACTTCAAGTCCGGGCGTCTTCATGTCCAGCCAGAATGCAGACAGGCCCTTGTGCTTGGGCACATCGGGATCGGTCCGGGCGATAACCATGCCGAAATCCGATGCCTGCGCGCCGCTGTTCCATACCTTCTGGCCATTCAGCACCCAGTGATCGCCGTCCTTGACCGCCATCGTCCGGGTCGCAGCCGAATCCGATCCGCTCGAGGGTTCCGAAAACAGCTGGCACCAGATTTCTTCACCGCGCACGGCCGGCGCGACCCGGGCAAGCGATGCTTCGTCCTTGCTGTGTTCCATCAACGCCGGCAGCAGCATGTGCAGGCCGGTCATGAAATAGGTGAACTGAAGCCCTGCGCGCGCCTCTTCCTGATTGAAGATCGCCTCTTCAATGGTGGTGCCACCTGCGCCGCCACGTTCCTTGGGCCACGAAATGCAGGCATATCCGGCATCGGCCTTGGTCTTTTGCCATACGCTGGCAATGGCCTTGTGCTTTTCGTGCCAATTGCGCCGCTCTTCGGGCGCCAGCACGTTCATGTCCGGACCGTTCGCCTCGATCCAGGCGCGCACGGTTGCACGATAGGCGGCTTCCTGCGGGTTATCGTCGAAGTTCATGCTGCATTCTCCGCGTTGACGCGCGCTTCAAGTCCATCGGCCAGCCTGCGCTTCCAGTCGCGCGGGGCACCGATCACCAATCCCAGATGGCGGGCACGGCGATAGAAGAAGTGGCAATCGGCCTCCCACGTCACGCCAATGCCGCCATGCGTCTGGATCATTTCCTTGGCCGCCAGCCAATAGGCTGCGCAACCGGCCACGCGCGCCGCAGCCGCTGCCACCGGCAATTCGTCAGCATCGGTGGAAAGTGCCCATGCGCCGTAATAGGCGTTGGCGCGCGCCACTTCGTTCTTCACGAACACGTCGGCCAGCTTGTGCTTGATCGCCTGATAGCTGCCGATCGGCCGCCCGAAGGCATAGCGTTCCAGCGCATAATCGCGCGCCATTTCAAGGCAGCGGTCAGCGCCGCCCAACTGTTCGAAAGCCAGCAGGATGGCGCCGCGATCCTGAATGCGCGCCAATGCTTCCAATCCCTTGCCCGCCTCACCCAGCGGCGTGACAGGAGTGGCGTCAAACACGATACGGGCTGAACCGCGCGTGGGATCAATCGTCGAAACCGGCGCACGGGTTACGCTGGCATCCGTCAAGTCGGCAAGGAACAGGCCCAGCCCGCTTTCACTTTGCGCCAGCACAATCGCCTGACCTGCAGCCATGCCATCGGCAACCGGAAGCTTGGTGCCGCTCAACTTGCCCGCAGTCACCGTCGCCGCAATCCGCGCCCCGGTCAGCGCGCCCGGACCTTCGGACACAGCCAGCGTCCCGATCAGTTCGCCTGTCGAAACCAGCGGCAACAAGGTGCTCTTCTGTTCTTCGTTGCCGGCCAGCAGCACACCTTCGGCAAAGAAGTAGATGCTTGATGCAAAAGGCACAGGCGCCACGGCGCGGCCCAGTTCTTCGGCCAGCGCGCACAGTTCGACATAGCCAAGGCCAAGCCCGCCATAGGCTTCGGGAATGGTTGCCCCGCACCACCCTTGTTCGGCGATGCGCGCCCACAGGCCGGTGTCATAACCTGCATCCGGCGCTTCGAGAACACCACGCGCGACGGTCAATGGTGACGCTGCAGCAAGAAACCTGCGGGCCTCTTCCTTCAACGACTTCTGATCGTCGGTATAATCAAAATTCACGCGTCACCTCTTTTCGAAATCGCATCGTGATAGCCATGAACCAGCCGGTCGATCATGGTCGCCGCCGGTTCGACCTCGGTAATCGGACCAACCCCCTGGCCACATCCCCAGATGTCGGACCACGTCCGGGTGGCCCCGTCCTGTGCACCGACATTGAGCTCACGGCGGCTGGTTGGCAAAGCGTCGGGATCAAGCCCCGCCGCCGCAATCGAACTGCGCAAGTAATTGGCCGGCGTCCCGCTGAAAGCCGGTGTATAGACAATATCCTGCGCAGACGCGTTCACGACTGCGGCTTTCTGTGCGTCGCTGCAATATGCCTCATGGGTCGCAAGGAAGGCGGAACCGATATAGGCAAAATCTGCGCCCATCGTGCGCGCTGCGGCAATTGCCCGCCCCGTTGCAATCGCCCCTGCCAGCGCAATCGGCCCATCAAACCACGCGCGCAATTCCTCGATCAGCGCAAAGGGCGATAGCGTTCCGGCATGACCGCCTGCGCCTGCTGCCACGGCGATCAATCCGGTTGCGCCTCTTTCGAGCGCCTTGCGTGCGTGATCCTGATTGGTCACGTCATGCAATGTCACACCACCATAAGCTTGGACCGCACGGTTCACATCCTCGCGCGCGCCCATCGAACTGATCACCAGCGGGACCTTATGCTGCACGCAAAGCGCCAGGTCTTCATCAAGGCGCGGATTGCTTTTGTGGACAATCAGGTTGACGCCAAACGGCGCTGACAGAGCATCGGGATGGTCGCGGTCCCACGCGGCCAGCGCTTCTTCAATCTGGCACAACCATTCGTCAAACTGGGCCGATGGCCTGGCATTCAACGCCGGAAACGTGCCGATGATACCGTTGGTGCACTGGGCAATCACCAGATCGACGCCTGATGCCAGAAACATCGGCGCGCCAATCACGGGCGCGCGCAAGCTCTTGCGCCAATTCCGTAACGTTGCTGCGCCGTTATCGTCAGCCTGTGATGATGGCAAAACCTGCGTCACCCTAAACCCTCAAGCCCCCAAACCCTCTGGCCCATTGACCTGCAAGATCACGCAATCTGATGTGCGCGCCGCATGTTGCATGCACAGGCACCACTGCCAGACTGCAATGCGATTCTCCTTGCCTTAGATTGGCCAGCTTTACAATACACACACCGTGTTGCATTAATCCAATATCATTGCCCGACAGAAGGAAGATTCCATGCCCCGCCCTCGCGATATTGCCGTGATTGATACCTTGATCGGCTTTCGTGACAGGTTGCACGCTCCACTTGTCGCAAGCGAGAAGGTGAAGTGGGATCGGCACCCTGCGGAATATATGTTCAAGGATCTGCCCGGAGAGCTGGCAGAAGGCCAGGATCGCGATACCTCGATCGAGGAAACCATTGCGAAGATGGACGAATTCAACATCCGTGTCGGCGTGATCCACACCAATGATGATCGCACCGCCGAAGCGCTGCGCCGCTATCCCGACAGGTTCGCCGCCATCATGCCGACGAACCCGCATCGCGGCATGGATGCCGTGCGCGATATTCAAAAGGGCTTTGACGATTACGGCCTCAAGGGCGTGTCGATGTTTCCGGCCGGGCAGAACCCGCCCTGCCCGA
>CAZSTP010000258.1:2124-3898 GCA_964609325.1 uncultured Novosphingobium sp. | reverse complement strand
CCGCGATAGGTCGACCCGATCAGGTCGTTCCAGTAATCGAGCCGTTCCATCGGGTGGAACTGGTGCGTGCTGAGCACTTCGAACATGGCATTTTCCGCCTGACAGTCTGCATCTCTCGTAAAAATGTTACAAGAAATAGCATTTTTTGCCAAGCGGACTTTTGATCAGGGCCTGCCGCGCGCAGTATTACTGTCATCGCGGCAGGCCGACGTCCTGGTTTAGTTGCGGTATTCGGCAGTCTTGCGGGCAAGGCCTGCAACGGGATCGGATGCCATCAGGGGATCGCTGGCGGCCAGCATCGCCAGCCAGTCTTGCGGCATGTCGGAGAGCTTTTCGACTTTCTTGCCGACCGAGCGCAGCGTTTGCGTGCCCGATCCGGCGGGCATTTTCCACCAGCGCGGGTAATCCGAGACATCGCCGCCGTGCGCGGTGGCGCTGGCGAAATGGACTTTGGGGTTCAGCGCTTCTGCCGCAGGGCTGCAAATCATGCTCATGTCGTTGAGGTGGCGGGAGGCTTGCCCCGGGGTTTCGACATCGGCCTCGGCATGGGTCTGGAAGCAGACGAGATCGCCGACGTGATAGAAATCCTCGGGCATATGTTTGACGGTGAATTTCGAGCCGCCGATGGTGGGCTGCAATACGCGGTGATTGTCCGGGCCATAGTGGATGTGCGTGGGGCCTACGGGCACGAAGGGCACGTCGATCATCTCGCCGGTGACCGGATTGCGCAATTGGTCGCTGCGCGTGCCCGATCCGATGGCGGTGCGGAAGCCCAGTTCGTATTGCATCACATCAAGGCTGCCATCGGCGTTCTGTGTGACCATGGCGATGGCACCGAAGTTCAATTCGCATAGCGGGATCAGCTTTGCGCCTTGCTGCGCGTAATTGCGGCCACGGAAATACCAGCACACCATCCCGCTATCGGTGCGCAGCCGCACGCGGCGGACGATGGCGGCGCGGGTGGCGGCGTCGGTGGGGATGCTGCCTTCGCGGGCGAGAGCAGGGGCGGCTTTGGCATCCATCCCCAAAGCAAGGCCGGGCATGGCGCTGGCTGCGCCCAGTGCAAGGCTTCCGCCCAGCAGCATGCGGCGGCTCATCAGCGCGAATTCGTCGTTGGGATCAGGCAGCATGTCTACGTCTCCTTACGCGCTTGACCGGCAGCCCCGACGGCTCCGGCGTTCAGCAATGCATCGATTTTGTCTGCGCCGTAGCCAAGCTGTTCGAGCACGGTGCGGCTGTCCGCTCCGGGGGCGGGCAGGGTGACGGGCGCGCCGGGGCGCTTGCCGTCCATTTGCAACGGGATGGTCGGCAGGCGGGTCTGCTCTCCGGTATCGAGCGTGACCGGCTCCAAGCCTCCGTCGGCCAATTGCGGATCATCGAACATATCCTCGGGCCGTCCGATGCGGGCAAAGGGCAGGCCGGTGCCTTCGAGTTTGGCGATCACGTCGGCGCGCGTCATCGTGCCGATCAGCGCGCGGATTTGCGGCAGGATGCGGTCCCGCGCCAAAACGCGCTGGTTGTTGGCGCGCAAGGATTGATCGGCCCACAGGTCATCAAGGTTGAACAGGGCGCAGAATTTTTCCCACAGGCTGTCGGTCACCACGCCGATGAACACCGGTTCGTCGAGCGTTTCGAACACATCATAGATCGCCCAAGCCGATATGCGCGCGGGCATGGGGGATGCGGCTTTGCCGGTGACGGCGAATTGCGCCATGTGCTGGCCCACGAGATAGACCGTGGTTTCAAACAGGCTGGCGACGATCTTTTGCCCGCG
>CAZSTP010000258.1:0-2024 GCA_964609325.1 uncultured Novosphingobium sp. | reverse complement strand
AGCGCGCCGGGGCGGAAGTTTTCGACCAGCACATCGGCATTGGCCGCCAGATCGCGCGCGACGGCCAGACCTTCAGCGGACTTGAGATCGAGGCAGATCGATTGCTTGCCGCGATTGTACATCGGGAAATAGCCCGAACCCGAGCCCAGCAAGCGCCGCGTCTGATCGCCGCCGATGGGTTCGATCCGAACGACTTCCGCGCCAAGCCCTGCAAGGATGTGGCCCACCGCTGGCCCCATGACCATGTGGGTGAACTCGACGACTTTGATGCCCGCAAGAGGTTGCGGACCTTGGGGCGCGCTCACTTGGCGATCCTTTCGTTGTAATCCATCATGGGTCCGGCCTCGGGCGTGAAGCCGTAGAGCGGCTCATCGGGCAGCGCGGCGGCAAGGATCGGGCGGACGGCGAGCAGCTTTTCAAGGTCGATCCCGGTATCAAGGCCCATCGCGTTGAGCATGAGCACCAGGTCTTCGGTGACCAGATTGCCCGAAGCGCCCGGCGCATATGGGCAGCCGCCAAGCCCGCCCAGCGAGGCGTCGAGCGTGGTGATGCCCTCGTCCAGTCCGGCAAGCGCATTGGCAAGGCCGAGCCCGCGCGTGTTGTGGAGGTGCAGCGTGGTGAGCTTGTCACCCACGACAGAGCGAACCTTGCGCACCAGACGTTTGACTTGGGCCGGATCGGCATAGCCGGTGGTATCGGACAGGCTGAATTCCTGTGCGCCTGCTGCCAGCGATGCCTCGGCCAGACGCATCACGGCGTCTTCGCTGACTGCGCCTTCCAATGTGCAGCCGAACGCGGTGGAGAGGCTGACGGCGAAGTGAATGCCTGCTTCGCGCGCGATTTGTGCCACTGCCGCGATCTCGGCCAGCATCGCGGGGTGATCCTTGCGCACGTTCTTGATGGAGTGCGTCTCGCTCATCGAGAAGGGGATCGACATGCCATGGACGCCGGCTTCCACCGCGCGCGCCGCGCCTTTGGCATTGGGCACCAGCGCCACGACATTAAGGCCGAGGAGCGTCCGCGCGAAGGCCACGAGTTCTGCGGTATCGGCCATTTGCGGCAAGAGGCTGGCGGGGACAAAGCTGCCGACTTCGATCTCGGAAACGCCTGCTGCGGCTTCGGCAGCGATCCATGCCTTCTTCGCCTCAAGCGGCATAACCGGCTTGATCGATTGCAAGCCATCGCGCGGGCCGACTTCGGAAACGAGGATACGGGTCACGCAAGTTTCTCCAGATATACCCATGGACGGGCTGCACGGTCGTCATCGGTCCACGCATCGATGGCGGGCCGCGATTTGAGGGTGAGGTCGATGGCGTCGAGCCCTTCGAGCAGCATCTGTTTGGGTTCGGGTGCGATATCGAAGGTGAGGACTGACGCCCCGCAAGTGACGGTTTGCGCGGGCAAATCGACGTGGACTTCGGCCCATTGCATCGCGGCAATGGCATCGGCAGGCAGCGCCACCGGCAAAAGGCCGTTGCGCAGGGCATTGGCGGCGAAGATCGGCGCGAAGCTTTGCGCGATCACGCAAGTGATGCCCCATTCCATCAGCGCCCAGACCGCATGTTCGCGGCTGGAACCGCAGCCGAAGTTGGCGCCTGCGAGCAAGATGCGCTGGCCTTTGGCTTCGCTTTGGTTGAGCGGGAAAGCGGGATCGGCAAGCCTTGCGGCGGCATCGCTGTAGCGCCACGGCGCGAACAGGCCATCGGCCAATCCGGTGCGCCCGGTGCTTTTCATCTCGCGGCTGGGGATCACCGCATCGGTATCGATATTGTCGCGCAGCAGCGGGATCGCGCGTGAGGTGAGCGTGGTGAACGGGATCATTGCGCAAACTCGCGTGGATCGGCAATCGCGCCTGCAATTGCGCTGGCAACCACGGTTTCGGGGCTGGCGATGTGGGTGCGGATGCCGGGGCCCTGGCGGCCTTCGAAATTGCGGTTGGTGCTGCTGATCGTGCGGCTGCCGGGTTCAAACCCTTCGCCCCCTGCATAAAAGCACAGCGAACACCCGCTCATCCGCCATTCGAA
>CAZSTP010000257.1:0-3903 GCA_964609325.1 uncultured Novosphingobium sp. | reverse complement strand
CACTGTCAACAATGGGCAGCAGTCTGTAAGGTCTGCAATGTGACGACCTGTTAGCAGGCCCACAAAACAACCACACAGCCAACAGCAATCGCACGACAATCAGTCGTGTCACACGACCATTTACGACACCGTCAAAAGCACAGTGTTCCAAACACCGTGCCAACAGCCTCAAGCCGCAGCCTGACAGCGCAAATTCCATGGGCAAAATCTGTCTATGATGCGTTTATAAGAAATTGAGCTTGTTAGCAGCAGCACTTCCGGGCGTAATCGCTTGAAATGCAAGACGAAGCTATGGCGCACCCGACAGGATTCGAACCTGTGACCCCTGCCTTCGGAGGGCAGTACTCTATCCAGCTGAGCTACGGGTGCTTATGCTGCAATGGCACCTAGCAGCGCCTTGGCGTGGTTGCCAGCGATTTTCTTGCAGGCCCCCGGGTGGTTTGGTTTTTGGGTTTTAGCAATTTGGTAGGTGGCACGGAGGTAGTGGTGCGACTCATGCAACCCACACCTTCCGGCTCTCGTGATTCGAACCCTGCGGCCAAGCCACATGGCGATGGCCAGCCCGTGTTTGGGCAGGCATCTGGCCAGGCGTTATCCATGACTTGGGCCGCGTTGCACGATGCCGCCAGCGTTGTTTGCACACTGGCGGGTTTGCCGCCGGAAGTGCGCAAGCCCGAGGTGCGCAATTTCCCGGCGATCATGCGCGATACCGGCGGGTGGCGCTATGATCTGGCAAAACAAGGCGTTGATGATCTGGCATCGTTCATGGAGCCGGGTCTGACGGCGCTGCTGGCGGTTTCGGCAAGAGGGGTTTCGCCGGTGCCGGCAGCACAAGCGCTGTGGCAGGAGTTTGTCACCACGCGCACTGCGTTGCTGGGGCTGATCCCGCCATTGGGGATCAAACGCCGCGCCTGAATAGCGCTAATCCGCGCCCCATGTGGCGCAGTGCGGATCGATGCCCACCAGTTGCCGCCGCAAGGAGGCGCGGGCCAGACGCTCAACCTCGACCTTGCGGCGAGCGGCAGCAAGCGGGATTGTGGGGGCGGGCCTCAATATCTCGGCATCATAGCCATCGGCGACAATCACCCCACAGGCATGTGGCAGGAAATCTTCGGTTTCCAGCACGGCGCGATCAAGATGCGGAGCGAGGCCCCAATAGAACCGGTCACAATGATCAAGGTAATCGGTCCACTTGGCATCGCCGAGCAGATCGGCGCGGCTAACCTTGATTTCGACGATGATAACCTGCCCTTTGGCATCGATCCCCATCAGATCGGCCCGCCGGTTTGAGCGCAACGGCATTTCCGGCAGGCACCAGATATCATTACGCGCAAACAGACGGGAGATACCGCGCGCCACGGCACGGGCCTCGCGCTCTACGGCGGCTTCGATCACGGCGACGTTTGATTCGGTCATGGGCTGCAAGGTAAGAACAAATGACGAACGCGTAAAGCGCCTTTACCAGATGCCCAGCGTCTGGATGAACAACCACACCCCGGTGGCAACAAGCAGCGCCGCCGCGATCATCCGCACAATGTCCAGCGGCACGCGCTTGATCAGGGCCTGGCCGAGAAAAACGGCAGGCGCATTGGCGATCATCATGCCCAGCGTGGTGCCTGCAGTGACGGCCACTGCATCATGGAACCGCGCGCCAAGGGCTATCGTGGCGATCTGGGTCTTGTCGCCCATTTCGACGATGAAAAACGCGACCAGCGTGGTGAGGAACGGACCAAAGCGCGAGGGCTTTGGCGCATCGTCATCGTCGAACTTGTCGGGCACAAGCGTCCATAGGCCCATCGCCACAAAACCGACCGCGATGGCAAAACGGAACCACATGCCATCGAGGAAGGATGCAGCCGTCGCGCCGAGCAGGGCCGCGAGGAAATGATTGGCGAGCGTGGCGAACAGGATGCCCAGCACAATCGGCACCGGCTTTTTGAAACGGGTGGCGAGCACAATGGCGAGCAATTGGGTCTTGTCGCCAATTTCAGCAAGCGCGACGATGGCGGTGGACGTAGTCAGGGCTTCAAACATGGCAGATTCTTTCGGGGCCGGACGGGAACTGAGACAATGACGACAGGTCTCCCCGTCCGGCCCGGACGAAAAGCTGCCGTCATTGGTCTCGTCCAGACGGATTGCTCCGCCTGCCTGCGCCATGGCCTCTCGGCCAAGTATGTTGACGCGCCATCTTTGCGATGGTTGGGACCGCGCGGGCGCGGTGACTACTCCCCAAGTGACTTGGCGCCCGGATAGGCGTGTCTGGCAATTGCCGCAAGGGCGCGCTAGGCGTCCGCGCAATACGAGGAGACCCATGCCCAGAGCCCTTGCCTTTGCGAGCCTTGCGCTTGGCCTGATACCGGCAGCCGCGCTCGCCGGGGAAGGTCCGCTTTCGATTGCCGCTTCGGCGCGGTTGCGGGTGGAATCAATCGATGGGCAGTTCCGACCCACCGCACCAACCAATGATACGATGGTCTCGCTGAAAACCACGGTTGAGGCTGAATATGATGCCGGACCAGTTCGGTTCGGAGCAGAATTGTGGGATGCGAGGGCCTGGGGGCAGGATCTGCGGTCATCTGCGGGCACGGCGGAAGTCAACGCGCTCGAACTGGTGCAAGCCCATGTGAAAATTGAACTGGGCAGCAAGGCGACTGGCGGCCACGGCATGCTGACGGCGGGCCGCTTTACGCTGGACCTTGCCGGACGGCGGCTGGTTTCACGCCAGCGGTTTCGCAATACGACCAATGCTTTTACCGGTGCCCATCTCGGCTGGACAGCAAAGGGCGGGCAGAAGATCGACGTGATCTGGACCATGCCGCACGTGCGTTTGCCCGAAGATGCCGCTGGCGTGCGGGCAAACCGCGTGGTGTGGGATCAGGAAAGCACCGACCTGATGTTCTTCGGCGCACAAGCCACTTTGCCTGAAGTGCTGGAGGGTGTGTTCCAGCCTTATGGCTATGGCTTGATCGAGCGTGACAGCCCTGACCGGTTAACCCGCAACCGCCGGCTTGGTACGATCGGAGCGCGGCTGTTTCGCGCGCCATCGGCTGGCCACTGGGACCATGATGTTGAAGCGGCCTATCAGTTTGGTAAAGCACGGCGATCAACCAGTAACATCGACATTGCCGATCTCGATGTGTCAGCCTGGTTCGCTCACGCCGAAGTAGGGCGCACTTTGCCGGGATCGTGGAAGCCGCGCGTGGTGGCGATGTTCGATGCCGCCAGCGGTGATGGTGGCAAAGCGGGGAAGTTCAGCCGGTTCGATACGCTCTATGGCGCGCGCCGGTTTGAATTCGGGCCGAACGGGCTCTACGGACCGTTCAGCCGCGCCAACATGATATCACCATCGGTCCGCTTTGAGGTAGCGCCAACAAAGCGCACCGATGCCTTCATTGCTTGGCGCAGTGCGTGGGCACAAAATGCACGCGACAGTTTTGGCGCAACCGGCGTGCGCGATGCGAGCGGAGCTTCGGGCAGGCTTGCGGGCCATCAGATCGAGGCGCGCGTGCGGCATTGGATCGTGCCCGGCCTGCTGCAAATGGATGCGGGCGCGGCAGCGTTGTTCAAGCGGCGCTTGCTGCGCGATGCGCCCAATGCGCCCGATACCGGTAATACCCGCTATGCTTATGTGGACGTGCTGCTGACGCTTTGACGCTGTGCGACCAACGCCAGAATCGCGCGCTTTTCCGCCGCGCTGGCACTGCCCCAAGCCGCGATTTCGCCAAGCGTGCGCGCGCAGCCCCGGCAGATTTGCGTGACCGGATGGATCGTGCAGACTTTCGTACAAGGACTGGGCGGTTCAGGATTGGACAGGTCGGCGATCACTTGGTTGCAGGGGCCTTTTCAGTGGCAAGGCGGCTCATCAGCAAGGCCGCGCGTTTGGCTTGCGTCCAAAGGCTGGGCACG
>CAZSTP010000256.1:0-3940 GCA_964609325.1 uncultured Novosphingobium sp. | reverse complement strand
GCCCTGCGCGGGCTGGTCATGCTGTTCATGCTGGTGGACCATGTGCGCGAGACGTTCTTCCTGCATTTGCAGGTGAGCGATCCGGTTGATGCCAATACCACCGATCCGGGCCTGTTCTTCACGCGCCTGCTGTCCACGTTCTGCGCGCCGACGTTTGTGGCGCTGACCGGGCTATCGGCGTGGCTTTACGGGCAATCGCATACCAGGAAAGAGGTGAGCGAGTTTCTGCTCAAGCGCGGGCTGTTCCTGATCGTGCTTGAGCTGACCGTGATCTGCCTTGCCTGGCCGACGCAGACCTTCGAATTCCCGCCCGAACGGTTCTGGCTGCAAGTGATCTGGGCCATCGGCATTGCGATGGTCGCGCTTTCGGGCCTGCTCTATCTGCCGCGCCCGGCGCAGTTTGCCGTGGGGCTGGTGATCGTGTGCTTGCACAATCTGCTCGACGGGATCGTGCTGACGCCTGAGGATTCAGGCTTTGCGATCTGGTCAGTCCTTCATCAGCGTACGGTGATCGACCTCGGTTTGGGGATGACGGCGAAGACGACTTACCCCGTGCTGCCGTGGATCGGCGTGATCCTGCTCGGCTATGCCTGCGGGCCGTGGTTTGCCAAGGGCAGCGATCCGGCGCTGCGGCTGAAGCGATTGATTACGCTCGGCATTGCGCTGATCGTCGGCTTCGTGGTGATCCGCTATGCCAACGTCTATGGCGACAAGCCGTGGTTCATTGCGGAAACGCCGCTGCGCACGGTGATGAGCTTTCTGGCGCTGACCAAATATCCGCCCTCGCTGCTGTTCCTGATGCCCACGGTGGGCACAGGCGTGCTGTTGCTGGCCTTGTTCGAGAAGTATCAGGACAGCGTGGCGCTGCCGCATCTCGCCTATCTTGGCGGGGCGCCGATGTTCTTCTATATCCTGCACTTGTATCTGCTGAAGGCGATCTATCACGTGGCGCTGGCGCTTTACGGGCCGGTCAAGGGCAAGGTCTTTGGCGTCGATAACCTTTCGACCGTGTGGATCTGGGTGTTTGTGCTGGTCCTGCCGCTCTATTTCCCGACGCGCTGGTTTGCCAGATTGAAACAGCGCCGCAAGGATATCTGGTGGCTCAAGTATCTCTAGGGTGACCGGATCGTGCCGGAATTGGCGTTCGGCACAAAACACCCCTGCCACGCCGTTTTCACTATTATAATCTGCCAAACGGGCACTGTTCGACGCAACATATGCCTGAAGGGGCATAGCCTGCCCTCATAACAGAAAAATGACGCGCAGGACGGTTCGAGTGAAGATTTCCCTTGAGGATGATGATACGTTGTATCATTGCCTTCAGCGGAAGCCTGTGAATAAACAACACAGACGAGGGGTGTAGTTGTATGTTGAAATTGTCCGCTTTGAAGGCCGCGCTGGTGGCCAGTGCTGCAATTGCTGTGATGCCGTCGGCAGCTTGGGCGCAGGCTGCTCCGGCCGAGGAAGAAGCCAAGGCCGCTGAAGGTCTGGTCGTGATCGGCCAGCGCCAGCAGTATCGCGGTGATGTGCCGCTGGCGGCCATTCCGCAGAGCGTCCAGGTGATCGATGCCAAGACCTTGCAGGATCTTAACATCACCCGCCTCGACAATGCGCTGGATCTTTCAAGCGGCATTTCACGCCAGAACAACTTTGGCGGCATGTTCGACGGCTTTGCCATTCGCGGCTTTTCGGGCGACGAAGATTTTCCCGGCGGCGTGCTGGTAAACGGGTTTAACGGCGGCCGTGGTTATGGTGGCACGCGCGATGCATCGAACATCGAAAAGATCGAAATCCTCAAAGGCCCCAACGGCGCGGTGTTTGGCCGTGGTGAGCCCGGCGGCACGATCAACATCATCACCAAGAAGGCCCGCACCGACAGCACCTTCGGATCGTTCGCGCTTCAGGGTGGCAGCTTCAACACCTTCCGCGTTGAAGGGGACTATAACCTTGCGATCAGCGACAAGGTGGCGATCCGCCTGAACGGCGCGGTGCAGGATGGCCAAAGCTTCCGCGATACGATCAAGCAGACGCTCTATGTCGCCACGCCATCGATCCTGTTCGCGCCAAGCTCTGACACCAGCATTTCCTATGAAATGGAGTTCGTGGATAACAACGTGCCGTTCGATCGCGGCGTGCTGGCGGTGAACGGACAACTGGGCGTTATTCCAAACTCGCGTTTTCTGGGGGAACCCGGCGACGGGCCGATGCGGATCAACGTGCTGGGCCATCAGGTGCAGTTCCAGCAGAAGCTGGGCGGCGATTGGTATTTCCTCGCTGGCTTCGGCTACCGTGACACCGAGTTTTCGGGCGCATCGACCGAGGCCGAGCTTGATCCTGTCGGCGCGAACCGTCGCCAGATGCTGGGGCGCACCGGTAATACACTTGCCCGCCAGCGCCGCACCCGCGATTACAACACGACCAACATGATCGTGCGCGGCGAGCTTTCGGGCAAGTTCAACACCGGCGCGCTGACGCATCACGTGCTGTTCGGTGCGGACTGGGACCGTTTCCGCATCGATCTGCTGCAACGTCGTGGCCGTCCGGCCAACTATACGACGGGCACACCGATTACCGCCGCCAACAACGCGATCAACATCTTCAACCCCGTATACGGACAATTGCTGGCAGTAGGCGCTGTGCCTTTGACCGATACGTTTGAAGAGCAGAAGGCTTGGGGCGTCTATTTCCAGGATCAGGTCGATCTGACGGACCGGCTCAAGCTGCGCTTCGGTGGCCGCTTTGATAACTTCCAGCAGGCAGTCCTGAACCGCGCCAACAACACAACCACCTTGGCCAAGCAGGAACGGTTCAGCCCCACCGCTGGCGCATTGTACGAAATCACCGACGAGATTTCGATCTATGGTGGTTATGGCCAAGGCTTCCGTCCAAACAGTGGAACCGATGCCAATGTCCGTCCTTTCGCGGCTGAATTGAGCAAGTCCTACGAAGTGGGCCTGCGCTTTGCCGCGCCGGGTGATGCAATCAGCGCGACCATTGCGGCCTTCACGATGAACAAGGACAACATCAAAACGTCTGATCCGAGAAACGCCGGCTTTTCGTTCGCAGGTGGCAAGGCCCGTTCGCGCGGCCTTGAATTTGATCTCAACGCCAACCTGCCCGGCGATATCATGGTTATCGCGACCTATGCCTATCTCGATGCCGAATGGACCACAAATTCGCTCGACAAGGACTTCGGCTTCACCATCAATGCCGGTGACCGGTTGATCAACATTCCCAAGCATGCCGCGAACCTGATCGTCAGCAAGGGCTTCATGATCGGGGATCAGCGTTTCACCTTTGGTGGCGGGATCAACTATGTCGGAGAGCGTTCGGGTGAAACCGCGTCGACCTTCGAGCTTCCCGGCTATGTCGTTGCGCGTTTGATGGCGACTTATGAGCCTGCCAAGAACGTGCGCATCACCGGCGATGTGACCAACCTGTTTGACAAGCAGTTCTACAGTGCATCGTATTCCAGCTTCTGGATCGCACCGGGCGCGCCGCGCGCGTTCAACGTCAGGGCCACGTTCTCGTTCTGATGACAGACTACGGGCTGCCGCAGTGATCGCTGTGGCAGCCTGTTACGCTCTACAAGGCCCGGGCCGATGACCATGCTGTACCACGGCCTCGAAGCGCGGGGCATTGTCTGGGCCGACATATTTGCGCGGCGCTTGCCGCAAGTGCCGTTTGCGCGCTGGGGGCATGACCCGGTTGATCCGGCAGACGTGCGCTTCCTTGCGGCATGGAACCCCGCGCCCGATTTCGTGGCGCAGTTCCCCAATCTGGAAATGCTGTTCTGCGTGGGCGCTGGCGTCGATCAATTGCCGCTGGCCAGCCTCCCGCCACAAGTGCGCGTGGTGCGGATGATCGAGCCGGGCATTACCGTGGCGATGGCCGAATATGTCGCCACGGCCTGCCTCGCGCTGCATCGCGATCTGCCGCA
>CAZSTP010000255.1:0-3954 GCA_964609325.1 uncultured Novosphingobium sp. | reverse complement strand
GCGGTTATCGGGCGGATAGGGGCGCGGGCGTGGCTCTCCGCCTTGCGGATAGAGTGTGGACGGTGTGGCGGTTGAATCCACTGGCCCGAAACCCCAAATGCCATCCATCAGCGATATCATGCCCACATTCTTCCTCAATCATGGCGGTGGACCGTGGCCTTGGATGGAAGGGCCGATGCGGCGCGGCTATGACCGGCTTGAAGCATCGCTTGGCGGTTTGATCGCTGCGCTGCCTGAAAAGCCGCGCGCGATAGTGGTGGTTACCGCGCATTGGGAGGAAGCCCGGCTGCGCGTTTCTTTCCATCCCCAGCCGCCGATGCTGTATGATTATTACGGCTTTCCCGAGCACACTTATCACATCCAGTACGCTGCGCCCGGTAGCCCCGAATGGGCGCGGCGGATATCCGGCCTGCTGGCGCAAGGCGGCGTGGCCTGTGACGAGGATGATGCGCGCGGGTTTGATCACGGTACGTTTTCCCTGATGCAGCCGATCCGTCCAGAGGCGGATATTCCGGTGGTGCAGCTAAGCCTGCTGGGCAGTCTGGACCCTGCCGCGCATCTGGCGATTGGCCGCCTGCTGCAACCGCTGCGCGAAGAGGGCGTGCTGATCATCGGATCGGGGCTGTCCTATCACAACTTGCGGGCGCTTGGGCCTGAAGGCGCTGTACCAGCGGCCGCATTCGATCAATGGCTGAACCAAAGTCTCGTCGGCATGCCCGCAGCCGAACGCAATGCTGCTCTGATGCACTGGGCACAGGCCCCGGCGGCGCGGATGACGCCCGGGGCGACAACGAGCGGGACGGCTGCTTTAAGGGCAAGGGTTGTTGGTTTTGAATGGCTGAAAGTTGTGGAATGCGGTCAGCCCTCAACCAGCTTTTCGCATGTCCCGCTACCAACCACTGTGACTGTCTCTTTCCAATGTCGGGTGACGTAACCTCCGCTGACCTTTGAACCATCAGAGCAGAGGACTTCAATTTCGCCCTCCAAATCGGGAATAACCACAAAAAATCCTAATGGAAGATCGGTTAGATTTTGATGCCGTTCGCCGTTAGTAACTCGCGCAGAAGTGGCTAAGCCAGTCTTGTCATGAACGATGACATACCCAGTGAACTCTAGAGTAAGCGATCCAAGCAGGCACAAGCAGAACAATGCGATCAAATAGCGAACCATTTTCGTTTTATGCTCTTAATTGAAAGCGTCAGTAAAGGGGTCGTTTGCCGAACGGCAACTTTTGGCGAAAAACATTGCTTAGCTGCCATCGCAGCGCCGCTTATGCCGCTTTGGGATAGGCTTTCAGCCACGCGCGGTATTCATCGAAGCGGACGGGGCGGGAGATGATGTAGCCTTGCAGGGTGTCGCAGGCGTTGAGCGCGAGCCATTGGCGCTGGGATTCAAGCTCTACGCCTTCGGCCACGGTTTCCATGCCCAATGTGCGGGCAATGCCGATGATGCCCAGAACGATGGTCTGTTCGGGGCCTGCCTCTGCCACGCGGGTGACGAAGCTGCGATCGATCTTGATCGTATCGATCGTGCAGTTTTGCAGGTGGGAAAGCGAGGAATAGCCGGTGCCGAAATCATCAAGCGCCACGGTGATGCCGCGCGCGTGCAGAGCCTGGACGATGGCCTCTGCCGCTGCCGGATCGGCAAGCACCGACGTTTCGGTGACTTCGACTTCGAGCAGGCTTTCATCCGCGCCGCATTCACAGAAGATGGCGGCGATGCGTTGGGGCAGGCGGGCGTTGAATTCGGATGCGCCGATGTTCACCGCAAGGCGCGCGGGCAGACCATCGCGCACCAGCGAGACTTGTGCCAGCGCGGTTTGTTTGAGCACCCAATCGGTGACATGCGGCAACAGGCCTGCGCGTTCGACCACCGGGATGAACATGGCGGGCGACAAGTGGCCCAGCAGCGGGCTTTCCCAGCGCACCAGCACTTCGCCCGAACGCGGCAGGCCGGTTCCGGCATCGACTTTGGGCTGGAAGTGGACGTGCAACTCCCCCTGATCGATAGCGCCGACCAGTTCCGAACGGATGGCCCCGGCAAGGCGCAATTCGCACAGTTCCGGCCCGTCGAGACAGAGCAGCCGCGCGCCGCCTTCGCGCTGGAGCAGGCGGGCGGATTCGCGCATCCGGTCTATCAGTGCGGCAGGGGTTTCTTCGCTGCCGGTTTGGCCAAGCACGATGGAATGGGTGATGCGGGCGCTTGTGGCGGGTGAAAAGCGGTCGCGCAGATTGAGGCACACAATCTGTTCGAGCAACGTGCGGAGGCGCTTTGTGCCGGTGATTGCATCCGGCCCTGCATCCGGCCCTGCATCCGGCATCACCACCACCCAGATGTGGGGTTGCAACCGGAAGGCCCGGAAGCCGCCCCATCGCGCAAGGCGCATAATCAGGCGGCTTGTGCGGGTTTCATCGGACAGATCAAACCGGCGGGCAAGTTCGGGGTGGTTATCGAGTTTGACGACGGCAAGCGCGGTGCCGACAGGCTGTGTGGCCAGACAGGCGATCATTTCGTCATAGCCGGGCGCGGTGGTTCCGGCTTTCAGGCTGGCGGCATTGCGGGTGGCGGTTTCGCGCTGGGCCGCATTGCGCAAGTGGCTTTCCACCGCCGCGATCAGCAGATCGAAGTCTACCGGCTTTACCAGATAATCGTCTGCGCCTGCTTTGCGCCCGTGAATGGCGGTTTCGCGATCCCCGAAGGCGGTAAGGAACACGAACGGGACATGGGCCATGGCATCGGTGCGCGCGCGCAGGTTTTCCAACAGTTGCAACCCGTTCATCCCCGGCATTTGCATATCGCAGATGATCAGATCGGGCGCGCCGCTATCGATACAGGGCAGGGCCAGTTCGGCGCTGGCGGCCTGATCCACCTGAAAGCCGTGATCGGCCAGTTCATCGGCAATATCGCGCAGGATTTCAGGCTCGTCCTCGATACACAGGACTTTGAACTGTCGGGGTGAGTAGGCATTCATCAGGCAGCTTCCCACAATTCGGTAACAGTGGCGCGAGCCAGCGGCAGGCTGGCGGTGACGGTGGTTCCGTTTCCGGTGACAGAGGTAATGTCCAGCAACCCGCCATTGGCATCAAGCAGGGTGGTGGCAAGGTAGAGCCCGGTGCCAGCGCCCGGAACGGCGGTGCTGTTTGACCCCCGGTAAAACCGTTCGCACACCAGCGGCAATTCATCGGCCGGGATGCCCGGTCCGCAATCGGTGATCGTGACGGAACACCTGTCGCCTTCGACTTTGGCCTTGACCGTTACCGGTGTGTCTTCGGGGGAATAGCGGCAGGCGTTTTCGATAATGGCCGAAAGCGCGGTGTGCACCAGCGTGCGGTCTGCATAAATTGCGGCACGTTCCGCTTCTGCGTCCACCGCAATATCGACGGCGCGCTGGCCTTGCGCGGATGCGACGGCCTGGCGGACGAGCGGCCCGAAGGCGACCGAGGAGGGATTGCAGGTGGTTTCGCCATCTTCCATCCGCACCAGTTGCATCGCGCTTTGCATCACTTCGCCGATGCGGGCGGCGGCGCGCCGGATCATGTCGGAGCGTTCGATCACGGTTTCTTCGGTCAACCGCGCGGCGCGGCGTTTGAGGATCTGGCCTGCGCTGTCGATGACCGTCAGCGGCGTGCGGAATTCGTGGCTGAGGATATTGATGAAGCGGCGCTGGCCGGTGGTGACGCGGCGCTCGCTATCCAGCGCGCTGCGCATCAGGTCTTCCTGATCGACGATTTTGCGATGGGCCGCACCCAGTTTATGCCCCATCGCCACCAGCCGGTCGGCCAGACTGTCGATTTCGTTCACCCCGCAATGCGGCGCCTGGTGATCATATTCGCCTGCGCCGATACGGTTCACCATGGTTTCAACCGCCAGCAAAGGCCGCGCCACGCGTTCGCCCATGACCCGCGCGCGCCACAGCAGGAAGGCAAAGAATGCGGCATAGAACAGCAGCAGGAT
>CAZSTP010000254.1:0-3958 GCA_964609325.1 uncultured Novosphingobium sp. | reverse complement strand
GACGCCGAGAGCTTTTCGACCCAGTCCATGATCGGCGGATCGGGCTGCTCCATCGCTTCCACTTCCTGCTGGAAGCCGCGCATGATGCGCGCGATGTAAGCGCGGGTCGCCTCGCCCCTCTCGTCGCCAGTGGCGCGGTCGGGTGCAAAGTTCTCGATGTCTTCGCGGTTGAGGCTACCACCGGCGGCCAGCAGGCGCTCCACCGTGTCGAGACGTTCCCGCGTGGCGGACAATTCCGCCGCCAGGGCCAGCGTCAGCGAATAGAGCCGGTCGAGCGCGGGCTCATCGAAAAAGGCGGGACGGCGGCCCTTGGCGCGCGCGCCCGAACGGGCGATCCAGTCGATAGCCCCCGTAATGCTGTCTACGGTCATGCTGCCAACTCCTGTGCGGGCGCGGCTTTCCACGCGCCATAGGCATTCCACACCGCCGCGCGGCCATAATCTTCGGCTTCACCTTCGGGCGATGGCGGGAAGATCGTCGGATCCACCACCGCGCGCACACCCACCACGAATTGTTCGGCGTGGCTAAAGCCGCAATCCGCCATCACGTCTTCCAGTTCCACGCCGTGCATCGCCGACCAGAACGGCTCGTTATTGTTGAACGCATCCCAATCGCGCATGAACTGTTCGAACAGCGGCATGTCCGGCCCGTATTGCGGCTGCTCAACATGCAGGATCAGCCCGCCGGGTTTGAGCACGCGGTGCGCCTCGCGCAGAATGTTGGGCATGGCCGTGGCCGAAAGTTCGTGCAGGAACATCGTTGTCTGCACCCAGTCAAAGTGATTGTCGGGATAGCGCGACAGGTCCTCGCCATTGGCCTGGATGAACCGAATGTTCTTGACGCCAAGCCCCGCCGCCCGCGCCGCGCCATAGCGCAAGGTCGGCCCCGCCGTATCAATCGCGATGACCTCCGCCTCCGGATAGGCTTGCGCAATCGGCACCGCATTGTGCCCCACGGTGCAGCCGATATCGAGGATGCGCTGAGGCTGCCAATCGGGCTTGTTGGCTTTGGCCCAAGCCGCGACCGCCTGCCCGCCGCCATCGTTCAGCGCGCCCAGCGCACCGCCGACCGTGGCGAACAGGCCCACATCATAATTCGCGCCCATCGTCACATCGCCGGGGCGTTCTTCCGAATGATAGCCGCCGGGCTGGCAGTGGATATCAACGCAAGTCTGGTAAACCGGCTGCGCAATGCTGGCATCCAGTTCCAGCAAGCCGGAATGTTCGTTGAACTGCCGCGCCTGTGCATCCAGCTCGTCCAACTGGCGCAGCACCGTCTGCCGCCCGTTCATCTGGCGCATTTCCATCGAATTGCGCTTCAAGGCGGACCACATGCGGTGGAACGGATCGCGGTTCATCGCATCGCGGATTTCATAGCGGTGTTCCGGATCGCGGCCATGTTCGGCGCGGAACGCGGGCAACACCCGCGTTTCATAGGCCAGCTTGTTGCCCGCGCCCAACGTGCCCGAGACATAGCGGTTGAAATGCGTGAGGAAATTGAACCGCGCCGCCTCGTCATGGTTGGTGCGCGGCATCATCGGGTGACGGGTGAGCGCCGTATAAGGCGGTGGCAGGTCCTGCTTCATCGTTTCACGTCTTTCCGTTCAGGTCAGGGCACGCATTCGGTCCGGAATCGCATATCCAAATTGTCCGGACAAATCTTGAACCAAAGTGCGCCGCTGTCAAGCCAGGATGGCACATGATTTGTGCGGACAACTTTGCGATTCGTGCTTTGATCGGGATCAACAACCGCCAAATTCGCTGACAACTTGCGCGCAAAACCGGCTGCGGATTTGCGCGCAAGTTGCATCAGAATTCCGCCAGCAACCGGCCCAGACCTTCGATCCGGTCTGTAATCCCCAGCGTGCGCAAGGCATGCCAATAGGTCGCGGTGTTGATCGCGATCACCGGCTTATCGAGCTTCAGCTCGTATTCCGCCGCAAGGCTGACCATCGACAAGTTGGTGCCAACCTGCACAATCGCATCAACGTCCGGCCCGTTCAGGTGATCGATCACCCCGCGCAAGCGCTGCGGCGTCACCTTGGCGATATCGGTCCAGCATTTGCACTCCAGCGGCACGTCGCGCACCACGCAAAAACCCGATTCCTCAAGGAACCTGCGCACTTCGGCATTGGCCACCGGATAATAGGGCGAAACGAAGCTGACGTTTTTGACATTGCCATAGGCATGCAGCGCCGCCGCAATCGATTCCGATCCGGTCGATGCGCCAACGCCTGCAATGGCCTCAACTTCGGCCTTGAACTTCCTGCCGCCCTCAACCCCGCCGTAAAACGTGATCGCCGACATGCCGAGCACGAGATATTCAGGCCTCAGCGTCATGGCTGATCGCACCGCATCCATCGTGTTGGCGGCAATCGCGGTGGTGCCCGCCAGAAAGTCCTCGTTCGAAAGCGCCACCGGGTCTTCCACGTAAATCCGCGAAAAATGGTTGGTCACGCCCGCGGGGCGCATGCGCTCCATGTCGGGCTGGACGGTGGTATTGGTGGAAGGGGCGATCACGCCAAGACAGGCACGGTAGCCCTGCACATCGACCATGGGGTTATTCTCCAAAGGGGCCACGCGGCAGTCCCACCACTGCCGCGCCGCTCCGGATTGTTAAAATCAGTTGATCTCGGCCGCCTGGGCAAGGCTGTCGAACATCGCCTGGCGCAGCAGATAATTGCGGCGCGTCACATCGTTTTGCTTGATCTCCAGCATCTTTTGCCGCCGCGCTTCGTGCGCTTCGTCCTGCCCGCCCTTGATCAGCGCCATGTTTTCCTTGGTCTGCATCTGGGTGAAGCTGTGCGTCACTTCGCGGCGCTGCCGGTCATAAAGCGCAAGGTTGGTGTTCAAATCCGCCTTGCCGCGCAGCACCGGTTCCAGCTTTTCAAACAGGTTGAAGGCATCGTGCACGCCCGAATTCATGCCGAACCCGCCCAGCGGATTGTTAAGGTGCGCCGCATCGCCCACCAGCATCACGCGGCCCTCGCGGAACGATTTGGCCACGCGCTGATGCACGCGATAGAGCGTCCGGTGTTCGGTCTTCACGCTTTCGCCATCACCCAGCAGCCGGTCAAAGATGCCGTTCTTGATCTTGTCTGATCGCAGTTCGTCATCGCTCAACGAACCGTCGGTTGGCACCAGCACCCGCCACAGCGATGGCACCCGCAACAGCACCAGCCATTCGCTGGCATCGGATACATAATTCACCAGCGCCAGATTGGGCAGATGATCGGCCAGTTCCACTTCTGTCGAAAGGCACAGGAAACGTTCGGGATAAGTGAACCCGTCAAATTCGATGCCCAGCCATTTGCGCACGATCGAATTGGCACCATCGGCCCCGACCAGAAAATCGGCGCGCAACCGGTTCACGCCAAACGCCGTCTCGGTCCACAGATCAACGCCGCTTTCGTCTTCCTTGAACGTCAGCAGGCGTTGGCTGAAGCGCATTTGCGCATTGGCAAATTTCTCAAGGCCCGCGGCCAACGCGCGCGACAAGTGGTACTGTTCGCACTGGATGCGGAAGGGATAACGCGTCACGTCATCGATTTCGCTCAGGTCAAAATCGATCACCTCGCCCGAACTGCGATCCCGCCAGTGATAGACCGGCGCCTTCAATCCCTTTTCCAGCAGCATCGGGGTGATCCCGATAGTATCCAGCATTTCCAGCGTCGGCGGGTGGAATGTCGATGCGCGCAAATCCTGCGCACAATCCTCGCCGGCTTCCAGCACGACAACATCCACCCCCGCTTGCGCCAGCAGCGTCGCCAGAACCGTCCCCACAGGGCCTGCTCCGACAATCGCCACCTGGCACCGTTCAACCCCTGTCATATCCAGCGGACTCCAAATTCATTTCCGGCTGCGGGTATGAACGCTCGGCTTTAAGAGCACGCCTGATCCTGTAGAACTATCCGCCTTGCGGTGATTGCTTGGCTGGACCCAAGCAAACGCGGGCAGTC
>CAZSTP010000253.1:0-3961 GCA_964609325.1 uncultured Novosphingobium sp. | reverse complement strand
ATCTGGAAGTGCTGGCTTCGCGGCCCGAACCTTCGGCGGACGCGCTGGCGCGGGCTGCGCTGCGCTTGGCCGGAACGCCGGGCGCTGCGCCGTGGTCGAGCCAATCAGGGCTGCGGCTGAATGCACCGGCGCAGCGCGCGGTCCTGCTGGCGGACCAGTTCGGGCGGCAGTTCGCGGCGGTTCTGGGTGATGAACCGGCGGTGGACCAGTGGCCTGCCGCGCGTGAAACCAGCGTGGATGAAGGCGGCGAACGGTTTGTGCTGCGCTTTGCCCGCACCGATAGCGGCGGCGCGGGTGCGGCATCGGATGGCGCGATCCTCTCGCCCATGCCGGGCAAAGTGATCTCGGTGGATGTTGTCGCGGGCCAAACGGTCAGCAAGGGCCAGAAACTGCTGGTACTGGAAGCGATGAAGATGGAACACGCGCTGACCGCGCCGTTTGATGGCACCGTGGCGGAGTTAAACGCCTTGGCAGGCGCGCAAGTGCAGGTTGAGGCGGTGTTGGCGAAGATTGCCAAGGCGGACTAGGCCAGTTGGTCCCGCCACTTGGCAAGGCGGGTGACGGCATCGGCCAGCATGGCTTCGGGTTTGCAATGGCACAGGCGCACGATCCCGCTTGGCATGCCGCCGCCCTCCCACAAGGCCGATAGCGGGATCGAGGCGACGCCCGCTTCGTGCACGGCGCGTTCGCTGAAAGTGCGGTCATCCAGCGCGATGCCCGATGCGGCAAGATCGATGCAGGTGAACCATGTGGCCGCAGATGGCAGCGTGGCGAAGCCTTCGCGGGCAAGGCCTTCGAGCAGGACGCTGCGGGTTTGGGCCCAGCGGGCGAGGCAGGCTTCGGTGACGCCGGGGGTTTCGAAGCCTGCGGCCACGGCCCATTGCAGCATCGGCGGCGTGGTGAAGGTGAGGAACTGGTGCGCGCGGCCGAGCACGGCGGCCATCGCGGGCGCGGCGATCAGCCAACCCACTTTCCATCCCGTCGCGCCGAAAATCTTGCCTGCCGAGCCGATCTTTACCGTGCGTTCGGCCATTCCCGGCATGGCGAGCAGCGATTTGTGGGCTTGGCCATCGAAGCGCACATTTTCCCATACCTCATCGCAGATCGCGATGAGATCGTGGTCGATGCACACTTGCGCCAGCATCGCGAGATCCCCGGCGCTGGCGACGGTGCCGGTGGGGTTGAGCGGATCGTTGACGATGATGGCGCGGGTGCGCGGGGTGATGACGGCTTCGATGGCGGCGCGATCATAATGCCAGTGCGGCGGGCTGAGCGGCACGAATACCGGCACTCCGCCTGCGCGGCGGATCATCGGGGCATAGGCATCATAAGCGGGCGCAAACAGCACCACTTCATCGCCCGGAGCGACGATTGCGAGGATGGCCGAAGCGACGGATTCGGTTGCGCCGGAGGTGATGATGACGGCTTCGGGCGATAGTTCCAGGCCCTGGCTGCGCGCGTAGAAACCGGCGACCGCGCTGCGCAGTTCGGGCAGGCCTGCCATCGGCGGATAGTGGTGCGACTTCTCCGCACTGGCATGGGCCAAGGCGTCCAGCAGCGCAGGCGGCGGGGGTTCATCGGGGAAGCCCTGCCCCAGATTGATCGCACCGGTGGCCCGCGCAAGGCCGGACATATGCTCGAAAATGGTGAGGGGCATGTCCCGATAGACGGGAGAGAGGCGCTGTGCCGGGTTTGTCATCGGCTTTGGACTGTAACGGGACGATGCCTGTCTTTGCAACGGTGCGTGACGCCTCGCCATTTGTGCGTTTGTTGATGAAACACATGCGGGTGCACCTGTTTTGCCCAAAGTGGCACCGCACCCGCATTGACGGCATAACCATTTGATAATGAATGATAAATATTGGATTGGCCACGCCACGACCGATGGCTGTGCGGCGGAAAGCCCGCCGGACGCCGAATTGTCAGACTGCCTCGTCAATAATCGGGTTGGTGAGCGTGCCGACTTTGCCGATGCTGATCTCGCAAACATCGCCGCCCTTCATGTACAGCGGGGGATTGCGCTTGTCGCCCACGCCGCCCGGTGTGCCGGTGGCGATCACATCGCCCGGAGAGAGCAGCGCGAAAGTGGAGCAATAGGCGATGACTGTGGCGATATCGAAGATCAGATCGGAGATCGGCTGATCCTGCACCAGTTCACCGTTGAGGCGGGTTTGCACGCGCTGGTCGGCAAGATCGGGCAATTCATCGGGTGTGACGAGCGCGGGGCCAAATCCGGCGGTGGCAGGAAAGGTCTTGCCCGGCGTGAACTGGATATTGTGGCGCTGCCAATCGCGCACCGAACCATCGTGGAACACGGCATAGCCCGCGACGTGATCGAGCGCGGTTTCTTTAGAGATGCGGCGACCGCCTTTGCCGATGATGATCGCCAGTTCGCCCTCATAATCAAAGCGCGTGGTTTCGGGCGGGCGCACCATCGGTTCGCCGTGGGCGACAAGGCTATCGGCCCAGCGCGTGAAGATGGCGGGATAGTCTTTCTGGTCGCGCCCGGTTTCAGCCACGTGGGTGGCATAATTGAGGCCGACGCACATGATCTTGGCCGGATTGGGCACGACCGGCAGCAATTGCACTTCGGCCAAGGCATAAGTGGCAGTGACAGGCAGCGCGGCGAGATCACCGCCGAGCGCGTCTTTCAGCCATGCGCTTGTGCCCGGGGAGCCGAGATCGGCCACGCTATCGCCGTCAAGACGGCCAAAGCCGGGGGTGCCATCGGGGCGGATAAAGCTTATATAACGGGCCATGGCGTTACCTTTGCGTGAAGTGTCTGCTATTGACTGCCCTGCCGGGTTTGGGAGTGCAAGGGGGTGTAAAAGGCCGGTTGCCCAAACCTGTATCGTCTGCAATCACCGCATGATCGAGGAGTGACAGATGGCGGGCATGGTTCGGTTCGATTGGGAAGATGCGCTGGGGCTGGACGGGTTGCTGAGCGATGACGAGCGCATGATCCGCGATGCCGCGCGCGCCTTTGCGCAGGATCGCTTGCAGCCGCGCGTGATCGAAGCCTTCGCGACCGAGACGACCGACCCCGAAATCTTCCGCGAAATGGGGGCGCAGGGGCTCCTCGGCCTGACACTGCCTGCCGATTATGGCTGCACCGGTGCGTCCTATGTGGCCTACGGGCTGGTGGCGCGCGAAGTGGAGCGGGTGGATTCAGGCTATCGTTCGATGATGAGCGTGCAATCGAGCCTCGTGATGTTCCCGATCTACGAATATGGATCGGAAGAACAGCGCCGCAAATATCTGCCCAAGCTGGCGAGCGGTGAATTCATCGGCTGCTTTGGCCTGACCGAGCCTGACGCCGGGTCCGATCCCGGCGGGATGCGCACGCGCGCGGTGAAAGTGGACGGCGGCTATGTGATCAACGGGGCCAAGACGTGGATTTCCAACGCGCCGATTGCCGATGTTTTCGTGATCTGGGCCAAGAGCGCGGCGCATGGCGATGCGATCCGGGGCTTTGTGCTGGAAAAGGGCATGAAGGGGCTTTCTGCGCCCAAAATCGAGAACAAGGTTTCGCTGCGCGCGTCGATCACCGGCATGGTGGTGATGGAAGACGTGTTCGTGCCCGATGATGCGCTTTTGCCCGGTGTCGAGGGTTTGAAAGGGCCGTTCGGCTGCCTGAACCGTGCACGCTATGGCATATCGTGGGGCGCTTTGGGCGCGGCGGAATTCTGCTTTGCCGCCGCGCGCCAATACGGGCTGGACCGGCACCAGTTCGGCAGGCCGCTTGCCGCAACGCAGCTTTACCAAAAGAAGCTGGCCGATATGCTGACCGACATCACGCTGGGCCTGCACGCCAGTTTGCGCATCGGGCGGCTGATGGACGAACATGCCTTTGCGCCCGAGATGATTTCCATCGTGAAGCGCAACAATGTGGGCAAGGCGCTGGAGATTGCCCGGATGGCGCGCGACATGCACGGCGGCAACGGCATTTCGGGCGAATACC
>CAZSTP010000252.1:0-3981 GCA_964609325.1 uncultured Novosphingobium sp. | reverse complement strand
CGAACAAATATGGAACACCGCCGCGCATGTCACTCAATACAATCTCCGTCCGCGGCGCCCGTGAACACAATCTCAAGGGGATCGATATCGATCTCCCGCGCGATAGCCTGATCGTCATCACCGGCCTGTCCGGTTCGGGCAAATCCAGCCTCGCGTTCGATACGATCTATGCCGAAGGGCAGCGCCGCTATGTCGAGAGTCTCTCTGCCTATGCGCGCCAGTTCCTCGAAATGATGCAGAAGCCCGATGTCGAACACATCGACGGCCTCAGCCCTGCGATCAGCATCGAACAGAAGACCACCAGCCGCAACCCGCGCTCCACCGTGGCGACTGTCACCGAAATCTACGATTACATGCGTCTGCTCTGGGCGCGTATCGGCGTACCCTATAGCCCCGCCACCGGCCTGCCCATCGCCGCGCAAACCGTCAGCCAGATGGTCGATCGCGTGATGGCCCTGCCCGAAGGCACCCGCGCCTATCTCCTCGCGCCCGCCGTGCGCGGCCGCAAGGGCGAATACCGCAAGGAACTGCTCGAATGGCAGAAAGCGGGCTACACCCGCGTCCGCATCGATGGCGAAATGATGGCCATCGAAGACGCGCCCGCGCTCGATAAAAAGCTCAAGCACGATATCGAAGTGGTGGTAGACCGCATCGCGGTAAAAGACGGCATCCAGACCCGCCTCGCCGACAGCTTCGAGCAAGCGCTCAAACTGGCCGACGGGCTGGTATACATCGACCTTGCCGATACGACGGTGGCGGAGCTTTCTCCCCTCCCGCAGGCGGGAGGGGCCGGGGGTGGGCCTGTGCCAGAAATGGCATCAGAACCTGCCAAGAAATCCGGCATGAAAAAAACCGGCCTCCCCGCCAACCGCATCGTCTTCTCCGAAAAGTTTGCTTGCCCCGTCAGCGGCTTCACCATCGACGCGCTCGAACCGCGCCTGTTCTCGTTCAACGCCCCGCAGGGCGCGTGCCCCGCGTGTGACGGCCTCGGCGAAAAGCTGCTGTTCGATCCGCAACTCGTCGTCCCGAACGAGAACCTGTCCCTGAAGCAGGGCGCAATCGTCCCTTGGGCGAAGAGCAACCCGCCATCGCCCTATTACATGCAGGTCCTCGCCAGCCTCGCAGGCCACTTCGGCTTCAAGCTGGAAACGCCGTGGGCCGAGCTGCCCGGCGAAGTCCAGCTCATCATCCTCTACGGCACCGGCGGCAAGGCCGTGCCGCTCACCTTCATCGATGGCAAGAAGTCCTACACCGTCCAGAAGGCGTTCGAAGGCGTCATCGGCAATCTCAACCGCCGCCTCCTGCAAACCGAATCTGCTTGGATGCGTGAGGAGCTGAACAAATTCCAGACCGCGCAGCCGTGCGAAACCTGCGAAGGCAAGCGCCTCAAACCCGAAGCGCTCAGCGTCAAGGTCGCGGGCACCGATATCTCCACCGTCACGCACTTCTCGGTCGCCGCTGCGGTTGAATGGTACGGCGCGCTCGATGCCCAGCTCACCAGCCAGCAAAGCCAGATCGCCAAGGCCATCCTCAAGGAAATCAACGAACGCCTCGGCTTCCTCAACAACGTCGGCCTCGATTACCTCAACCTTGATCGCACCTCGGGCACGCTCTCGGGCGGTGAAAGCCAGCGCATCCGCTTGGCCAGCCAGATCGGCTCGGGCCTCTCGGGCGTGCTCTACGTGCTCGATGAACCCTCCATCGGCCTCCACCAGCGCGATAATGACCGCTTGCTGATCACGCTCAAGCGCCTGCGCGATCTCGGCAATACCGTGATCGTGGTGGAGCATGACGAGGACGCCATCCGCACCGCCGATCACGTGGTCGATCTCGGCCCCGGCGCGGGCGTCCACGGCGGCCAGATCGTCGCGCAGGGCAAGCTGCAAGACATTCTCGATAGCCCCGACAGCCTCACCGGCCAATACCTCACCGGCACCCGCCGCATCGAAGTCCCCAAACAGCGCCGCAAGGGCAACGGCCTGTTCATCAGCGTCGAAGGCGCGCGCGCCAACAACCTGCAAAACGTCAGCGCCAAGATCCCCCTGGGCACCTTCACCTGCGTCACCGGCGTGTCCGGCTCGGGCAAGTCCAGCTTCACCATCGATACGCTCCACGCCGGAGCCGCGCGCCAATTGAACGGCGCGCGCGTGATCGCTGGCGCGCACGATGCGATCAAAGGCCTCGAACACTGCGACAAGGTGATCGAGATCGACCAGTCCCCCATCGGCCGCACCCCGCGCTCAAACCCCGCCACTTACACCGGCAGCTTCACCCTGATCCGCGATTGGTTCGCAGGGCTCCCCGAATCCGCCGCGCGCGGGTACAAGCCGGGCCGGTTCAGCTTCAATGTCAAAGGCGGGCGCTGTGAAAAGTGCACCGGCGATGGCCTGATCAAGATCGAAATGCACTTCCTGCCCGACGTTTACGTGACGTGCGAGGAGTGTGACGGCAAACGCTACAACCGCGAAACGCTTGAGGTAAAATTCAAGGGCCACTCCATCGCCGATATCCTCGATATGACGATCGAGGACGCCGAGGAATTCTTCAAAGCCGTGCCCCCGATCCGTGACCGGATGCACATGCTCAACGAAGTCGGCCTCGGCTATGTCAAAGTCGGCCAGCAGGCCACCACGCTGTCAGGCGGCGAAGCGCAACGCGTCAAACTCGCCAAGGAACTCGCCCGCCGCTCCACCGGCCAAACGCTCTACATCCTTGATGAGCCCACCACCGGCCTCCACTTCGAAGACGTGCGCAAGCTGCTCGAGGTCCTCCACCGCCTCGTCGAACAAGGCAACAGCGTCGTCGTGATCGAACACAACCTCGACGTCATCAAAACCGCCGACTGGATCATCGACCTCGGCCCCGAAGGCGGCGTGCGCGGCGGCGAAATCGTGGCCGAAGGCACGCCGGAAGTTGTGGCAAAGAACGCGCGCAGCTTCACGGGGCACTATCTGGCGCCGTTGCTGGTGCGGTGAGGGGATGCCGTGAGATTTTCTGTCGAGATCAGGGATAGGCTTCAACATGGCTAACAGAGCGAAGAGAGGCCAGGGGCAAAAACGGCTTGCTCAGATGCCGCGAAAAAATGGCGTGCTACAGTCATCACTGTCTAGTTTTCCCGGAATGACGCTATCATCGTGGCGAGATGAACGTTTACCCGACATTCTATGGGCAGCGCTTTTGACAGCTAACTTGGGCCGTGAAACATACTTGCAGACATTCCGTGAGGTGTCGAACCGTTGTGAAGCCTTATCGTCCAATGCTTGGGTGGGAATGGGGCACACCAATTTTGCAAAGCTGTCAGACGTGGAGTTTGATTTTCTAATCGAACCTCTCAAAAGTGAAAATCTTCTTTCGCACCTCCGCCCGCTTAATCTTTTTAAGGACCTGCCAGATCGTAGTCACTGGCAACGGCACGTCGAAGGTTGGGAGCATCAGGATTTTGATGATTACAATAGTGTTGTTAAAGCGATTGGTTTAAATAGTTGGCACCAGTCGGAAACTGCGACTGATATACGCTGGCTTAAAGTCGTCTCGATGATTTCGGGAGGAAAAATGCATTTTGCCAGTGGCATGGCGAAACAGGCAGAGGAAATTTTGGGATTTCCGAATGTAGGAGATATGCGCTCAGTTCGACCAAGTATCAGAGCGGCAGAACAGTCATTTAGTGTGATGTCCGACACTACCGATCATGGCTCTCCAATGCCTTGGGTGAACAGTTTTTGGAAGCAGTGTAAGTTGGAAACTGCGTGTTATCGAGCAGAACCGCGTCGTCCTACAAGAGTTAATCTCGATGGACTATTCGAAAATATTGTCGATGTATATCGAAGTGTAGAAGATCATTTTCACAGACAAGAATCTTTTGATGCAGTAGATAGTAGGTTAGATGCCGTATTTGGATTAACACTCTATGCGTTAAGCATGATGCTTAATCTCGTTGCGGGAAACTCATACCGTCGCGTTGAAGGGCGACTTATGCTAAGA
>CAZSTP010000251.1:0-3996 GCA_964609325.1 uncultured Novosphingobium sp. | reverse complement strand
TTTGGGGGTTATCGCACCTGTCACCGTAATTCCCGGTTTACCCCCGTCGCCATATATATATCGAGCAATGACCTGATTAGAAAAGTGGTGGGAAGTCGAGTACGGCATGGTCAGCCCCTAAAGAATGACTGGGTTTGGGCGCAATTGCTCAGCATGATAGCAAACCCGATCTGACGGGCTTTGGCCGGATCGATCCGTGCAACATCTGCCTTGGTGATGTGTTTATCGATCTGGTGGAAATCTGGCTCGGCAAACAGGTAAAGATCCCCGACGTATCCCCATTTCAAAGCATTGTCATAACGATCCGCCATCCATGCATCTTCGTTGTAGACGTTATCGCCAAGGTGATCTGGCTTGACAATTTGGCAGCAGAGCGGATTAGATTGTAGATAGCTGGCGACGGCATCAGAGATTACCGCTTTTGGCGCATTCAATCCTGCTTGTTTATCAAGATAGGCCAAAATATGCTGCGGCAATGCGCCGCGATCAGTAAAGGTTTTGACTACACCTGTTCGCTTGTCTGTCAACCAGACCTGCTCCTTTGGCGCGGATTCCTGATACCATTTGGTCAGGACGATAACTTTCTTGTCGAAATCCGAAATATGGCGCTGCTCTTTCTCGCAAAAATCGTTTGCTGACGGAAACCGCGACTCCCGATCGTCGCACCCACTGACGAAAGCAAGCGAAGCTAGAAGCAAGAAATGTGGCGTCTTCACGCTGCCCCTCCTGCATCCACGCCGCCAAAAATGCTACATGCCCGTTCCGACCACGCCAAATCATTGTCATTCGCCGCCAGTATGCTGCGGCTCAACCTGCCTGCCAGCACCATCTGCATGATATAGACCTGATCGATGGCTACTGTGCCGGAATTACGATGACAGGTGTAAAAACCCCAAATTCGTGACTTGCCGCCGCCTAGCGACCGCAAACCCGCCATTAACCACCCCAACACCATCGATTCAACCCCACGCGCCACAAACCCCACAACTGACACTAAAGCCGTCCGCGCCGCGCATTGCAACCCGCTACCGCCACGAAATCGCACATCTCACCATTTTGGAAGTATCGTTGTTTGCGGAAGTTGTAATGTCAATCGTACGATTAATTCGCCGGACTAACAGTCATTGCGAGAAACAATTGTCACAATTGAAACATTACGCTCCATTTGTTCGTCCCTGTGATTTGCATCCAGCATTGACAACTGCCCTACCCCCGCGCCATCCTTCGGTTTTACGTGGTCGCGTATGTATCGGTGCGCATCATTACTTCTGAAGCCGCCACCCCCGCCCCGCAGCCGCTCGATCCCGAAGTGGTCGCCAAAATCGCCTCGCTGCGCAGCCATGTGCGCGAAAGCTTTGGCAAAGTGGTCATGGCTATGATGGTCCTGCCGCGCTACCGCCACCAGACGCTGGCGGACCTGCAGCACCTCGTGCTCGAACCGCTGATCCGTGATCGCGTCGCCATTGCCCAACGCGGCAATGACAAGGTGCTGGCCGATGACATCGCTGGCGTTGCCATCTGGGCCAGCGTATCGGAAGAATGCGATGCGCGCATTCGTGACCAGATCAAGGGTGGCACCTGGCCGATCCGCCTGCGCAGCGAAGACTGGAATTCCGGATCGATCAACTGGTTGATTGACGTGATCGCGCCCGACCAGAAATCCACCGCCGGGGGGGCAAGATCAAAGCGGCGGGATGACCGGTTTCAAGTCGGGTGCACGTTCCTTGCGAGGTGCGGCGGGCGACGCACCCTCCGGAACCGGCCAGCGATACCAGCCCTGCATCCCTTGCGTCTCGGCCACAGTGCGTATCTGCCCCGAAGCAAGGTTGATCGTGATCCCTCCGGTTTTGGCCAGAAACGTCCGGTCGGCTTTCAGCATCTTCGGGCGGCAGGTCCACGGCAGGCGGCGGTCCGCGATGACAATGTCGGCGCGTTCGCAGGCCGCGGCCATGTCCATATCGTCAATGTATTCGCGGGTTCGCGCCATGAGCAGGGTGAAGCGCTTGCCCCCCCGGTTGATGGCAAGGGCGCAGAAATCAGCACTGCATCGGG
Organism: uncultured Novosphingobium sp.; assembly: GCA_964609325.1. Lineage (GTDB taxonomy): Bacteria > Pseudomonadota > Alphaproteobacteria > Sphingomonadales > Sphingomonadaceae > Novosphingobium. Next base: position 1,944 of record CAZSTP010000251.1, on the reverse strand, counting down.
CAGCCGGCCAATCTTCAAGCGTGCGCAGATCTCCCTCCATCCCGGCGAGTTCAAGCAAGCTGTCGCGCATGTAATCACCACGACCGGCGCGCAGGACCAGCAGATCATTGCCCTCCCCTGTGATGCCGACGTGGTGGCCGTCACCGGTCACGAGGATATCGGGCGTGGGGGCCAGGATCATCACGATAACAGCAACGGCGGCGGGGATTGCTCCCCACAGCCGGACGCGACCGATCCATAAACCGAGCCAGAGCATCCCGGCGATGAACAGGGCAAAGCTCCACGGTGAAACGGGGGGCAGCATCGTGACCGCTCCCGGCCGCGCGGCGACGAAGTGGGCGATGGCAAGAAGCAGCTCAAGCGCTTTGCCTGCCAGCCACCACATCGGCGTACCCACTCCGCCAAGATCGAGCAGGAGCGCCAGACCGATCAGCGGCATGATCGCAAATGTGGTGAGAGGTATTGCGATAACATTGGCCAAAGCCCCGTAAACACCGGCGCGGTGGAAGTGGAACAGGCCGATTGGCATCAGGGCCATTTCAATCACCACGCCGGTTGCCAGCAACAGGATGATGCTTCGTGCAAACCGTACAACGGGGCCATGATGATCGGCTGTGAGGAACCCGCGCACCGGGGCGGCGGAGTGAAACGCAATAATGGCGATCACTGCTGAGAAGCTCATCTGGAAGCTGGGGCCGACAACCGCCTCGGGCCAGAACAGCATGACCAGCAATCCGCCAACCGCGACCAGACGCAACGACAAGGGATCGCGCCCCAGCGCAAGAGCTGCCAGCACCAGCAATGCGCCGATGCAGGAACGCACCGTCGGCACTTCCGCGCCGGTAAGCAGGGTATAGGCGACACCTGCCAAAGCGCCTGCCAAAGCGCCCGCGATGGGCACGCGCACACGCAAGGCGATCCACGGCACAAAAGCCAAGGCACGCGCCACGATCCAATAAACAAAGCCCACCAGCGCACTCACGTGCAATCCGCTGATCGAAAGCAGATGGGTGAGGCCCGCATCGCGCATGGCGTCTTCGTCAGTTGTGGCGATGGCCCCGCGATCTCCGCTGGCAAGGGCCGCCGCGATATTGCCTGGAGAACCTGAAAGCATCGCGCGAATATGCGTGGCGAGCGAGGATTGCAGGCCGCGCAAAGTGGTGCTTTGGCCTGATTCATGCAGCGCTTCGATGTTTGAAAGCGCAGTGCCCGTTGCCGCAATGCCACTGAACCAGGCCGTGCGCGCGAAATCATAGGCTCCGGGAAGCATCGGCGCTGCTGGCGGCATCAGACGGGCACGCAAGCGGACAACGGCTCCCTGGCGTGCGGCAGGATTGTCTTTGTCGGACGGTAAATTGACACGCACCAGCACCGGATCGGAAAACCCTTCAACCGGCACACGGAGCAGGAGCCTTGCGCGCGCCTTTGCAGGCTCTTCGCGGCGTTCAACCAATTGGCCTTGAAGCCAGACCACACGGGGGCCGGCAATACCGGGCTGGCCGACAAGTTCGGACTTGATCCAGATTGTGCCAAGTCCCGCACACCCCATCACTGCGAGGCCGATCACCGCCATCCGCAGCCGGCCAAACCGGTTTTGATCCAGCATGATTGCCACAAGCAATGCCAATCCGGCCACCGCAAGCAACAATGCTATCCATTGGGCAGGCGTGGGCAAGGTGATCCAGGCAACGATGCCGGCGGCAAACGCAACAACCAGCCAAGGCCCGCGTTCAAACGGATGGGCTTCAAGGAACGCTTCGGCATGATCAAGGGTGCTGGACAATCGCTTCGTGATGTCCCAATGCCGCCCCCGTCCGACCGGCAATCCCGGAGAGGCGGCAACAGGGAACCCTGCTGCCGGGTCATCCGTTTCGGGAGCGCTGGGTAAGGCGGACGCCATGAGTTTTAAAGGGAAGGAAAGCGCGGCCAATGGCAAGCGCCACT
>CAZSTP010000250.1:0-4029 GCA_964609325.1 uncultured Novosphingobium sp. | reverse complement strand
GAGATCGGGCCGGACGTTTCGATCTGGTATAACTGCGTGATCCGCGCCGATGTGAACTTCATCCGCATCGGCGCGCGCAGCAATATTCAGGATGGCAGCGTGATCCATGTCGATAGCCCCGCTCCGGGCAAGCCCGATGGTTTCCCCACGATCATCGGCGAAGACGTGTTGGTGGGCCATCTGGCAATGGTCCACGGCTGCATCGTCGAAGATCGCGGCTTTATAGGCCTTGGTGCAATTGTGATGAGCGGCGCGGTGATCGAAAGCGATGGCATGCTGGCGGCGGGCGCGATGCTGACCGGCGGCAAGCGCATCGGTTCGCGCCAATTGTGGGGCGGACGTCCTGCCACCTATATGCGCGATCTGCCCGAGCCTGCGCTCGTCGAAATGCAGCGCGGTGTGCAGCACTATGTCCACAACGGCCACGCGCACAAGGCGGCGGTGCTTGGCCAAACCGAAGGCTGATCTTCCCGCAGCATCGGCCTTGCGCGCGCTGGCCGATGGCGAGGGACGTCTGGCCGTGCGGGTGACGCCCGGTGCGCGCAACGAAGGCATCGAAATCAGCGACGGGCGCGTGCTGGTGAAAGTGCGCATCAAGCCGGAGGATGGCAAAGCCAGCGCCGCCGTGCTGGCCCTGCTGGCGCAGGCTATGGGTGTTGCACCATCGAAGGTTGAAATGTTGCGCGGCGCGACTTCGCGCGAGAAACTGTTCAGGATTCCGCCGGAAGCCTGAAGGCGATAACCGTCATGACGGCACAATAGGCCGCCGCCAGCCACAAACAGCCCGTCGGCAAGCGGTCTTGCGCAAAGGCGCCCAGCACCGCGCCAGCCAGCAATCCGCCCCACAGGCTCGCCCATGATGACCAGCCGGTGTTGGGCCGCCCGCCCAGTGCATTGGCAAGGCCTTGGCCAAGTTTCACCAATGCGCCGGTCATGTACGTCAGCCCTACGGTCACCTCGCCATCGCGCTGGAACGTGTTGTTGAGCGCGCCCATCGCGATGACCAGACCACCGAGCATGACAGCGGGCAGGCCGAACCAGCGTCCGGCTGCTGCGGCAAACAGCATTGTGGCAACAAACGCCAGCACGGCGGGCTTGTGGCGGGTTCCCGCCCATCGCGCCAGCAATGCACCGCCCGCCACACCGCCGATAAACCCTGCGATCAGGATGGCAGGCATGAAGGCGCGCGCGGGGTCTGTGCCAAGCGCCACAGCCAACCGCGTGGAATTGCCCGACATGAACGAGACGAAATAGCCGTCGGCTGAGATAAACCCGACGGCGTCGATGAACCCTGCCATGGCGGCAAGTGCAATGGCAAAAGCGCGGCGAGGGCGGTCATACTGGATCATCCGCCCAAGGTTAGCGGATGCTGTTCCTCTGGCAAACTCAATCCCGCGCCATGCCGCGCGCCATTTGCGCCAGAACATCGGACAGCGCCTTGGCGATTTCCGCATCGGCGGGCGCAACATCGGCAATCGCGCGGGTCATCGCATCGGCCCACTGGTTTGCGGTCTTGGCCGTGATCGGGAAAGGTTTGTGCATCGACATCATGCACTTGCCCGGATTGGCTTCAAACCACTGGCGCGGCCCGCCCGCCCATCCGGCCAGGAAGTTCGGCAAGGATTCACGCATCGGCGCAAGATCGGGCGCATGCATTGCGCGCAAGGCGCGATAGGCCGGGTCCTGATCCATCAGGTCGTAAAAGCGGTCGGCGATCTGTTGTAGCACCGCGATTCCGCCGATGCGTTCGTAAGGACTTGTTGCGGGTACTTCGGCGGTTTGCGTGGCCAAGGATCATGCTCCGGTCAGGGGATTGCGAGCTTTCCCGGTGCCCGCCCTGCCGCCAAGGTGCATTGATCTGCGTCAATCCGCGATCAGCGCTTTCAGCGTGTCCAGCCGGTCTGCCTCATGCGCGGGTTTGTCGCTGCGTATCCGGCTGATCCGGGGAAAGCGCATGGCGACGCCCGATTTGTGGCGCTTGCTGGAGTGGACCGAATCGAACGCCACTTCGAATACCAAAGACTTGTCGGTTTCGCGCACCGGCCCGAATTTGGCGATGGTGTGTTGCCGCACGTGGCGGTCCAGTTCCTTCAGCTCGGCATCGGTAAACCCGAAATAGGCCTTGCCCACCGGCAAGAGCTCCGCACCCTGATCGGGATCGCCATTCCAGCAGCCAAAAGTGAAATCGGAATAGAACGATGACCGTTTGCCTGACCCACGCTGCGCATACATCAGCACGCAATCGATCAGCAGTGGATCGCGCTTCCACTTGTACCACAGCCCCGTGCGCCGCCCGGCCACATAAGGGCTGTCGCGGCGTTTGAGCATCACGCCTTCGATCGCCTCATCGCGCGCGCGGGCGCGGATTTCGGCAAGGTCGTCAAAGTTTTTGGCCGCGATCACCTGGCTGATGTCGAAGCGCGCAGGATCCAGCGCGGGCACCAGCGCCTCCAGCCGCGCGCGGCGCTGCTCCCAGGTCTGTTCGCGCAAGTCCTCGCCGCCTTCGATCAGCAGATCATAAAGACGCACGAAAGCGGGCGAATCGCGCAGCATCGCTTTGGACACGGTCTTGCGACCCAGCCGTTGCTGCAAGGCGTTGAAACTGGCCGCGCCGCCCGCCTCACCGCCCTGATGCGCGCCGCGCACCAGCAATTCGCCATCGAGCACACAGGGCGTGGTCAGCGCAGCGGTGACTTCGGGGAAAGTGGCGGAGATATCATCGCCGCTGCGCGAATAGACGCGCGTTTCGCCTGCTACATGGACGATCTGCACGCGGATGCCGTCCCATTTCCATTCGGCGGCATAGTCGGCCAAATCCAGGCTTTCGGCCTCCAGCGGATGGGCGAGCATGAACGGGCGGAACAGCGGCAGCAGATCGGTGCGCGGCGGCGCTGCGCCATTCGCGGCCCAATCGAACAACGGCAGATAGGGCGCGGTCTGCCCGTGCCAATATTCTTCGACGTCCTCCACCTGCACATCAAACGCCTGCGCAAAGGCAACCTTGGCCAGCCTTGCCGAAATGCCGATGCGCATCGCACCCGTCGCAAGCTTCAGAAAGGCATAGCGACCGTTGACGTCAAGACGGTCCATCAGTTCGGCCACGGTGGCGGGTGCAGTGGCGCGGTTGGTGGCGGTGAGCATTGCTACCACCTCTGCCACACTGGGCGCAGGCCCCTGTTCGCCCAACGGCTCGGGCCATAGCAGGCTGGCGGTCTCAGCCGTATCGCCCACATATTCGCGGCTGAGCGCCCACAGCACCGGATCAACCCGCTCGGCCATCAGGCTGCGGATCAGGCTGGCCTTCACCGCCGGAAAATCAAGGCCATCGGTCAACGCCGCCAGCGCCCATCCGCGATCCGGATCGGGAACCTCACGCAAATAGGCCGCCAGCAGCGCCAATTTGGCATTGCGTGAAGGGGTGAGCACGAGGGCATCGAGCAGGGCAGCAAAACGGTTCAAGCCATTCCTCCCCCACAGGGGGAGGGGGACCATCCGCAGGATGGTGGAGGGGCACCATCGGCAGGGCGCGCCATTGCGGCGGGTGCCCCTCCACCAGCTACGCTGGTCCCCCTCCCCGCTCCGGGGAGGAATGTGCGCCGCTCAATCATCCTCGTCCTCATACCCTACCAGCGCCAGCGCGCGGGCTTTGCGTTGGGTAAGTTCACACCAGCGTAACAAGGCCTCCTCGCGGCCATGGGTGATCCATGTCTCGGCGGGGTTCACTTGCGCGATGGTCTGGGTCAATTCGTCCCAATCGGCGTGGTCGGATATGATCAGCGGCAGTTCGACGCCGCGTTGCCGCGCGCGCTGGCGCACGCGCATCCAGCCCGATGCCATCGCGGTTACCGGATCGGGCAAACGCCTGCTCCACCGGTCATTCAGCGCAGAGGGCGGGCACACGATAATCGCGTTTTCCAGCGCGGCCTTGGGCACGCCCGCCACCGCCTTCAAATCGCCCAGATCAACGCCGTGATCCTCATACAAACGGCACATCCGCTCCATCGCGCCGTGCAGCCAGATCGTCTCGCG
>CAZSTP010000249.1:0-4046 GCA_964609325.1 uncultured Novosphingobium sp. | reverse complement strand
TCTGGGTCGGCCTCGGAAATCCCGGACCGCAATATGCGCTCCACCGGCACAACGTGGGCTTCATGGTGCTCGATACCATCGCCGAGGTGCACCGCTTTGGCCCCGTCCAGAAGAAGTTTCAGGGCTGGTTGCAGGAAGGCCGCATCGGCACCGAAAAAGTGCTGCTGCTCAAACCCGCCACGTTCATGAACGAAAGCGGGCGCGCGGTGGGTGAAGCCATGCGGTTCTACAAGCTCGGGCGCGACGCACTCACCGTGTTCCATGACGAACTGGATCTCGCGCCGTTCAAGGTCAAGCTGAAGCAAGGCGGCGGCACGGCGGGGCACAATGGCCTGCGTTCGATCGACCAGCATCTGGGCGCCGATTTCCAGCGCGTGCGGCTGGGCATTGGCCACCCCGGCCACAAGGACCGCGTCACCGGCTATGTGCTGGGCAATTTCGCCAAGGCCGAGCAGGACGATCTGGTGGACATGCTGGGCGCGATTGCTTCCGAGGCCGATTGGCTGGCGCGCGGCGATGGCGTGCGGTTCATGAATGATGTGGCGATGCGCCAGAACACGTAAATCCGCAGTCAGTTAAGCACATCGAAACAGTTCAGACATTAAAAACTGTCGGCGTGGCTTACATATTGGAAGAACTTCCGAGGCGTTAACCACCTAAACACCTGATCTGCAACATTTGGCACCACATTTGCATTGTTTCAGGCAGTTCCGAGTTAACCAATGGGGGTTAGTATGAAAGTCCGCGCTTCGATTATCGCCGCAACTGCTCTGATGGGCATGGCCACTGCAACGCCAGCCAGCGCCACATGGTGGCTGAAGAAACCGCACAAGCACTATTGCCACTGCGGCCACACCGGCAGCGGCTGCGGCGGCACGACCAGCAGCACGTCAAGCACCACGGGCGGCACCACGACGTCGGGTGGCACGACCTCGACTTCCGGCGGCACGACCACGTCGGGCGGCACCACCACCTCGTCAACCACCTCGGGCGGTACCACCACGACATCGACAACTTCGGGCGGCACGACCACTTCAACCACGTCAGGCGGCACGACGACCGGTGGCACAACGACCACCACTTCGGGCGGATCGACAACATCCACGACTTCGGGCGGCTCCACCTCGACTTCGGGTGGCACAACGGTTCCCGAGCCAGGCATGCTCGGCATGATGGCGCTCGGCCTGCTCGGCATCGGCTTCGCCCGTTCGCGCAAGGCAAAGCCACGCGTCTGACAAGACAGGCTCTGACCGGAATGTGTCCGGTCAGAGCGGCCGGATTTTCATCCGCCTTGTGCGGTTGAGAACCTAGCAAGGCTGCGCTTGAATACGGCGTTGCCCGGATCCGTGTCGGCTGCTTGCTGCAATAAAGTCAGCGCAGTCGCCCGGTCCTTACCCCCCACAGCCCGGACATAGCCTGCCATATAGGTCATGTCCGGGTCTTCGGGGCGAAGCACCCGCGCCTGATCGGCGGCGGCAATGGCTTCATCGGCGCGGCCCGCATGGCTAAGCGCCAGTGACAGCCGCTTCAGCACTTCGGCATCCTTGCCCATTTGCGCCAACTGGCCATAGGCCTCAATCGCGCCGTTCCAGTCCTCGCGGGCAAGGGCAGCGCGCCCTTTGCGGTTGAGTTCAACCGATTGGCTGGTGCGGACTGCGGCCAGCCGTGCCTTCAGCCCATCGGCATCCGGGCTGCCCATCGCCCGTGCCGCCTTTTCGGCAACATCCAGCTCTTCTTCTCCGGCAATCAGGCTGTCTGACAGCGGACGCACCGTGGCATAGGCCGCCACAGCATCGCCGGTGGCCATTTGCGCCTCGGCCAGCATCAGCCGCGAATAGGGATTGTTGGGCGAACGGCTGAGCGCACGCTGGAACAGCGCCCGTGCCTGTTCGGGATGGCCGGTGCGCAACATCGATTCCGCATAAGCGAGGCCATTGGGCGATATCGGATCAAGCGTGCTTTCCTGCCTCGCCAGCGTAGTGCGCACTTCCTCCCAATCGCCCTTCATCGATGCAAATTGCACCTTGAGATCGGTGACACCGCGATCATCGGGCGCCAGCGCGGCGGCCCGCTCGGTCATCGCAATGGCATCATCCAGCTTGCCTTCAATGTCATAGGCCTTGGCGCGCGCCATCCATGGATCGGCCAGCTTGGGATAGCGCGCTGCCGCCTTCTCCAGCGTTGCGTGGGCATCGGCCATCTTGCCGCGCCGCGCCGCAATATCGGCAGACAGCATCAGCGCATCGAAGCCATCGGCCTGCAACCGGAACAACTTGGCCACTTGCGCTTGCGCCCCGTCAAGGTCTTGCGCATCGATCAGGAACCGCGCGTAATCGCGCAGCAGCAGCGGATCATCGCCCAAGGCCACTCCGGCGCGCATCGCATCGATCCCGCCCTGGGTATCCTTCAAAGCGATTTTGGCAGCCGCCCTCACCCGCCATGCGGTGGTGGAGTTATCATCGGCCAGCATCGCCAAGGCCTGCTCGGCCTTGCCGCGCAGCAACGCTGCTTCAGCCCTGATCTGGACAAGCTCGGCCCCCTTGAAGCCCAGCCGCTCAAGCCGGTCTGCGCTCGCCTGCGCGCCATCGCCATCGCCCAGGCGCAATTGCACGCCGGCCAAAAGCTTGAGCAGCTCTACGCTATCGCCCTGTTCCGCCATTGCCGCCGTCAGATCGACGCGCGCGGCCCCCAGTTGCATACCGGCGATTTCCTCACGCGCACGGGTAATCCGCGCGGCAGGATCATCACCGCAAGAGGCGATCAAAAGGGTGAGCGGGAGAATCAATGTCTTTTTCATGCCGTGATTGTCGCACGCAGGCCTGAAATTTTGGTGAAAGCGCCATCGGATTGGCCTGAATCACCGGCGAAGGTTTCCAAACCCGCCAACCCCCGCTAAGGGCGCGTTCCAGACAAGGGCGGTCCAAACAGGGAGTGTGCATAATGGGTTTTCGTTGCGGGATCGTCGGGCTTCCCAATGTCGGCAAGTCGACACTGTTCAATGCGCTGACCGAAACGCAGGCAGCCCAAGCGGCCAACTATCCGTTCTGCACGATTGAACCCAACGTCGGCAATGTCGGCGTGCCCGATCCCCGGCTGGAAAAGCTGGCCGCGATTGCCGGCAGCCAAAAGATCATTCCCACGCAACTGGGCTTTGTCGATATCGCAGGCCTCGTTCGCGGTGCTTCGAAGGGCGAAGGCCTTGGCAACCAGTTCCTTGGCAACATCCGCGAAGTCGATGCCATCGTCCACGTGCTGCGCTGTTTCGAGAATGACGACATCCAGCACGTTGATAACAAGGTCGATCCCGTATCGGACGCCGATACGGTGGAAACCGAATTGATGCTGTCTGATCTTGAAAGCCTGGAAAAGCGCGTTCCGGCAGCGGTCAAGAAGGCCGCGCAGGGCGACAAGGAAAACAAGCTGATTGCCTCGGTGCTCGGCCAAGCGCTTGAGCTGCTGCGCGAAGGTAAGCCTGCCCGCCTGACCAAGCCCAAGGACGAGGAAGAAGAGCGCGTCTTCAAACAAGCGCAACTGCTCACCGCCAAGCCCGTGCTCTATGTGTGCAATGTGGACGAAGACAGCGCCGCCACCGGCAACGAATTTTCCGCCCGCGTGTTTGAAAAGGCCAAAGCCGAGGGCGCCAATGCGGTCATCGTATCGGCTGCCATCGAATCCGAACTGGTCGGCATGGACCCTGAAGAGCGCAGCGTGTTCCTCGAAGAAATGGGCCTGCACGAAACCGGCCTCGCCCGCGTGATCCGTTCGGGCTATGAACTGCTACACCTGATCACATTCTTCACCGTCGGCCCCAAAGAGGCCCGCGCATGGACCACGCATCTGGGCGCCAAGGCCCCCGAAGCAGCGGGTGAAATCCATTCCGACATGCAGCGCGGCTTCATCCGCGCCGAAACCATCGCCTATGATGATTTCGTCACGCTGGGTGGTGAAAGCGCCGCACGCGATGCGGGCAAGCTGCGCCAGGAAGGCAAGGAATACCAGATCAAGGACGGCGACGTTCTACACTTCAAATTCAACGTCTAAGTTAG
>CAZSTP010000248.1:0-4065 GCA_964609325.1 uncultured Novosphingobium sp. | reverse complement strand
ATCAGGAACAGGTGATGCAGGCCGCGCAGATCCTCGCGGGCTATTCGCTGGGCGATGCCGATCTTCTGCGCCGCGCGATGGGCAAAAAGGTGCAGGCCGAAATGGACGCACAGCGCCAGCGGTTTGTCGATGGGTGCAAGGAGGTTTCGGGCATTCCCGCAGCCAAGGCCAACGAGCTGTTCGATTTGATCGACAAGTTTGCAGGCTACGGCTTCAACAAATCGCACGCGGCTGCCTATGCGCTGCTCGCCTACCAAACCGCTTGGCTCAAAACGCATTATCCGCACGAATTCTATGCTGCTTCGATGTGCTTCGATATGCACCAGTCGGAAAAGCTATCGATCTTTGTCGATGATATGCGCCGCAACAATGTCGCGCTGGCCGGGCCTGACATCAATCACTCGGTCGCCGAATTCACCGTAGAGCGCACGCATGACGGTTATGCGGTGCGCTATGCCTTGGCGGGCCTGCGCAATGTCGGCGAAAAGGCGATGGAGCAGATTGTCGAGGAACGCGAGGCCAAGGGTCCGTTCGTGTCGCTGGATGATCTGTTCCGCCGCATCCCGGCAGGAGCCATGAACCGGCGGCAGTTGGAAGCATTGGCCGCAGGCGGCGCGCTCGATTGTCTGGAGCCCAACCGCGCGCAAGTGATCGCCAATGCCGAATTGCTGATGGCCGTGGCCGATGAAGCATCGCGTTCACGCACATCGGGACAGGGCGGCCTGTTCGGAGGCGATGACCACGCCGTTCCCGCCACGCGTCTTGCCGATACCAAGCCATGGTCGCGTTCGGACCAGATGACCGCAGAGCGCGAGAACTTCGGCTTCTATTTCGCCGCCCATCCGGTTGAGGAATATCGCGCCGTTGCCTCGGCCAATGGCGCGCGCACGTTCGGCAGCCTGATTGGCGGCACCGGAGAGGTAGCGGGGCGCTCTGCCGCGGTCATGGCCGCGCTGGTGGAGAACGTGCAGAAGCGCAAGACGAAGAAGGGCAAGGACTTCGTCATGGCCGACTTCTCCGACAGCTCCGGCCTGTTCTCGGCTTCCTGCTTTGAAGAAAGCCTGGTCGAACCGTTCCAGAACTGGGCCAAGGAAGGCACCTGCGTCCTGCTCAACGTCGAGCTGGATCGTCCGAACCCCGACGAGGCCCCCCGCGTTACCGTGCGCGGCGCACAGCCTTTGGCCTCGGTCACCAGCGCGTCGCGCATGCTTTTGAAGCTTGAGGTATCGCGCCCCGAGGCCATCGCCGAACTTGCCTTGCTGTTGCCGCGCAGCACCGATGCCAAGGGTGAAGTCCTTGCGAGATTGAAAACCGGTGGTCCGCGTGAACCTTTGGTACGGCTTGGCAACAATTTTAAACTTGATAGCGATTTAATCGAGCGATTGATTCCGATAGAAGGACTTGCCAATGTGGCACTGAGCGCAAGGCCGGAAAGGTATCTGCGCCTGGTAGAATAAAAAAACGGAGAGATGTGATGCAGCAGCTGGGCGCAATGCAGGATTGGAAGCTGCGGGTAACGCATTTGATCGATCATGCCGCACGTGAACACGGGCACCGCGAGATTGTCAGCCGCTGGGCCGATGGTTCGGAAACGCGCACCAACTGGGCCGGTATCCGGCACGATGCTTTGCGCATGACCCAGGCCTTGCGCCGCTTGGGCATCCAGCCCGGTGAGCGGATTGCCACGCTGGCGATGAATCATTCGCGCCATCTGGTCACGTGGTACGGTGCGGTCGGGGCAGGCGGAATTCTCCACACGATCAACCCGCGCCTGTTTGACGATCAGCTCGATTACATCGTCAATCACGCCGAAGACCGTGTGATGCTGTTTGACAAGATCTGGGCGCCGATCATCGAACGCATGAAGCCGCGCTGGCCCACGGTTGAACATTACATCTGTTTTGACAGCAGCGAACCTGCGCTGCATTTTGAAGAATGGCTGGCCCCGGAAGATGGCCAAACCGAATGGTCCGACGGCGATGAACGTGACGCCTGCATGCTGTGTTATACCAGCGGCACGACCGGAAATCCCAAAGGCGTCATTTACGAACACCGCTCGACCATGCTGCACGCCTTAAGCGCGATCAGCCCGCCGGTGTTCGGGATGGACTGCCGTTCGGTGATGTTGCCTATCGTCCCGATGTTCCACGCGGCCAGTTGGGGCCTGCCATGGGCAGGCGCTGCGGCAGGGGCGAAGTTCGTTTACTCGGCGGTCAATGATGGCGCGGTGCTGTGCGATCTGATCGAGCGCGAAAAGGTGACGTGCTCGGCAGGCGTGCCAACGGTGTGGCTTGCCCTGTTCCAGCATATCGATGCCAATGGTGGCAAGTTCCCGCCCAGTCTTGAAACCGTAGTTTGTGGCGGATCGGCCATGCCGCGTGCGATGATCGAACGCTTGATGCGGCAAGGCCTGCGCGTCGCCCATGCCTGGGGCATGACGGAAACCTCGCCCATCGGCACGACCGGTGCCGAAACGTGGAACTGGGACGAGCTGACGTTTGATGAGCAAGTCACCGTCAAATCGATGCAGGGCCGCGCGCCATTCGGTGTGGAGATCCGCTGCGTTGATCTGGATGATCCGGAAAAGGTCCTGCCGCGCGATGGCGTTACCGCCGGCGCCTTGCAGGTGCGCGGCCCCTGGGTCGTAAAACGCTATTTCAAGGCTGAGGATGACGCGGTCACTGCGGGGCAGTGGTTTGATACCGGCGATGTCGGCCTGATCTATCCCGATGGCACCCTTCAACTGACCGACCGCACCAAGGACGTGATCAAGTCTGGCGGCGAATGGATCAGTTCCGTGGCTCTGGAGAACGCCGCAATCGGTCATCCCGCCGTGGGTGAAGCAGCCGCAATCGGCGTGTTCCACCCGAAATGGGATGAAAGGCCGCTATTGGTCGTGGTCAAAAAGCCCGGTGCCGAAGTGTCCGGGGATGATTTGCGCGAATTTCTGCGTGGGCATGTTGCCAAGTGGTGGGTTCCGGATGCGGTCGTGTTTGTTGACCAGATCCCGCACACAGGTACCGGCAAGATCAGCAAGAAAGACCTGCGGGACCAGTTTGCAAGCTATGCTTGGGAAGCAGCCGGATAATAGGGGTGCTGAGGGGCTGCGCTGCCGGATGCAGGGCGCGCAGCCTCTATGTCTGCTACGAGGTCTAACGCGTCCAGTTATTTTTCGAGAAGCCTCGGCATCAATTCGACAAAGTTGCAGGGCCGGTTGCGGCTGTCTAGTTGTTCCGCCAAGATGCCGTCCCAGCCATCCTTTACCGCTCCGTTCGACCCGGGCAGGGCAAAGATATAAGTGCCGCGCGCCACAACTGCGCAGGCCCGCGATTGAATGGTGCTGGTGCCGATGGTTTTGAAGCTGAGCCACCGGAACAATTCGCCAAATCCGGGAATATCGCGGGTTTTGACGCGTTCGAGCGCTTCGGGTGTCACATCGCGACCGGTCAGGCCGGTGCCGCCAGTGATGATGACCGCATCAACCAGACGGTCATCGATCCAGTTGTTCAGACGGTTTGCGATACGGTCAGCATCGTCTTTTTCGATTGCACGCGTCGTCAGCCTGTGACCGGCCGCTTTGATCCGGTCAGCCAGAATGTCGCCCGATGTATCATCAGCCGATGTGCGTGTATCGGATACCGTCAACAGCGCGATGTTGATCGGCTTAAAGGTTCTCGAAGGATCAATCGCCACGCGAAGCGATCCTGACGTTTGGCGCGCCTGCAAGCCCCGGGAATTTGGGCCACATGCCCTGCACAAGGCCAAGGCGGCTTTCCGATGGCCCGCCGGCCTGCCTTTCGTACATCCAGTAATTGCGCATCACGATGGAAACGTAGCCGCGTGTTTCCCAATAAGGGATCGATTCCATCCACAACAGCGGATCATTGCCGCCACGAATTTCGCTATTCCAGCGCGAAACCGGCATGGGCCCGGCGTTATAGGCTGCCATCACTTTCGGCAGAAGGCCCTGCGTGGCATCGGAATTGTGCAACTGTTGCAGGTACTGCTGGCCGAATGCGAGGTTCACATCGGGCAAATCAAGCTGGCTTTCCCGTCCCGCCATTT
>CAZSTP010000247.1:0-4079 GCA_964609325.1 uncultured Novosphingobium sp. | reverse complement strand
TGGCCTTGGTGATCTTCTGGGTCGACTTGACCGAGTTGATGCGGCCCTTGAGTTCCTTGAGTGATGCCACTCTCGTTTCCTTCCTCTTTCGTCATTCCCGCGTAGGCGGGAAACCAGTCCGGCGTTTCGTTTTGTCGATCTGGACCCCCGCCTGCGCGGGGATGACGAAGGTGGACGTGTTGTTGTTTAGGCGAACTGCTTACCGAAAGCGGTCAGCGCCTCGACGACCTTGGCCTTGGTATCATTGCCCAAGTCCTTGGTGTCGCGGATTTCAGCCAGCAGATCAGCCTTCTGCGTGCGCAGGTAGCTGAGCAGTTCGGCTTCGTATTCACCAACGCGGTTTACCGGGATGCTGTCCAAGTAACCGTTGGTGCCAGCGAAGATCACCACGGTCTGCTCTTCAAAGCCCAGTGGCGAGAACTGGGGTTGCTTGAGCAGCTCGGTCAGGCGCGAACCACGGTTGAGGAGCTTTTGCGTTGAAGCGTCAAGGTCCGAACCGAACTGCGCGAAGGCCGCCATTTCGCGGTACTGCGCCAGTTCCAGCTTGATCGAGCCGGCGACCTTCTTCATCGCCTTGGTTTGTGCCGCCGAACCCACGCGCGACACCGAAAGGCCGACGTTGATGGCTGGACGGATGCCCTGATAGAACAGGCCGGTTTCAAGGAAGATCTGGCCGTCGGTGATCGAGATCACGTTGGTCGGAATGTAGGCCGAAACGTCGCCAGCCTGCGTTTCAATGATCGGCAGAGCTGTGAGTGAACCACCACCCAGCGAATCGTTCATCTTTGCAGCGCGCTCAAGCAGGCGGCTGTGGAGATAGAACACGTCGCCCGGATAAGCTTCGCGGCCCGGAGGACGACGCAGCAGCAAGGACATCTGGCGATAGGCCACAGCCTGCTTGGAAAGATCGTCATAAACGATGACGGCGTGCATGCCGTTGTCGCGGAAGAATTCGCCCATCGTCACGCCGGTGTATGGCGCGAGGTACTGGAGCGGAGCCGGTTCCGAAGCGGTAGCGGCCACGACGATGGAGTATTCCATTGCGCCGTTTTCTTCGAGCTGGCGCACGATCTGTGCAACCGTCGAACGCTTCTGGCCGATGGCGACATAGATGCAGTACAGCTTCTTGTTTTCATCGGTGCCCGCGTTCGGGCCCTTCTGGTTGATGAAGGTGTCAATCGCGACGGCGGTCTTGCCGGTCTGACGGTCACCAATGATCAATTCGCGCTGGCCACGGCCAACCGGAACCAGAGCGTCAATGGCCTTGAGGCCGGTCTGCACGGGTTCGGAAACCGACTGGCGCGGGATGATGCCCGGAGCCTTGACTTCAACGCGCTTGCGCTCGGTGTACTCGATCGGGCCCTTGCCATCGATCGGGTTGCCGAGACCATCAACCACGCGGCCCAGCAGGCCCTTGCCGACAGGAACGTCAACGATGGTGCCGGTGCGCTTGACGACGTCACCTTCCTTGATTTCGGCGTCAGAGCCGAAAATCACGACGCCGACGTTATCGGCTTCGAGGTTGAGGGCCATGCCCTTAACGCCGTTCGAGAATTCGACCATCTCGCCGGCCTGGACCTTGTCGAGACCGTGGATGCGGGCGATGCCGTCGCCGACCGACAGCACTGAGCCGACTTCCGAGACTTGGGCCTCGGTGCCGAAGCTGGCGATCTGGTCCTTGATGACCTTCGAGATTTCAGCGGCGCGGATTTCCATTTTCAGCCTTTCGTAGAGCCTTGTGGCTTCAAGCCTTCATCGCCTGGGCGAGGGAATTGAGACGGGTGCGGATCGAACTGTCGATCATCTGGCTGCCGATTTTCACGACAAGTCCACCGAGAATATCGGGATCGACATTGGTCTTGAGTTTGATGTCCTTGCCTTCGCGGGCTTTGAGCTTTTCTGTCAAAGCCGCAAGCTGGGCATCGTCGAGCGGGTGAGCGCTGGTGACTTCGGCAGTGGCTTCACCGCGATGGGCAGCAGCAATCTGCGCAAAAGCGCGGATCACGTCAGGCAATGCCGAGAGGCGGCGGTTGCCGGCGAGAACGCCGAGAAAGTTTTTGGTCAGCGACGAAAGGCCGAGCAGGCCTGCAACGCCATTGATCGCAGCCGCAGCAGCTTCACGGCTGACTTGCGGATTGTGGATCAGGCCGGTGAGGTCAGCCGATTCGCGCAGGGCAGCACCGACGTTTTCCAAATCGCCTTCAACAGTGGCAACGAACCCCTGTTCATTTGCCAGATCGAACAACGCCGAAGCGTAACGCCCTGACAAGCTGGCTGTAATGCCGCCGGAAATTTCCACGCGCCGAAGTTCCTTCATCCAAGGATAAGCCGATGCAGACCAATCCCGTGTGACGAACACCCGGTGGCCTGCTGACGGGGCGCGCCTAGCAACGTCGGGCGCTTATGACAAGATGCGACGTAAGGAGATGTGCATAGGTATGAGACGGTTTTCGCCTTCAGGCGGATTTATTGCGCAGGCTGGCAGGTATATCGCATGCGTTCATTCGGCTCGGGCGGCAGCAAAGCCTTGATGGATTGCTGGTTTTCGCCAAAGCGCCGTGCGGCTTCCTCACCGCCGCCACAGGCGGGCGCATTCAGCTTTGCCCGTGCGGCGCGGGCCTTGGTCATCGCATCAAGGCTCAGCAAATATCTTTCGACGGTGTAAGTGCGGGTGGCCGGATCATAAGTGTTGAGCGAAATCGCATCCTCTGTGTTGGGCACAAGGATTCGCGACCAGCCATCTTGCGCCAGCCCATACTGCGACTTGCCATTGACGCAGCCGTCTTCGCTCCAATCGAGCGGCACATCGGTGATATCCGATACCGTGACACGGCTGCGCTGGGGTTCGAGCACACAGATCATGGGGCCGGTTTCTGTCGTGTTTTGCGACGCGGACGGGCTGCCGTTGGCGATGGGGGCGGGCTGCTCTTGCATTTCGCGCGCGCGCTGTTCGATGGTGGACAGCGAGGGGCGCAAGAACCACGTCACCACGGCGGCCAGCAACAGCGCTCCTGTGGCGAAGATATGTTTGCGCTGAAACCGGCCGCGCCGTGATGATGCTTGCATCATGGCCCAACCGCCAGCGCCAAGCGCGCCGACAAGCAGCAGTGCCGCAATCGCAAGGCCGTTGTCGCGTTCGGAAAGGACAGCCATCTCTGCATCGTGCAGCGCCTTGTCAGCCGCGCGTTGGCGTGATTCGGCCTTGGCTTGGGTGGCCGCTTCCATCCGCGCCTGATCGCCAATGGCCCTTTCCGCTTCGGCACGATCGAGATCGGCGATCGAGCGGCACGGCAGGCCACTGGTGCGGGCATCAACTTTCGCACGCAGCAGGAATGCGGACAGCTCACGCATGGAAATGGCAAAGTAGAACGCCGAATCGGTGCCGTTGTCGCTGATCGTGCCGAACGAGTTCACACCCAGCACACGGCCACAGTTATCCAGCAATGGCCCGCCCGAGTTGCCGGACCCGAGCGGTGCGGTGTGCAAAAGCGTATCGAACGAGCGCGAGGAGCGTCCGCCCGACAGATAGCCGCGTGTCTTGACGGCCTCTTGCGGTGTTACCAGATCGCCCATCGACAGCCCTTGGGCCAGATCGACGTTGCCGGGATAGCCCACCGCATAGACTTCTGCGCCATCCTCGGGCACGCCGGGAAACAGGGTGAGCGGGGTCAGCGTGCCGCCGCCTTCGATGCGCAGCAGTGCCAGATCGTTTGACGGGGAATAGGCGACCAGCCGGGCCGGATAGCCGTTGCGACCCTCACCCGGGACAACGCCCGCGATCAGGCTGTCATCGCCGCGAAGCTGCTCTACCACATGGGCATTGGTGACGATCAGATTGGAAGTGACCGCAAAACCGGTGCCGTGGGTGATCAGATTGGCACGCTCGCCATCGCTCTGGATGATGACCACCCGCACGACCGAGCGGCTGGCGGCAGATATGTCGGCAGGATCGGCATGGGCAACAGATGCCCCCAGCAGCGACAGCAGGAGCGACAGGCAGGCGGTTATTATTTTGGCGACACGCATGGCGCGCTTCTTGCGCTCTTTGCGTTTGATCGCAAGGTGCAGGATGCGATGAT
>CAZSTP010000246.1:0-4081 GCA_964609325.1 uncultured Novosphingobium sp. | reverse complement strand
ATTCCACCTTGCGGCTTTCACCAGGCGCAAGCGAAACCCGCTGAAAGCCTTGCAGCAGGCGCACCGGACGCGAGGCACGCCCTACGCAGTGTACTGTTGTGTTCATGGGGAAAAATGCCGTAAAATCAGTCCGTGAGATGCTGGGGTTGCTCGGCAGTGGGCATGCCGATGAAGGCCATTTGGTCCCCGCAAAAGACCGGATTTCCGCGACTTTCGATCCCAGTTTTGATATTACCGATGGCCATATGGTCCCCATGCGGCGAAAGCCCGGGCGCCGGGCACTGCTCGATGGTAACTTTGCGCGGCGCAAGCTGCCGCTGCGCGAGACCGAATACTGCATCTGGGATACCGAACTGGCAGGCTTCGGCCTGCGCCTCAGGCCGACCGGCAACACCTACTGGTTCGTTCGTTTGCGCCATCGCGGCAAGCATCGCCGGATCACATTGGGTCGCTCTGACGACCTCGCCGCCGAGCTCGCGAGGGCACAGGCTCGGCGATTACTCGCCGAGGTGGCGCTCGATGGCTTGCCCAAGCGCGCGGTGGTGAAGGCGACACCGATCCTGTCGGATTTCGTCGATACCTACTGGGACGATCTTTCGCGGGTTTGGAAAGCATCGACGACCAAGCGGAACTGGAACGCTTGGAAGACCGTCATTGCACCAACGTTCGGCGAGATGCGCGTGGCGGACATTCTTCCCGCCGACATTCACCGCTGGCGGGACGACTGCGCGGCTACGCGGGAGGCGTTGTTCAATCGCGCCCTGCCGGTCCTGGCGGCGCTGCTCAAATATGCCGAGGCGCTGCGCTTGCGACGGAAGGGCTCCAACCCCTGCCGAGGCATGCCGAGATACTTGCGCGAACCGAAAGAGCGATACCTGACGCCGGCTGAGTATCGCCGGATTGGAGCGGCCTTGCGTGAGCAGGAGGCAGCCTATCCCGCGCAGGTTGCCATTATGCGATTGCTGCTGTTCACCGGCGCGCGCGTGGGCGAGATACTGAATCTCCGTTGGGAGTGGGTGCAGCCGCCGCGCTTGTTCCTGCCGGATAGCAAGACCGGAGCCAAGACGATCTGGCTCAATAGCCAAGCGCTCGAAGTGCTTGAAGGGATCGAGCAGCACGAAGACACCACTCTCGTCTTTCCGAACCGCGCTAGGACAAGGCCGCTCAATTTCGACAACTGGTGGCTCCCGTTCCGTGCGCGCTGTGCCTTACCGGATGTCCGCGTTCACGACCTGCGGCATAGCTTCGCCTCGACCGCGATCATGGACAACGTACCGCTTGCGACCATCGGCAGGCTGCTCGGACACGTCCTGCCGGAGACGACCGCCAAATATGCTCACCTGTCCGATGACGTGATCGGCGATGCGGCAGACCGCATCGCCGGATCGCTGGCGGACGATCCTTCAACGGGCCAGTCTTGGCAAGCTGCGCATCCACGACCTGCGCCACACCTCCGCCAGCCATGCAGCGATGAGCAAGGAAACCTTGCCCATGATCGGGCGGCTGCTCGGGCACGCCAATCATCAATCGACCGCGCGCTACGCCCATCTTGACGACGAGCATTTGCTCGATGCTTCGCAGCAGATTGGGAATACGGTTCAAAGCCTTCTGGCTTGATAGCGTTCGCTAAGGCGATGCTCGACTGATGGCCGTTTGTGGGACAAGTACGAACCCGCTGGCGCGGGAGTGGTGCCTGGATTTGACGTACCGCTGATACTGCTAGATCTGCGTTTGGGTTGAGGCTGCTGTAGTATAGGCAGAACATTGCGACTCCTTTCAACCAAGGAGTCGAACGATGATCACGAATTCCTCTGATACCCCCGTCAGTTCATTGCGTCAGCGCATGATTGAAGACATGAACTTGCGACGTTTCACGCGCAAAACCCAGTTTGACTATGTGCGCCACGTTGCGCGTTTTTGCCACCTATCTCGGACGTCCGCCTGATACCGCCACTGTCGAAGACTTACGGCAGTTTCAGGTCGAACAGGGCAATGCGGGGCTGGGCATCCCGACCATGAACAGCATCGTTTCTGCACTGCGCTTCTTCTTCACGCACACGATCGACCGACCCGATCTGTCCCGCAAACTTTATGCGGTCAAAAATCCTCGTGCCTTGCCCGTGGTCCTCAGCCGTGACGAGGCTGCGCAGTTACTGGGAGCGACCAACTGCCTCAAGCACAAGGCTGCGCTGTCCGTCGCTTATGGTGCTGGCTTGCGTGCCGCCGAGGTGACCATGCTCAAGGTCCGTGATGTCGACAGCAAGCGCATGCTTCTGCGGGTGGAGCGCGATAAAGGCTATCTATCCTGCCCGAATACCGTGGCAGGCAGTGAAAACACTCGTGCCGCGCATTGTTCATATAGTAGCAGATGACGAAATCGATGCGCACTGCTGCCATCTCAGCCGCTTGAACCGAACAATATGCCGTGTGTTTGAGCCGCACGCTTCACCTGAAACGAGAATTGGTGCCCGTGCGCATAAAGGCGCCGATCCGAAATCCCCATAGCACAGCGCTTGATCCACGCGGGCTGTACTTGTAAGACTTTCGTACGCCTTACGGCGCCCGAAACCCTTCGACTTATCAGCCATTCCCGGAGGCGGCAGCGAACGGCAGCTTCAGCCAAGAGCGGATACGTTCAAGCGCTCGGGCGCGAACTTTGCTCAGCGGATGGGCAAGGGCTGCGCTGATCAAAATCAGCGCAGCTGGATTTTGCCAGCAATCTTCAGAAGCGATTGATCATGCTTTCTAGCCATTCCTGACGACCTGACTTTGGCTGAGGCGCGAAGTTGGACTGAATGGCCAGGTCCGCGACTGTCGCCAATGTGGTATCGCTCGCATGGATCGTCTTGCCGAGATCGCCTTCCCACCCGGCATAGCGCTGCTTACGGAAAGCATCGACCTGCCCGTCCTGGATGATGGCCTCTGCCTTGACAAGGGCGTGTGCAATCGTGTCGATCCCGCCGATGTGACCGTGGAACAGGTCTACCGCGTCGATGCTCTGGCGACGCACCTTGGCGTCGAAATTGAAGCCGCCATTGGTGAAGCCGCCCGCGCGGATGATCTCCAGTTGGGCGAGTGTCAGTTCCTCCACGGAATTGGGGAACTGGTCGGTATCCCAGCCATTCTGGTGATCGCCGCGATTGGCGTCGATCGAGCCGAAGATTCCCAGGGCGCGGGCCATGGCGATTTCGTGCTCGAATGTATGGCCGCCCAGCGTTGCATGGTTGGCCTCGATATTGACCTTTACCTCGTTTTCCAGCCCGAAGCGCTTGAGGAAGCCGTAGACCGTCTGGGTGTCGAAATCATACTGGTGCTTGGTTGGCTCGTGCGGCTTGGGTTCGATCAAAATGGTGCCTGTGAAGCCGATCCGGTGCTTGTGATCGACGACCAGGTTGAGGAACCGCCCGAAATTCTCCTGCTCGATGCCGATCTCGGTGTTGAGGATAGTGTCGTAGCCTTCGCGTCCGCCCCACAGCACATAGTTTGCGCCGCCGAGGAGATGCGTGGCTTCCAGTGCATCACGCACTTGGCTCGCGGCCCAGGCATAGACTTCCGGATCGGGATTGGTCGCACCGCCCGCCATGTAGCGCGGATGGCTGAACAGGTTCGCCGTGCCCCACAGCAACTGGCGACCATGCTGGGCCTGGAGCGCTTCCAGGTGGTCCACCGCCTCGGCAAAGCTGCGGCGGAACGACGCGATGTCGGTGGCATCGGCCATCACGTCGACATCGTGAAAGCAATAGTACGGCACGTCGAGCTTTTTGACGAAGGCCAGAGCCGCCTCGCGCTTGGCCTTCGCGGCCTTCGCATCATTGGGGCCGGCGTGCCAGGGGCGGCTGAACGTGCCTGCACCGAACACGTCGCTGCCCGGCCAGCAGAAGGTGTGCCAGAAACAGACCGCAATGCGCAGATGCTCTTCCATCCGCTTGCCCAGAACGATGCGGTCCTTGTCGTACCAGCGGTAAGATAGATCGTTGTTGCTGTCCGGGCCTTCGTAGCGGATCGTGTCGAAAGGCGCGAAATACTCTGCTGACATGGAAGATTACTCCTGGATCTGGCGAATGAGAGGATAGGCGGCGCG
>CAZSTP010000245.1:0-4114 GCA_964609325.1 uncultured Novosphingobium sp. | reverse complement strand
CAAGCGTCAGGCCGGTGTTCGCGGCGGCAATCTGGAAGTCGACGTCGGTAAAGCGCAAAGTCTCGACGTCGAATACGGCGTCCTGTCCCTCGCCGCCGTAATTGTCGATAACGGTGTAACCGCCAGTGCCATTCTGCGTGACGGTGAAATCACCCCGCGTGCGGGCATATACGGCAACGTCGTCATTCGTGCCGCCATCAATGGTGTCGTTGCCCGATCCGCCTGTCAGCCGGTCTTCACCGGCGCCACCGCTCAGGATGTTATCACCCGAGATCATGCTTGCCGTGATCGTATCGTTCCCGGCGTCACCAAAGGCGATGTCGCTGCCAACGCTGATCGAAATCGTATCATCGCCCGCGCCACCAAAATACGTCGCGTCGCCTTCTGTCAGCGGATTTTGGCCAAAGCTGTCATTGCCATCGCCACCAAAAGCCGTCGATGATCCCCATGGGGTCAGCACATCGTTTCCGGCATCGCCATAAAGCGAGCCTGAACCGCTGACGGAATCGTTCCCTGCATCGCCGCGCAATTCGCCCGAACCGGTAACCGCATCGTCGCCGTCGCCGCCAAAGGCCCGGCCAATGGCATTCAGGCTATCGTTGCCAAGCCCGCCATAGAGATCGCCCGATCCTGCGAGGACATCCGCCCCCGCGTCGCCATAGATGAGGTTGGTGCCTTCAAAGTCGGTTATCGTGTCGTTGTTATTGCCGCCATACAGCGTGTCATTGTGTAATCCGCCCGAGATAACGTCGTCTTCTTCCCCGCCAAAAATCGTGTCGAGGCCAGATCCGCCGAACAGGTCGTCATCACCTTCTTCGCCGAACAGCGTGTCATTGCCGGTATTGCCATAGAGCGCGTCCGGCCCGCCAGCACCGATCACGGTGTCATTGCCGCCACCGCCGCCAATCCGGTCAAAGCCGGGACCGGCGTTGATCACGTCATCGCCCATCAGATCATAATCGGTGACCGGGTTGGATATGTCGAAGCCCGGTTCACTGCCCGGAATGATCGCGCCCGCCTGCACATAAAGCGCCGTGCCCGGCACGCTGTCATCCGCGCTTGATCCGTACCAGGTATAGCCGGTGAACGTCGCCAAAGGCAGTTCCTGATCATCGAATACCAGCACTTCAACGCCTTGCAGCGTATCGCTGCCCAGCGGTGCGCCGGGGCGGGTATCAGTGACGGTAAAGCTGCCATCGCCATTGTCGGTAACGGTAAAGTCAGCGCGATTGCCGAAATAGCGGGCAGAATCGTACCCAGAACCGCCAGCCAGCGTGTCGTTCCCAGCCTCGCCATTCAGGTCATCATCACCTGCCCCGCCGGATAACTGGTCGTTTCCGGCCCCGCCGCGGATAGCATCTATACCAGCGCCACCAAACAGCGATTGATCGCCGTTCCCGCCGCGCAGATCATCATCACCTGCATCGCCATAACCGCTTGCACCATCGGCGCTCACCGTCACAATGTCGTTGTCGTCTCCGCCAAATAGCGTGCCAAAGCCTGAAAGCGTATCGCGCCCGGCATCACCGTAATAGGTGCCGGGACCATTGGCGTTGATAACATCATCACCCTCATCGCCATGCGCTTCACCGCCCAAGACGGTGATCGTGTCATTGCCCTCACCACCCGATGCGACGGTAGCGCCCAGCACATCGACAATCGTATCGTTGCCCTCGCCGCCATAAAGGCTGTCGTCACCTTGCCCGCCAAACAGTTGATCCGGGCCAGTCCCGCCCTCAACCAAGTCATCACCAGACCCGGCATAAACGACATCCGCACCGCCAAGGCCCGATATCGTGTCATTCGAGGCTGAACCGTGGAACACCTCGCCAATCGACGTGCCCTCCAGCACCACGCCTTCACCGCCGGGCGAAAAGTTGGGTTCAAAGCTGTGGAGCGTGAAATCGCCCACCGACACACCCAGCATGCGCACCAGCGCCACTGCGCCGCCCGCCCCCGCACCATCGCGGTCAAACATCAGCAGCACATCAGCGCCGTCCTGCACCAGCGCCAAATGGCCGGTCAGGAACGGGTTTTCACCCGAGGCATAGCCGATGGTCTGGTTCAGGATTGTAGACAGATACAGGGTGTCACCACCCGGACCGGTCGTGAAATCGGTAATGGTGTCAGCCACACCACCATCGCGCCAGTAAAGCTGATAGGAATCCGCGCCTGCGCCACCGGTCATTTGAGATCCGGTATCGCCATAGCCGACTTGCACGAAGGTATCGTTGCCCACGCCGCCATCGATCACGTTGGCGCCATTAACGTCGAGCAGAACATCGTTTCCGCTGCCGCCAAACAGGCTGTCATCGCCGATCAAACCGGCAAGGCTATCTGCACCATTTCCGCCAAACAGCTGATCGTCGCCATTATTGCCGATCAGGGAATCATTGCCGTCATTGCCTGAAATCACATCACGGTTTGGCGTGCCGACAAGCGTATTATTGCCCGCGCCATCATCAATGATCGCGCCAATGTTGTCCGGTGCGTATTGCGGCTGGAAGTTGTCATAAGAGAAGGTGGCCGCATCCGTCGCTTCAAGGCGCAACACGTTCTGCCAATCATCACCAATGCCATCGGCGTTGTATTGCAGCAGCGTGTCGTCACCATCCTGAAGCAGGCGCAAAATGCCGCCCGCAAACGGATTGATACCGCCGTAATAAACCCCGGCAATATAGCTGATATCGATCACATCGCCGCCGATGCCGGTCGTGAAGTCGGTCACGATGTCGAGCGCATTGCCGGGATACCATCCCAGATAATAGGTATCACGCCCGCTGCCGCCGGTCAGCGTGTCAATGCCGGTGCCGCTGCCAACGCCGCTGAAGACATCGTCACCCTCACCGCCATCCATGACGTTCGCACCCAACGCGTCGGAGAACGAGTCATTGCCAGCACCGCCGAACAGGGAATCATCGCCCTGCTCGCCCTGAAGCGAGTCATTGCCAGCTTCGCCCGACAACACGTCATTCCCGGCATTGCCATAAAGCGAGTCGCTGCCATCGCGGCCTTCAATCGTGTCGCTGCTGACTGTGCCAAACAGGCCATCGCCTGATGCCGTGCCAATGATCAGCGCACCGCTGCCATCGGGGCCATATTGCGGCTGGAAGTTGTCGTAGCCAAAGGCGCTCGCGTCGGTCGCTTGCAGCCGCAGCACGTTTTGCCAATCATCGCCCAAGCCATCGGCATTGTATTGCAGCAGCGTGTCTGCGCCGTCCTGAATCAGGCGCAAATACCCACGCAAGAACGGATTTTCGCCGCCAAGATAAACGCCGCCGACATAGCTGATGTCGATCACATCCCCGCCAACGCCGGTCGCAAAGTCCGTGACAATGTCGAGCGCGCTGCCTTGGTTCCAGCTGAGGTAATAAAAATCGCGCCCGCTGCCACCAGTCAGCGTATCAACGCCGGTGCCGCTGCCTACACCGCTGAAGACATCGCTGCCTTCGTCGCCATCCATGACGTTCGCACCCAACGCGTCCGAGAACGAGTCATTGCCAGCACCGCCGAACAGGGAATCATCGCCCTGCTCGCCCTGAAGCGAGTCATTGCCCGCTTCGCCGCGCAGCACATCGTTTCCAGCACCGCCATAAAGCGCATCGTTGCCCTCGCGCCCTTCCAGCGTGTCGTTGCTGACCGTGCCCGAAACGCTGTCGCTTGAAGGCGTGCCGATCAACAGAGCGCCGCTGCCATCAGGGCCATACTGCGGCTGGAAGTTGTCGTAGCCAAAGGCGCTCGCGTCGGTCGCTTGCAGCCGCAGCACGTTTTGCCAATCATCGCCCAAGCCATCGGCATTGTATTGCAGCAGCGTGTCTGCGCCGTCCTGTTGCAGTCGCAAGTACCCACGCAAGAACGGATTTTCGCCGCCAAGATAAACCCCGCCGACATAGCTGATGTCGATCACATCCCCGCCAACGCCGGTCGCAAAGTCCGTGACAATGTCGAGCGCGCTGCCTTGGTTCCAGCTGAGGTAATAAAAATCGCGCCCGCTGCCACCAGTCAGCGTATCAACGCCGGTGCCGCTGCCTACACCGCTGAAGACATCGCTGCCTTCGTCGCCATCCATGACGTTCGCACCCAACGCGTCCGAGAACGAGTCATTGCCAGCACC
>CAZSTP010000244.1:0-4129 GCA_964609325.1 uncultured Novosphingobium sp. | reverse complement strand
AAATTGCGGGCGATGTTGTCGTTGTCGGCATGTCCGGCGCGGAATACGATGTGCGCGGCTATGTTACCGCGCTGGATCTCGAAACCGGCAAACTGCGCTGGCGCTGGCATGTGGTGCCGCGCGATCCCAAGCTGGGGCCGCAGGAAACACCCGAACTCGAAGCCGCGCTCAAAACGTGGGACCCGAACAGCCGCTGGGATATCGGTGGCGGTGGCAGCCCGTGGGATGCGATCCACTTCGATCCCGAAACGGGGCTTGTCCTTGTCGGCACCGGCAATGGCGGGCCATATGCCACGTCAAAGCGTTCACCCGCAGGCGGCGACAATCTTTACCTTGCCAGCCTTGTCGCGCTTGATCCCAAGACGGGCCGGATGAAGTGGCACTATCAGGAAACGCCCGGCGACAACTGGGATTTCACCGCCACCCAGCCGATGATCTTTACGCGCATGGACATCGACGGCCAGAACCGTCCGGTCGTTTTGCACGCGCCCAAGAACGGCTATCTCTACATCCTTGACCGGCGCGATGGAAAATTGCTGCGCGCTAATCCCATCGTGCGCACCAATTGGGCAAAGGGCATTGATCCCGAGACCGGCCGCCCGATCCTTGATCCCGAAGCCGCAGATTATACCACCGGTCCCAAGATCGTGTTCCCCGCCACCACCGGTGCGCGCAACTGGCATCCTGCCAGCTATGATCCGGCCACCGGACTTTATGTTGGCGCGGTGCTGGATATGGGCAACCTGATCTTCATGACGCCGGGCGCCAAGCCCTTCAAGGCACGCGGGCTGAACAACGATGCCGCGCTGATCTTCACGCCCGATGTGAAAGAGGCGCTGGCCGCGTTCCCGCCTGAATTCGGCGATGCGGTGCGCAAATTGCCCGCCTATCAGGAAGCCCTGCGCCAACCCGCCACCGCGCAATTGCGCGCGATTGATCCGCTGACCGGCAAGACCGTATGGGCGGCTGATACCGCTGGCTGGCAGGACCGGGGCGGCGTGCTTACCACCGCCAGCGGCCTGACGATCTATGGCGGCGTCACCGGCAAGCTTTTTGTGCGCGAAACGAAGACCGGCAAGCTGCTGAAAGAGATCGACACCGGCACCGCGATCATGGCCGCACCGATGACCTACGCGGTGAACGGCGTGCAGTACATCGCCGTGACGGCAGGCTGGGGCGGTGGCGGTTATCCGTATGTGCCGCGCTATTCCGCTGCCTATAGCCGCGAAAACACCAACCGGCTCTTGGTGTTCAAGATCGGTGGCGGCCCGGTGCCAAAGCCGGACTTGCGCCCCGCATTAGAAATTGCACCCGAACCGCCTGCCCAATCCGGCAGCGTCACCGCCCAAACGATTGCTCAGGGGCGGAGCCTCTTCTTCAGCAATTGCGCCATTTGCCACGCCAACCAGCCACGCTCGATCACGCCCGATCTGCGCCGGATGCAGCCCGCCACGCACGAGATGTTCCGCCAGATCGTGCGCGAAGGCCTGCTTGTGCCCAACGGCATGCCGCGCTGGGACGATCTGCTTTCGGCAGAGGATACCGATGCGATCCACGCCTATCTGATCGATCTGCAAGCCGGCACCCGCAAGGATGAACTGGCCAAGCAGAAAGCCGGAAAGCCGCTCGACGGCCCCAGCCTGACCATTCTTTCGAATTATTGAGGTACGCGCATGGACTTCTCTACACTCGACAATCCCCGCCTCGAATTCGCCTTCGCGTGCCGGTTGCGCTTCACGCGCGTGCAGATGGTGCCCGATCTGCCATCGGGCGGCATGCGCAGCGCGGTTTATGTGGACGAAGGCGAGTTTGAAGGCCCGCGCCTGAAGGGCAAAGCCGTGCCCAATTCGGGCGGTGACTATGCCTTCTTCCGCCCTGATGACACTGCCGTGTTCGATGCGCGCTATATGCTAGAGGTTGATGATGGAACCTTGATCTACATGCAGAACAAGGGCTTCCTGTGGGGCCGTGAACCCGGCACGATGGACCGGCTGCGCAGCTGGGCCTTTGCCGGGGGAGAGCCTGTGCCCCATGCCGAATACTATTTGCGCGCACAACCCAGCTTTGAAGTGAGCAAGGGCAAGCACGATTGGCTGACGCGCCACGTCTTTATCGGCGTGGGTGAACGGAAGGCCGATGGCAATTACGTGAAGTATTACGCGCTGACGTGAGCCCGAAAAAGCCCCCTCCTCTGAAGAGGAGGGGGAGCAGGCTTGACGAAACGCAAACTGCCAAGCATAACGATAACAATTGTTATAAAAGTAAACGGGAGAATCTGACCGGTGAAGCTGCATCTGCCCCCGCGCGTCAGTCCGAAGCAATTCCAGTCTGCGATGACCGCCTTTGCCGGTGTCGTCGGCAAGCCATGGGTCATGGATTCGGACGCTGATCGTGACGCCTATGCCGATACCTACGCCCCCGGATCAACCGAGGAATGGCCTGCTTCCGCCGCCGTTGCGCCCGCAAGCGTTGATGAAGTGCGCGCAATTGTGCGTCTGGCCAATGAACACAAAGTGCCGCTCTGGCCCGTCGCGCGTGGCAAAAACCTTGGGTACGGCACCGCCGCACCGCGCATGGAAGGCACCGTGGTGATGGACCTCGGGCGCATGAACAAGGTGCTCGAACTCGATCACAAGCTGGCCTATTGCGTGGTCGAACCCGGCGTCGGCTTCTTCGATCTCTATGACCGGATCCAGCGCGAAAAGGCACCGCTGTGGATGTCGGTTCCGGGCAACGCTTGGGGCTCGGTATTGGGCAACGCGCTCGAACACGGCATCGGCTATACCTCCTATGGCCTCCACGCGCGCAATTTGTGCGGGGTCGAGGCGGTTTTGCCCGATGGCGATCTGCTGCGCACCGGCATGGGCGCGATGAACAACAATCCCGCCTTCCACCTTTTCCCGATGAGCTATGGCCCCACGTGGGATCTGGCGTTCTCGCAATCGAACCTCGGCATCGTGACCAAGGCAGGCGTCTGGCTCCAGCCTGCGCCCGAAACCTCGCTCGAAATCATCTGGGATATCCCCAAAGCCGAAGACATCGACTGGGTGATCGATACGATTACGCCGCTCAAGATTTCCGGCCTGATCGATCAGAACGTGTTCATTCCCTCATGGCTGGGCAAGATGGTCCTCAAGGGCCAGCGCAACGATTTCTGGGACAAACCCTCGGCCATTCCGGAATGGCGCGTCGAGGAACTGCTCAAGCAATACAAGCTCGGCTACTGGCAAGTCGCGCTGCGTCTTTATGGTGAAGAATCGGTGGTCAAGGCCCGTGCCGAAGTGGTCAAGGCCGCGATGAAGCGCAATCTTGACGCTGCACCGCATGAAATCTGGTGGCGGCAGGGCGATCCCATCGGCCAGTATGAAGTGACGATGGGCGTGCCCTCGGCAGTGCCGTTGCAAATGTCGGATTGGGTGGGCGGTCGCGGCGCGCACATGGGCTTTTCGCCGGTGGTGCCCGCAACCGGTTCCCACGTGCTCGATCAGATGCGCCGCAGCCGCAAGATCATCGCCGATTTCGATGTCGATTTCTATGCCAGCTTCACGATTGGCGGGCGCTTTGCCAACAACGTCAACATGCTGATGTATGATCGTGATGATGCCGCGCAGGTTGCCAAAATGCGCAAGCTGTTCGATGCGCTGATCGTCGAAACCGCGAAAGCCGGTTATGCCGAATACCGCACGCATCTGGGCTGGATGGACCCGGTGATGGAAACGTTCGATTTCAACAATCACGCGCTGCGCCGTTTTGATGAAAAGGTGAAGTCCGCGCTCGATCCAAACGGCGTGATCGCGCCGGGCAAGCAGGGCGTATGGCCCGCCAATTACGCCAACATGCGCGGCTCGGCCTATAAGGGAGGGCAATAAGATGAAGCGTATGATCCTCGCCGCCGCAGCTTTTGCTCTCGGCGCCGCCGCCATTGCCCAAGCGCCTGCCGCACCGGCCGGTCCGCCTCCCGGGCCTCCGCCCATGCCGCCCTATATGCTGCGTGCGCAGGCGCCCGAAGGGGATCGCCTGCAGGCCGGTCGCGATGGCCAGGCGGTGTTCGAGGCGCAGTGCGGCTATTGCCATCTCGTTGGCGGCATGGGCACAAACTTGCTGACCAAGCAGCAGATGATGGCGGGCA